>JAXSOH010000030.1:0-17878 GCA_037925805.1 Aquificaceae bacterium
AGAGCTACGAAGAAATCGTGGAAGAGACAAGAAAGGAAATTGAAAGGCTACTCTCTTAGGCTTCTTCCGCTACCGTTTTTACCGTCAAAACGCCTATCTCTTCTGCGAGGGAAAGTGCTTCCTCCTTTGCGTTTAGATAAACTACAACAGGAATGGTTTCTTGCCCCACCGCCTTTGAGATTATCATAGCCCTCTTGAAGACCTTTTCCACATCCTCTGGATAAAGGGTCAAAGTTGCCTCAAGTGCTAAATGAACCTCCTTTCCCGTTTCCTTTAGCCTTCCTTTGCCAGCAAAGTCAACCTTTAGAGCAAAGTCTTTCATGTCTTCGTCTATAAGACCACTATCTATGGCATCGTCCAGTATGTCCGCAAGGGTAAACTTGTCTATAGGTCTTAGTCTTCTTATAACCCTACCAAGGAAGGCAGGTGCGTTTTCTCTGACCTTTCTCTCAAAACTTTCTCCTCTTAGCTTTGCCACATCTATCTTAAGGATAGCGACGTCTTTCTTGAGAATCTCCACATCGCTCTTTAGCACTTCCACATCGCCCTTGACCACTTTCATATCTTCCTTCAGCACCTCCACGTCCGCCTTCAGTGGTCTGAACTCCTCCTCTACAAACCTTTCAAACCTTGCAGGAAGCCTTCTGAGTTCCTCTTCCAGTATTAGAGTTCTTATTCTCTCACGCCACTCGGGGTTTTCCCTGAGTATCCTCTCAAGGTCTTCTATGGTGTTGATAACATAACTCATGCTAATAAATATAACCCAAGAGCTTGTCTGTGTTGCCACTTTGTGTATAATTCTATGCTTATGACAGGGCATGAAATCCGTGAGCTTTTCTTGAGCTTTTTTGAAAAAAAGGGGCATACAAGGGTAAAGTCCGCAAGCCTTATTCCAGAAAAGGACCCAACTCTTCTATTTGTAAATGCTGGAATGGTGCCTTTTAAGGATGTTTTTCTTGGCATAGAAAAAAGACCATACACGAGGGCGGTTTCTTGCCAAAAATGTCTTAGGGTCTCTGGAAAGCACAATGACCTTGAAAGCGTAGGTTTTACCTCAAGGCATCATACCTTTTTTGAAATGCTTGGAAACTTCTCCTTTGGAGATTACTTTAAAAAGGAAGCCATAGAATACGCTTGGGAGTTCGTTACCGAATATCTAAAGATACCAAAGGAGAGGATATACGTAAGTGTTTTTAGAGAGGATGAAGAAGCCTTTCTTATATGGAGAGACCACATAGGGCTTTCGGAAGACCGCATATGGAAAATGGGAGAGGAAGACAACTTTTGGCAGATGGGTGATACGGGTCCTTGCGGTCCATGCTCCGAGATATACGTGGATAGGGGTCCAGAATACGAGCCTGAGAGATACCTTGAAATATGGAACTTGGTCTTTATGCAATACAACAGGGATGAAAGGGGAAACTTGACTCCTTTGCCAAAGCCTAACATAGACACGGGTATGGGGCTTGAAAGAGTTGCCAGCGTGCTACAGGGGACAAAGACCAACTTTGAAATAGACCTTATAAGACCTCTTATAGCCTTTGGTGAAGAGCTTTCTGGAAGGGTTTATGGAGAAAACTTTGAAACCGACAGTGCCTTAAGGGTAATAGCAGACCATCTTAGAGCATTAACCTTTGCCATAAGTGATGGTGTTCTTCCTTCCAATGCAGGTAGGGGCTATGTGATAAGAAGAATTCTAAGACGTGCCATGAGATATGGCTACAAGCTGGGAATAGAAGAGCCTTTTCTCTATAAGGGTATTGACCTTGTGGTGGACATAATGAAAGAGCCTTATCCTGAACTTCTTCAGTTAAAGTCCTTTGTAAAGTCTGTAGTTAAGGCGGAGGAGGAGAGGTTTATAAACACTCTCAAAAGAGGTATGCCTTACGCAGAGGAGGTTCTTCAAAAGGCGGAAAAGGGTCTTATACCTGGAAATCTTGTGTTTAGTCTTTACGATACCTATGGCTTTCCCATTGACCTCCTTGAAGACATGGCAAGGGAGAAGGGTCTAAGGGTTGATATGGAAGGCTTCCAGAGGGAAATGGAAGAGCAAAGGGAAAAGGCAAGAAAACACTTTAAGATAGAGGTAAAGGCTACAAAGCCTGTTTATCAACACTTAAAGGAGCTTGGGAAAACCTCTACCTTTCTGGGCTACGAAGAGACAAGCCTACACACAGAGGTCATAGCACTTTTAAAGGATGGTGAGCTTGTTTCTGAATTAAGGGAAGGAGAGAGAGGCGAGGTATTTCTAAGGGAAACTCCTTTCTACGCAGAAAGGGGTGGTCAAATAGGAGACAGGGGTATTATACAAACCTCAGAAGGTCTCTTTTTTGTGGAGGACACTCAGTCGCCAGTGGAGGGTGTGATAGCACATATAGGTTATGTGTCAAAGGGGTCAATAAGGCTCGGAGACAGAGCCTTTGCACGCATAGAGGAGGAAAGGAGAGAGGACATAAAAAGAAACCATACCGCAACGCATCTTTTACACTCTGCTTTGAGAGAGGTGCTTGGTGAGCATGTGCGTCAGGCAGGGTCTTTAGTGGCAGACCAGTATCTGCGTTTTGACTTTACACACTTTCAGCCTCTCACAGAAGAGGAAATAAGGAAGGTGGAGGAGCTTGTAAACCTGCAGATAATGAAAAACCAGCCCGTATTGGTGGAAGAGATGGACTACCAGTCCGCCATAAGGAGCGGTGCCATAGCCATCTTTGAGGAAAAGTATGGAGAGAGGGTAAGAGTCCTTAGCGTGGGGGACTTTTCAAAGGAGCTTTGCGGTGGGACTCATGTGAAAAGAAGTGGAGACATAGGCTACTTTATGATAGTCTCGGAGTCTTCTGTGGGTGCAGGTGTAAGACGCATTATTGCAAAGACGGGAAGGTGGGCGGTAGAGCATGCCTTTGAAGAGAGGAGAAGGCTTCTTGAAATTGCCAGGTCTTTTGGGGTTTCCTCAGAGGATGTTCCAAGGGCTGTGCAAAGGCTTGCAGAGGAGCTAAGGGAAAAGGAAAGGGAAATAAGCAGACTAAAGGAAAAGCTACTTGCTGGGGATAGCCTCTCAGATGTAAAGAAAGAAAGGGTGGGAGAGGTAGACTTCTATTTTGGCGTGCTTAAGGAAGTTGAGCCAAAGGATATGCTTGTCCTTGCGGACAGGATAAGAAACAATACAGACAGGGCGGTAGTCTTTCTCCTTAGCAAAAGGGGAGAAAAAGCGTCATGCCTTATAGCACTTTCAAAGGAGCTTACGGATAGGCTTTCTGCTAAAGAACTCATGAACTTGGTTTCTAAACATCTTGGTGGCGGTGGTGGTGGAAGGGATGACTTGGTGCAGGGTAGTGTGAAAAGCCTTGACCAGTTGCAGACTGCTGTGGAAAGCCTAAAATCTGTTATAATAGAAGGTTTCATGGAGGTGAAAGGATGAAGAAGGGTTTACATCCAGAGCTCAAACCTACACATTTTGTATGCGGTTGTGGAAACAACTTTACACTGCTTTCCACAAAGGGTGGAACTGTTTACCTTGAGACCTGTAATGCCTGCCACCCCTTTTATACAGGTAAGCTAAGGGTAAAGCCAGCCTTCTTGGAGCTAAAGGGCAAGGGATAATGCTAAGCCCTGAGCTTGAGGAAAGGCTAAAATCCATAGAGCAAAAGTATTTGGAGCTACAGTATCAGCTTAGCAGTCCTGAGGTGGTCTCAGACAGGGAGAAACTCACAAAACTTGGAAAGGAACTAAAGGACTTAGAAGAGGTCTATAAGGCGTATAGAGACTACAAGAAATTACTCTCTGACCTTGAGCAGGCAAAAGAGCTTTTGAAAAACGAAGAGCTAAAAGACCTCGCAAAGGAAGAGATAGAAAGACTTACGCAGGAGTTAGAGAAGACAGAAAAACACATAAGAGTCCTGCTACTTCCCAAGGACCCAAGGGACAGCAAGAACGTCATATTAGAAATAAGAGCAGGCGTAGGCGGTGAGGAGGCGGCGCTTTTTGTGGCAGACCTTTTAAGCATGTATCAAAAGTATGCAGAAGAAAAGGGTTGGAAGTTTAGCCTTCTTTCTACCAATAGGACTGGTCTTGGAGGCTACAAGGAAGTATCTGTCCTTATTGAGGGTGAGGGTGTATATTCAAGGCTTAAGTTTGAGAGCGGAGTCCACAGGGTTCAAAGAGTGCCAATAACTGAAGCGGGAGGAAGGATACACACTTCCACTGCAACGGTGGCAGTCCTTCCAGAAACGGACGAAACGGAGATTCAAATAGACCCAAAAGACCTAAAAATAGAAACCTTTAGGGCAAGCGGTGCAGGTGGTCAGTATGTGAACACTACAGAAACCGCAGTAAGAATAACCCATCTTCCCACTGGCATAACCGTATCCTGTCAAGACGAGAGGTCTCAGTTTCAAAACAGGCAAAAAGCCCTAAAGATTCTTTACGCAAGGCTAAAAGACTTCTATGAGAGGCAAAAGGAAGAGGAGCTTGCAAGGGAAAGAAGACAACAAGTAGGCACAGGAGAAAGAAGCGAAAAGATAAGAACCTACAACTTTCCACAAAATAGAATTACAGACCACAGAATAAACCTAACCCTATACAGACTTGGAGATGTGCTTGAAGGTAAATTGGACGAGCTCATAGACGCTTTGGTGGAGCATGATATAGAAGAAAAACTCAAAGCCCTTGCATAAGCCTGTAGGGTCTGAGAGTATTATCTTCAATGAGACCAACTCCTATAAAGGTATCGCCTTCGTAGAGCCTTACAAAGGTCTTCTCAAGACTTTCCTTTAGCCTTATGGCAGAGCCATGTTTTATTCTTCTTGAAAGTCCACCGCCAAGGGTTATTTTTGGCATAAAACTGAGTGCCTCTTCCACTGGGATTAAAAGCCCAGAAGGGTCTTCCAAGGATAAGAGTCTGTTGTAGGATATAGCCATTTCCACATTGAAACTACCTATCCTTAACCTTCTTAACTCCACCATATGAGCACCACAGGAAAGCTCCAGTCCAAGGTCATGAATTAGGCTTCTTATGTATGTGCCAGAGGAGACCTCAAAGAAAAGCTCCACAAAGGGTAGTTTGCATTCCAAAAGCTCAGCTTTATATACATGAATCTCCACAGGCTTTATATCAACCTTTAAACCACTTCTTGCAAGCTCATAAGCCCTTTTGCCACCTATCCGCTTTGCAGAAAAGGGTGGAGGTTTTTGAAGGAGCTTTCCTGTAAAAGTCTTTAACACAGCTTCTATATCTTGGCAGGAAACTTCCACTGGTCTTGATTGAGTAATCTCACCCTCTGCGTCATAGGTATCTGTTATCTCACCCAGTTTTGCCATTGTCCTGTAGGCTTTATCAAGTCCAGTAAAGAACTGAGAGAACTTTGTCACTTCACCCACAAGGACTATCAACAGCCCAGTGGCTATAGGGTCAAGTGTGCCAGCATGCCCTACCTTTAACTTAAAGCGTCTTTTTATGCCTTCAAGAACCTCCGTAGATGTGGGACCCTTTGGCTTGTCTACGAGAAGAACACCCGAGACCATCAACTTAGAAAATCTTTTAGATGCCTTTTCATAGCCATGTTTCTGAGCTTTCTAAGTGCCCTTGTCTCTAACTGACGCACCCTTTCCCTGGAGATTTGCAAAATATCTCCTATCTCTCTTAGAGTTCTTGGCTCTTCGCCCCTTAGACCAAACCTTAACTCTATGACCCTTCTTTCCTTTTCTGGAAGCCTGTCCAAAAGTTCGTCTATCTCCTTTTCTAATACCTCGCTTATTATTTTTTCTTCTACCTCTGCAGTGCCATGCTGACTGAGAAAGTCCACAAAGAAGGTATCCTCGTTCTCACCAACGGGTGCATCCAAAGACAAGGGAACTCTGCAAAGTTGAAGACATTTGTCTACCTCTTCTGGGTTTATCTTGTAGCCTTCTTTTCTAATCTTTTTATCTATCTCCTCCTCCGTAGGTTCTCGCCCAAGCTCCTTTTCCAACTCCTTGTAGAGCACTTCTTTTGTATATTCGTAGGCTATCTCCTCAGAGGTTGGTTCTCTTTCAAGCTCTCTGTAAAGCCTGCTGTATATACTGCTCATGCGATTTATGAGATGAGACTGTTTTATGGGAATCCTTACCGCACCCGTTTGTTGAGAAAGTGCCTGCATTATGGCTTGCCTTATCCACCAAACCGCATAAGAAATGAACTTTACACCTCTGTTTGGGTCAAACCTTTTTGCTGCCTCTATAAGCCCATGATTGCCTGCAGCGATAAGCTCAGAAAGAGGAAGACCATACCCTAAATATTGCTTTGCTATACTTATTACAAACCTGAGGTTTGACTCCACAAGCCTTCTAAAAGCCTGCTGGTCTCCTTCCTTTGCCCTTTTTGCTACTTCTTTTTCCTCTTCTGGAGTAAGGAGAGGTATCTTGGATACCTTCTTAAGATACTGGTTTATTATTTCCTGTTCAGTGTCTGGTATCATCATCTTAACCTCAAGACAATAAAGAGGTTATTGCCTCTTCTTCTTATAAGTAATAGTGCACTCTCTCTGCCAGCCTGTCTAAGAGCGTCTATGTTTTCTTGGAATTCTCTTACATTAGAAACAGGTCTATTACCCACCTGAAGTATAATATCCCCTGGAAATATACCGCTCTGCATAGCAAGGCTGTTGGGAAGAACCCTAACTACAAAAATACCCTTAGTGCCAAGTCTTGCCTCTTCCTCTTGTGTAAGATTTCTAAGTGCAAGCCCCAAGTCCGCCTGACCTTGCTCAGCTTCTCCCACCTGCTTATCCTCTGGTAGCTCCCCTACCCTTATCTTGAGGCTTATCTCCTTACCCTCTCTTACCACCTTCATGCTTATATCTTTGCCCGGCTCTGTCCTCATTATATTGAACTGAAGCTCTCTCACTTCGCTTACCTTTTGACCATCCACCTCAATCACTATGTCACCTACCTTAAGACCTCCTTTGTCCGCAGGACTTCCGCGCATTATCTGAGCTATTATCACGCCTTCTTTTACTCCGAGACTTTCTACCATATCAGGCGTTATATCCTGTATAACTATACCAAGCCAACCCCTTGTAACCTTACCCTTTTCTATTAGCTGGTCTGCAACCCATTTGGCTAAGTTTATTGGTATGGCAAAGCCAAGCCCCTGACCTTCCGCTAATATGGCGGTATTTATACCTATAACTTCACCCTTTATGTTTACCAAAGGACCTCCAGAGTTTCCTGGATTTATGGCAGCATCTGTTTGAATAAAGCTCTCATACTGTGTTATACCAATTGTCCTTCTCAAGGCGGATATAACACCCACCGTTACAGTCCTTTCAAGCCCGTAGGGATTTCCAATTGCTATAGCCAACTGACCAACCCTTAATTTATCTGAGTCACCGAGCCTTGCTATCCTGCTTTCTGGATTGGGTATGTCCTTGTCATCCACTTCTATCACCGCCACATCCGTCTTGGGGTCTGTGCCCACTATCCTTGCCCTCTTTTCTGTGTGCCTATCAAACCTTACCCTTATAGCCCTTGCATTTTGAACCACATGGCTGTTTGTGAGTATGTAAAACTTACCCTTCTTATATTCTATTATCACACCAGAACCCAAAGACCTTCTCTCTTGAGGTGGTATCTGAAAAGGAAAGGGAAAAGGAAACTCAATACCTGAAACCTCCTGAGTGGCAAATATGGTTACCACAGAGGGTGATACCGCCTCCACTATAGCAGTTAGCTCTTGCTCAAACTGAAAGAGCACCTGAGAGGAAACTACGGGTTTACTCTGTTGTTGTGGTGGCTGTGGCGATGTGTCTATCTTTTGAACCTGCTGTGCCTTACAACCAAAGATAAGCAAAAGGCTCATAAAAAGGGCATTAAACAAAACCATCCTTCTCCTCCTCATTTCTTAACCTCACAAGAAAAGAATAGAACCCTAAAAACTGCTTTGTCAATTTCATAAATCATACTTTCAATCCTCTTTCTTGAGATTATACCACCTTTGAAGATGGGGTTGAAGGAAGAACCCGTATAATGGAAAAACCTCACTAAATCCCATCCGCTGAAGGGTATGGAGATATCCTCAAGGAGATAGATTCTTAGCTTGGCATTAACTTCAAGAAGACTTAACACCTCTTCTGTCTTTGGAAAGGGGAAACCAAACTGTGGCAGGCTTCCTTCCACAGGGATGGCACATAAAAAGCACTTTTTGCAAACTCTGATGGCTTCGGGTATGGTTTTTTTAAGGTCTGTCCAATGAAGGGCAAAATTACTTATCACATAGTCAAAGCTCTCGCCCTTGAAGGGCAGAGCATGGGCATCTCCAAGCACTACCCTGCCAAATTTCTCTTTGTAAGCCTTAACCATGCCAATGGCTATATCTATACCAACCACGTTATCAAGCCCTTCGCTAAGAATACCAGTCCCACAGCCAATATCAAGAACAGAGCCTTCTATCTTTTCAAGAGCTTTGAGCCTTTGTGCGGAGTATTTCTGAGGGACTGCCCACTCCTCGTAGCTATTGCAGGCTCTTGAGAACCTCAAAGATAAGACTTTCATCTTCTGGGAAGTGTCCTCCTAAGAAAGTTATTAATTTAGACCTTTTTAACATGTTGTAAAGGGTAAGTGCAGAGGAAAGGGGAGTTATAGGGTCATGCGTGCCATGAAGGATAATGACCTTTTGTGTTATGTGTGGCAGTATATCTCTTATGTCAAGCTCCATGTAGTCTTTGAGAAGTCTTTTTGCTCCTTGTAGGTCAATGTGGTCTTCAAAGGGATGTGGATAAGCTAAATTTCTGAACTCTTTGAGGAAGTTTTCTCCTTCTCTTTCAAGCCTAAGTAGAAAGCCCCTGAGGTTTTTCTTATCCCAAACACATTTAAAACAAGCACTACCACCTATAAGCAAAAGCCCTCTGAACTTTTCTGGAAACATATAAGCCATAAGCAGAGAAAGGCTCGCACCAAGAGACCAGCCTATGAGTATGGAATTCTCTGGAACACCTAATGCTATTTCTCTTGCAAGACTTTGAAGGTTTTCATATCTAAGTTGGCTATCGCCATGAAAGGGAAGGTCTGTGGAAGGAATACCCTTTAAAACCTTTGAGCTAAAGCCCCATCCATGAAGGAAAAAAAGCGGGTCCGGAGGGACTCGAACCCCCGACCTAGGGATTAGAAATCCCTTGCTCTGTCCTGCTGAGCTACGGACCCTCGGGGTGGCAGGACTTGAACCTGCGGCCTTTGGCTCCCAAAGCCAACGCTCTCCCACCTGAGCTACACCCCGTGAATATAAAATTATAAATCAAACCTTAAAGCTTGGCTCTCTTTCTGCCACAAAAAGTATAAGGTCTCTGAGCCTGCAGGAGTATCCCCATTCGTTATCATACCAAGCACCTACGTGCACGAGATCTCCCAAAACCTGTGTTAGACCTGCATCAAAAATAGCAGAGTGTGGATTTCTAAGAATGTCTTGAGAAACTATAGGCTCTTCTGTATATTCAAGTATGCCCTTAAGACTACCTTCTGAGGCTTCTTTAAAGGCATTGTTGACTTCTTGGGGAGAAGAAGGCGGATTTTCTACAACCACCGTAAGGTCTACCAAGGAGCCATCAGCTACTGGAACTCTTCTTGCAGTCCCGTCAAGTTTACCCTTTAGCTCTGGTATAACCTCACCTATGGCTTTTGCAGCACCTGTGGTGGTGGGTATAATGCTTAGCCCAGCAGCCCTTGCCCGCCTGAGGTCTTTGTGTGGCAGGTCAAGAACCCTCTGGTCATTAGTGTAGGCGTGCACCGTGACCATGTAGCCTTTTTTAACTCCAAACCTTTCATGAAGCACCTTCAGAGTTGGTGCAAGGCAGTTTGTGGTGCAGGAGGCATTGGAGATTATTCTGTGCTTTTCTGGGTCATACATATGCTCGTTTACACCAAGAACGAGTGTCACATCTGGATTTTTGGCGGGTGCGGAGATTATTACTCTCTTTACCGTGCCTCTGAGATGAAGCTCTGCCTTTTCTCTACTTGTGAAGGCTCCTGTTGATTCAATAACCACATCCACTCCAAGTTCTTCCCATGGAATCTCTGCAGGGTCTTTCACTGAAAAAACCTTTACCTCTCCTCCGTCCACTACAAGACTTGAGTCCTTTGCTTCCACACGCGCCCCGAACTTTCCGTGCACAGAGTCGTATTTCAGAAGATGTGCCAGTGTCTTAGTATCGGTAAGGTCGTTTACTGCCACTATCTGTATTTCTTCGTATCCGTGGCAGGCTCTCAAAAGTGACCTTCCTATCCTACCAAAGCCGTTGATGCCTACTTTAACCTTCCTCATAATGTTCTAAATTATAGCACAAGGTGGCTCTTAGTCCACTACCCCGTAAAAAATGACGGGAGTGTTTCATCCATTATGTAAAAATAAAGTAAGGAGGTGTTAACATGAAACAGCCAAGCAAAGAGAAAGTAGAGCAATACCGCAGGGAGTTCAGTGAACCACTCAAAGACCTTATGCCTCAAGCCATTGTAAGGTGTTAGGAGTTGAATGGGCAAGAGGATATAGTCCCAACTAATAATTCTTTTTGAGGGTATGTTATCAAGTATGGCAGAATTTACACAAATTTTGAAACAGTCCCCGATAGACAGTGCTAAAGAGTCTGGGAATACTAAGTGTTCTCTATTGACTACACTTTGACGATACTTATGTTAAACTTAATATCCCTATGAGAGCCTTACATTTTTCGGTATGCCCGCATGATACGGAGAAAGGTATTGAAAGGTGGCAAGAGTTTGCAAAAAGGTTAGAAGAGATTGTCCAAGAAAAAGTAGCCTTTGAAACCTTGAGCGGGTTTGATGAGGAACATAAGAGAATAGAAAGGGGTGAATTCTTTGACCTTTATTACGTCTCTCCCAACTCCCTTTCGAAGCTATACGAGCGAGGATATCTACCAGTGGCAAAGTTTAAGAGCCAGAGAGATAGGTTTTTCTTGGTGTTAAGGGAAAAACTTCCAGACAAAGGAGTAATACGCGTAGCCCTACCCTACTTAAAGTTCTTAATATACCCGCTTTTGGCGTTGGATATAGAAAGAATAAAGATAGTGTTTGTAGATAACTTTCTTTCTGGTTTTAATCTCCTAAAAGAAGGTTCAGTCGATGCCTGCCTCATGTATAACGATACTTGGGACGATATAGAGGAAGAAGAGAAGAAGCCTTTTGTGGTTTTTGAAAAACATGTTTTTGAAACCTCTCACATATTTATGGCAAAGCCCGAGGTCTACTCTAAGGTTAGAGATGCCTTACTTTCCTTTGAAGAGATTGAGCCTGCGGACGAATCGGATGTGTCAAAAGTTTTGAAGCTCTCTAAAGAGTTTGACAAGTTTATGAAGTTTTGGTCAAAAGCGAGCTTTTTCTATGCCATTGACAAGGCGAAGCATGTGGGTGTGTTTCTATACACCAAGAAGATAGAATATGTAAACGATTATCTTGCGGAGCTCTTGGGCTATTCTAAAGAGGAACTTGAAGAAATGGACTCTTATACAGCTGTAAAAAGGATCTTTCCGCCAGACTACAGAAAAGCGGTTGAAGAGGTTGTTACAAAAAGACTTTCTGGTGAGGATTTCAGTCAGATCTACGAAGAGCTACCCTTACTTAGAAAAGATGGAAGCACGGTATGGACTGTGGCCTCTTCTGAAACGGTGCTTTATGAAGGGTCTTATGCGGGTCTGGTCTTTTTTGTTGATATAACGGAGAAAAAGAAGGCAATTAAACTTTACCATCTACTAGTTGACCTTATTGAGGAGATTTTGAGAGCACAAACAGAGGAAGAAGCCCTGAGAGAACTCTGTATTCAACTAACAAAGAATATGTCTTTAAAGCTTGTTTGGGTTGGCATTCCAGACCAAGGAAAGGAATTGATAGTGCCCGTATATTCTTACGGTCAAGCGGAGGAATACCTGACAGACCTCCTTATATCCACAAGGGAAGACCTGCCCGAGGGTCAAGGAATAACCGCAAGGGCATACAGGGGAAACAAAATATATATAAACGAAAACACTTTGAAAAACCCTATTATGACTCCTTGGGTAGAAAAACAGCTCAGGTTTGGCATCCTTTCTTCCTGTGCCATACCAATTGTAAAGGATGAAAGAGTAGAGTATGTAATTAACTTGTATGCAGGTGAGCCCTACTTCTTCTCCGAAGAAAGTGCTGATGTGCTTTATGAAATAAAACAGGCGCTGGAGTTTATATTCAGAAAGATCAAGCAAGACAGAGAAAGCCATATGATATCTAATGCGGTTGAAAAGGCAAAATCATGTATTTTGATAACAAATAAGTTAGGTGAAATAATTTATGTAAACGAGGCAGTATGCGAAACATCTGGTTACTCAAAAGAGGAACTTATAGGGAAAAGTCCCAAGTTGTTCAAATCTGGATATCATTCACCCGAATTCTATAGACAACTCTGGAGCACCATAAGGGCAGGTCAGGACTTCCATGCCATATTTGTAAATAGAGGAAAGCACGGCCAGATTTTCTACCTTGAAAGCTCTATACACCCTATCAAACTTCCTGACGGTTCTCTTGTGTATATGCAAGTGGGTAGGGACATTACGAGAGAGATCCATCTATCCTCTGAGATAGAGAGATTAACCTTCTCTGACACACTTACAGGGTTATATAACCTTGACGGTTTAAGAGCAAGGGCGGAGGAGTTCCTAAAGAGAAACAACTTTGTTCTTTTGATACTTGTAGACCTTTGCAACTTTTCTATGATTAATAGGCTTTATGGAGAAAGAGCTGGAGACACGGTGCTTGTAGAGATAGGTAAAAGGCTTTCTAAATATTCGGAAAAGCTGGGGATGGCTGCGAGGCTCGCCAGTGATGAGTTTGGGGTTCTTTTGTCCCTTTCAAAAGAAGAAGATGCTATAGAAATCCTAAAAGACATAGAGAACATTCTACAAAAACCCTTTGTTATAAGTGGCACACCAATAAATTTCTCTTTTAATATTGGCGTTTCCCTTTACCCTCACGACGGTTCAAGTTTTGGAGAGCTCCATGAAAAAGCAAGCATAGCACTTTCCAGCGCCAAAAGAGCAGGTGAGGGTGAGATGAGATTTTTTGAGGCGGGGTTTGAAGAGAGGATAAGGTCCCAGAACCTTGCTATAGAGCTCGTTCATAGGGCTGTTGAGGATGACCTATTTGTATTTTATTATCAACCTTACTGGAATAGTAAGGATATGAAACTTGCAGGCTTTGAAGCCCTTGTAAGGATAAAGGACAAGCATGGAAATGTTTATAGCCCTGCCCTCTTTATTGATTATCTTGAAAACAGCAGGTATCTTAGGAGCTTTGAAGGTATTATGTTAAGGCATGCAAGAAGATTTTATGAAAAGTATAAATACCCACTTTCCATAAATGTATCCGCCCGAAGTTTCAAAGATAAGAAGTTTATAGAAAGTCTTGTAGAGGAGCTGGCACATAAAAACATAACCGTTGAAATAACAGAAAGGATCTTCATGGAAGGCGAAAAGGAGGCAATTGAAAACATGGAAATGTTAAGAGAAGCAGGTATAAAGGTAGCACTTGATGATTTTGGCACTGGGTATTCTTCTCTCTCCTATATTTCTCGCATACCCATAAACGTGATAAAAATTGATATATCCTTTGTGAGACAGATATTAAATGATAAAAGGATAAGAGTTATAGTGGAAGGCATTATAGGATTGTCTAAAGGTCTTGAGATTGAGAGCTTGGCAGAGGGCGTGGAAACTCAAGAGCAAGTGGATATCCTCCGGGATATGGGTTGCACCTACCTTCAGGGCTATTTCCTTGGTAAGCCCATGCCCGAAGAAGACATAATAAAACTGATTTCTGTGGTATGATTTTTAGACCATGCGTATAGCCCTTTTAACACAAGGAAAGGACCTTGGGATAAACAGGCATATTTTGGCTTTTATTGAGCTTTTCAGAGAAAGAGGTGTGGAGGTTCAGGACTTTGACCTAACCGAGGGTAACCTTCAGGAAGTGGTAAGCAGACTATTAGACTTTTCTCCACTCTTTACCCTTGACCTTAACGGTAGCTGTGTGGTCTTTGGAGAAAGAGATGGTGAGAGGCTTCCTATCTTTGATGCCTTCGGCTTTGTGCATGTGAGCCTTTTTACAGACGAGCCATTATTTCACTTTCCCACCCTCTTTGACCTAAGGCGAGCAAACAACTTCCTTCCTGTGGTTACAGACCTTAAGTATGCGGACAGCCTGAGGTTTCTCGGACATGAAAGAGGCACCTTCTATATAACTCCCTTCGTAGACCCAAGCCAAATGATAAAACCCTCAGAAGAGAGAGACATAGAAGCAGTCTTCCTTGGACCTGTGGTAGACCCCAACATAATTGCCCAGCAGGTAGCCAAGAACTTAAAAGAGGAGTATATCCCATACTTTTTTGAAGTAGGTGAGTTTCTCTTTAGAAACCCAGAGGCACATATCCTTTATGTTAGCGAATATATACTGTCCATGTTTAACCAAAGCTTTCAAGAAGAGTTTAACAAATGGCGTCAAGAAAACCCTCAGGACTATGTAAGGTTCCTAAACGATATAAGCTTCTACGCAACCGCCAGAAAAAGGTGGTATATCCTTAACTTCCTTGAGGGTATAAACCTCAAAATAGTGGGTCTTTTTGAAGGAGACCTCAAAGAGGGACACGAGCACGTGCCAATAGAGAGCTGGGACCAGGCACTTGAGATAATTGGAAGGTCTTACACAACCATACTTAGCTACCCTCATGCGGTTCCCACCGGTGTGGGCTTTGCACCCTTAGAGGTCGCCTATATGGGTAGTGCACCCTTTATAGACTTCAGAGCAACCTTGCCAGGCTTTTTTACACCAGATCAGGAAATAATAACCTACCTTCCCCTTGACAGGGCGGACATAGAAGAAAAGGTGGTCTACTACTTGGAAAACCCACAGGAAGCTGTAGAGATAGGTCAGAGGGCAAGGGAAAAGGTGCTTCAAAACTATACACCCCAAGATAGGGCTGAGTTTTTCTACAAGATGTTTGAAGATATACTCTCTCAAGCTCAATCAAGCCAAAAAAGCGAAGGTTGATGTTTCCCACCTTCGGAACTTTGGTGAACGCAGGGCTTGTTTTAGTGGGCTCTTTTGTGGGTCTTCTCATATCCAAAAACCTTCCAGAAAGGCTAAAGACCTCTGTTATGCAGGGTATAGGTCTTTTCACCTTGCTTTTGGGAATAAAGCTCATTTCAGAGAACAAGCCAGAGCTTCTGAAGGTCTTTTTTCTTTTAGTTATTGGCTCTCTAATTGGTAGTTTTCTTAAATTGGAAGAGAGAATTGAGGCTCTAACAAAAACACAGTCAAACCTTGCCAAGGGCTTTGTTTCTGCCTCCTTGCTCTTTACCGTTGGACCTATGACCCTTATGGGTTGTATTCTTGAGGGTGCAAAGGGAGATAGCTCTCTAATACTTTCAAAGGCTTTTATGGACGGATTTTCTTCCATCATTCTTGCCTCTTCTCTTGGCAAAGGAGTAGCCTTCTCTGCCTTGTATGTGCTTCTTTTTCAGGGTTCTATAACCCTTCTTGCTTACCTTTACGGCGAGTTTTTAAGAGAGCACTCTATGGCAAATGCACTTTTTATAGGTGGTGGGCTTATGGTGCTTACCGCACTTAAAATCTTTGACCTTTTAAAAAATGTAAAAGTGCTTAATCTTATGCCTGCTCTGGTGCTTTCTTTATTTTTCTAAGTGCTTAGGTATATCACATCTGTCATCTGATATATCTTCCCCACTATAGCTGGTGAAAGCCTCTCTTCCAGAGCCTTTGCCACTTCGTCCTCGCTTTGCTTAAGCAGAGGGTAGTTTGTGGTTATGAGAGTGCTTTTGAGGAAGTTGTATCTATGGCTTATTATGTGAGATAGGGTTTCTATTCTCCAATCAGAGAGTCTTTCACTTCCTAAGTCATCAAGGGCTAAAAGAGATGCGTTCAAAAGCAGGTTCATGAAACGATGATACTTTTCTGTGTTTGCGTAGTTTTGAAGCCTATAAAAAAGGTCTTTCGTATCAAAAAACACCCCTCTTATTCTCTTCTTTCTGTAAACGGTCTTTAGTATGGCAACTACAAGATGTGTTTTTCCCATCTGCGGAGGACCTATAAGTGTTAGACCCTTTCCCTCTTTTGGTTCAAAGCTATAGGCGTAGTGAATGCAGGTCTCAAGAGCTTCTTTTTGTGAGGGTGAGATAGGTATATAGTTTTCAAACTCTGCGGAAACAAACCTTGGAGGTATGTTTAGGTATCTTTGAAGGTTAACCCCCTCATACCTACAATCGCAAAGCTCCAACACACCTCCCTTATCTACAAAGCCTGTTCCACCACACTTGGGACAACCCATGAGATAAAATATAAGCGATGCCTGTCTTTCTGCTAACAAACGACGATGGTTATTTTTCAGAAGGCATAAGAGCACTAAGGGAGGAGTTAAGAAGTCTTGGAAGGGTTATAACAGTAGCACCAGATAGAAACCTTAGCGGTGTGGGACACTCTCTCACCTTTACACAGCCTTTGAGGATAAGAAGGGTAGATGAGGATTTTTGGACCGTTATAGGTGGAACGCCTGCGGACTGTGTGCATTTTGGATATTACCTTTTCCTTGATGGTAGAAAGCCTGACCTTGTTTGCTCGGGCATAAACGAAGGTCCAAACCTTGGAGAGGACATAACTTACTCCGGCACTGTTTCTGGTGCTATGGAAGGGAGAATATTAGGCATTCCTTCTGTTGCCTTCTCCGCTTTTGGAAGGGAGGATGTGGACTTTTCTCAAATAGCAAAGATAGCAAAGGAGGTGGTCCTTAAGGTTCTTGAAGTTGGTATGCCAGAGGATACCTATTTGAATGTAAACATACCAAACCTACCAAGGGAAGAGATAAAGGGCTTTATGCTTACTCGTCAGGGCAAAAGGGCATACAAGGAAAGGGTATTAAAACTTTCAGACCCTTCTGGGAGACCCCTTTATTGGATAACCGCAGAGGAGTTTGGTTGGCATTTAGAAGAAGGCACAGATTATTGGGCGGTTTATCATGGATATGTTTCTATAACTCCCCTTCAGCTTGACCTTACAAACTATAAGGCTCTAAAACTTCTAAAAGGCTTAAATTTAAACATATGAGGGTGGAAGACAGAAATTTTCAGGATATGAGTATAAACATGGCACTTCAGGAGCTAAGGACAATTGAACAGAAGGTAAAGGCTCACGAGATGGCTCACAAGGCAGTGGGAGGTCAATACGCTGGTCAAGTAAGTTATAACTACACGCTTGGTCCCGATGGAAAACTTTACATTACTGGCGGGGAGGTTTCTATAGATACATCAGAAGAGAAAACTCCAGAAGAAACCATAAAAAAAATGCAAGTGGTTCGCGCCGCTGCTCTTGCACCTATGGACCCTTCTCCTCAAGATTATAGGGTTGCAGCTCTGGCTACTATGAAAGAGATGAAGGCAAGAATAGAGCTAACAAAAGGACAAGACCAGGCTCAAATTCTGGACATAAGAATTTAAAGGCTAAGTTATAATAACGCAAGTTGCAAGTTAGCTTAGGTCCATCTCCCACATTGTATGCAGAGCGTAAGAAGCCACCGCAGTATAGATTTTTACCTATGTAATATCGCCAATATATAGCTTAAAACGGGACTGTTTCAAAATTTGTGTAAATTCTGCCATACTTCATAACATACCCTCAAAAAGAATTATTAGCTGGGACTATATCCTCTTGCCCATTCAACTCCTAACACTTTACAATGGCTTGAGGCATAAGGTCTTTGAGTAGCTCACTAAACTCCCTGCGGTATTGTTCTACTTTCTCCTTGCTTAGCTGTCTCATGTTAACACCTCCTTACTTTATTTTTACACAATGGATGAAACAGTCCCCT
>JAXSOH010000030.1:17888-18242 GCA_037925805.1 Aquificaceae bacterium
AAGCATGAACGAAGAGGAAAGAAAGGACTATCTATTGAAAGCCTTGACACTAACAGAACTGAGACCTAACTTAAGGATAAGGCTCACAGAGGAGGTAAAGCCTATGCCTATAGTGGTCAGACCTGAGGATATAAGATTGCCAAAGAGAAAGTTGAAAAAGGACATTCTGTATAGGCTTGGACTTGAAGAGGGTAAGCAGATTGGGCTTGAGGAGGGTAAACAGATTGGGCTTCAGGAAGGTAAACAGATTGGACTTGAGGAGGGTAAACAGATTGGGCTTCAGGAAGGACTTTTGAAATCCGCACAAGAGATGGTTATAGCCATAATTGAGGCTAAACTTGGTTATGTGCCAAA
>JAXSOH010000031.1:0-18182 GCA_037925805.1 Aquificaceae bacterium
TCGTATGAGCCATTTCTGGAGTTAGGGTTATTGGAGCGTTTGTATTTTTCGTAGCCGAGGAATTCATCCAGCTCAGCCTGTAGCATTTTGCCGATGGTTTGAGCCATCAGCTCTTTGAGTAGTTCACCGAACTCCTTTCGGTATTGCTCTACCTTCTCCTTGTTCGGTTGTTTCATGTTAATGCCTCCTTACTTTATTTTTACACAATGGATGAAACAGTCCCCTTAGAGCCATTGGCTTTGATAAAGCCTTTCAATTCAGAGGTTGTGTGGCAGAGCTTGCAAAGGAGGTGGGAAGGACTGAGACAGACTACGTAAAGTAAATTCTCTTGGGGGCTATGCCCCCTCTTGAAAAGAGACTATATTTATATCCTATGAAAACCATTTTTAACGAAAGTCTCATAAAAAAGTATGACCGTCCTGGTCCACGATACACAAGCTATCCACCCGCCACAGAGTTTCACGAAGGAGTAAGAGAAGAAGACTACAAGAGAATGCTTTTTCAGAGCAGTCTCTCTAAAAGACCCCTTTCTCTGTATTTTCATATACCCTTTTGTGAAAGTGCCTGCTGGTTTTGTGGTTGTAATGTGATAATCTCCCACAGGAAGGATGTCACCAAAAGATACTTGGACTATGTCTACAGAGAAATGGAAATGCTAAAGGACTACCTTGATACTTCAAGACCAGTGGTTCAACTCCATTGGGGTGGTGGCACTCCAAACTTTTTAAGCAACGAGGAGATAAGAGAGTTTTTTGGAAAAATAAGAGAGGTCTTTAATATCTCACCAGATGCGGAGATAAGCGTAGAAATAGACCCAAGATATCTCTCGGAAGGTCAATTGGAAACCCTCAGAGAGGTAGGCTTTAATCGTGTAAGTATGGGGCTTCAGGACCTTGACCCAGAGGTTCAAAGGGCTATAAACCGCATACAACCCTACGAGCTTATGCAGAGAGTTATGAAAGACCTAAGAAGTCTAGGCTTTAAGAGCATAAACATAGACCTCATATATGGACTGCCTTACCAAACACCAGAAAAGTTTAGAAAAGCTTTGCTTCAAACCATAGAGCTTGACCCAGATAGGACAGCGGTCTTTAACTTTGCCTACGTGCCTTGGCTTAAGCCTTTGCAAAGGAAAATAGACCCCTCCACACTGCCACCACCAGAGGACAAGCTCACCATATTGGAGATGACCATAGACCTTTTCCAGAAGGCAGGTTATGTCTTTATAGGTATGGACCACTTTGCTAAGCCTGAAGACGAGCTGGCTCAAGCCCAAAGAGATGGGACTCTTTGGAGGAATTTTCAAGGCTACACTACTAAGAAAGGTGTAGACCTCATAGGTATAGGTGCAACCTCTATAGGCATGCTTCATGAGGGATATTTCCAGAACTACAAGACCATAAGAGAATATTACCTTGCCCTTGACTCAGGAAAACTACCCACCATGAGAGGCTACATTCTTACAGAAGAGGACTTCATAAGGCGTGAGGTTATAATGGAGCTTATGTGCAATTTCCGTTGTGACTTTGAGAAAATAGACCGGTCTTTTGGTATAAGGTTTGAGGAACACTTTTCTTCAGAGTTAGAAGAGCTCATGGATATGGAAAGGGATGGTCTTTTAAAGATAGAGGACAGAAGTATAAAGGTCTTGCCAGAAGGTAGGCTTTTGATAAGAAACATTGCCATGGTCTTTGACCAGTATATAAAGACAAAAAAGGAGCAGAGGTTTTCCAGGACTATATGAAAGAGGAGCTACTTCGTATAGAAAAACTCTCCAAGGTCTTCACCGTTGGTCTATTCTCCAAGAGGTCTATCTGGGCGGTAAAGGAGGTAAGCTTTGAGATAGGATATGGAGAGATATTCTCTCTTGTGGGAGAGTCTGGGTCTGGTAAAAGCACCATCGGTAAAGTTATTCTTAGGCTTGAAAAACCAACCTCAGGAAGAGTTCTTTTTGAAGGTAAAGACCCCTTCCAAATGGGAAAAGAATACACAAGGCTTGTTTCAGTGGTTTTCCAAGACCCAAGGAGCTCTCTAAACCCGCGCATGAAAGTGAGAGAAATAGTGCAAGAGCCACTGCTCGTTCACAAAGAAAAAGACAGAAAAGAGAAGGTGCTTCAGGCTTTGCTTATGGCAGGGCTTGAGGAGAGTTTTCTGGAAAGAAGACCAGAAGAGCTCTCTGGAGGTCAAAGACAAAGGGTAGCCATAGCACGGGCTATAGTCCTAAAACCCAAGCTCATAGTGGCAGATGAGCCTACCTCAGCCCTTGATATGAGCTACAGAGCAGGCATATTAGAGCTTTTTCTCAAGCTAAAAAAAGAAGGTATAAGCACTCTGCTTATAACCCACGATATAAGGGCGGTTGAAAGGGTTTCAGATAGGGTGGGCGTTCTATACAGAGGAAAACTCGTAGAGCTTGGTCTATCAAAGGATGTGCTCAAGAATCCTCTGCATCCCTACACTCAGTATCTTTTAAGCACAGTTCCTGCAAGGCATCCTTCTCAGAGAAAGGAGTTCATTGAAGATTTTGTAGAAGAAAGCCTGCCAAGCCCTTGCCCCTTCTTCTCTCAGTGCAAATATAGAATAAAAGAATGTGAGCAGGAAGTTAGGGAGGTAAACCAGAATGGACGGCTCGTTTCATGCAATCTATACTGAGGTGCTTATCTTTTTCTTCCTACTATTTATGTCTGGTTTTTTTAGCTCCTCAGAGGTAGTCTTTTTTGGTGCAAACAGGTATCTTCTCAAACTCAAGGAAAGGAAAAGGATATACAGGGCTCTTCTAAAGCTCCTTTCAAAACCCAGAGAGGTGCTCCTTACCATCCTGCTTGGAAACGAGCTGGTAAACATACTCATATCCTCCTACGGGACAAAGCTGTTTGTGGACCTTATGGGTCCAAAGGGTGCGGGCTTTGCGGTTATTTTCTCAAGCGTGCTGATATTTATCTTCGGAGAAGTGATTCCAAAAAACACAGTTCTACACTTTACCACAAGGCTTGCACCCATATACTATGTGCCTTTTATCCTTATTCATGGACTTATGAAACCGGTTCGCACAGTGCTTATAGGACCAGTTAGCAAACTTATAGGTCTCGTGGAGGTGGAAGAAAAGGGCAAAGACTCCAAGGATACATTTATGGAGTTGCTTGAAACGGGTATATCTCTTGGATATTTTGATAAGAAGGATTTGGAAGTTGTGGAAAGGGCTACAAGCTTAAAGGATACCACGGTAAAGGAGATTATGACCCCAAGACCAGACATATTTATGTTGCCAGAAGATAGCCTCTTGGAAGAGGTTATTGAGGAGATAATACAAAGAAAGCACGGTAAAATACCGCTTTTTTCAAAGAACCCCGACAACGTGGTAGGCATGCTATACGTAAAGGACCTGGTTCCCATCTCAAAGAACCTAAAGAGACCTCTGAAGGACTTCAAAAGAGAGGCACTATTTGTGCCAGAGATACTTAGCATAACAGAACTTATAAAGGAGATGAGGTCTCATAGCACTCAAACTGCCCTTGTGGTAGGAGAGCATGGAGAAATATCCGGTCTTGTAAGCGTATATGACATAATGAAATATCTCTTTGGAGATGTGCCAGAAAGCTGGGAAGAGGATATAGTAAAAGTTTCTAAGGATACCTACATGGTGAGCGGGTGGGTAGATGTGGAAACTGTGGCAAAAAGAATAGGCTTTGGACTTCCAGAAGATTACGATTATGATACAATAGGTGGTTTTGTAATGGCAAAGCTTTCAAAGGTTCCAGAAGAAGGAGATGAGTTTTTCTACGATGGGTTCAAGTTTGTGGTGGATAAAATGGAAGGCAACAGAATTGTGAGCGTTTTTATAACTGCAAAGCAGGAGGAAAAAGTTGAAAGATAAGCCCATAAGGGTTTTGCCACAGGTAAGGACAAGCCTCCTATTGAAAATAGAAAACAGCCTTGAACTGCTCTTGAAGACCTCAGAAGAGCTTCTGCAGGAGCTTGAACTAAAACAGGAAGAAAACCCTCAAATAAAGCTAACACTAAAGACAAGACCAAGATGGTTTTATCAGGAGTATGCAGAGCCCCAGCCTATCTTTACACAAAGTGAAATAAGTAAGGTTGAAGAGCAAGTAAGATATGAGTTTGACGGTCTTGACCTTGACATAGCCCTTGAGATAATATCTGGGCTTAACCACAAGGGATTTTTCCTCGGAGACATAGAGGAAATAGCCAAACACTACGGAGTTAGCCCTGAGTATGTGGAAGAGATAAGAGAGTTTATAATGAAAGAGATTGAACCTTTGGGTGTTGCCAGTAAAAATCTTGAAGAGTTTATACTTGTCCAACTTGAAGAGTTATACCCTAAGGAGGAAGAGCTTCATAGAGAAGTCCTAAGGGTGCTAAAGGGCAAAAGCAGAGACCTAAGAGCAAGAGAGGTCTTGTCAAAGCTAAAACTTACTCCTTTTGAAGGCACTCAAGTGGCGTATAAAGGCGGTAGTGTGGATGTGGTCTTTGAATACGATGGAAGTCAGTGGCATGTTTTTCTCATGGAAGACTTCTGGGATGTGGAGGCGGTAGGGAGTCTAAAGCCTATAACTTTTATATTGGAAATGAGAAGGAGGGTTATGCGTGTGGTTGGAGACCTAATTTTAGAAAGACAGGCAGGCTTTATGCTTGGGAAAGAGCCTCTAAAGAGCTTAACTCTTAGTGAAGTAGCCCAAAGGGCAGAGGTTAGCCTCTCAACGGTAAGCAGGATAGTTAGCAGAAAGTATGCAAAAACTCCCGTAGGAGTGTTCCCTCTTAGGTCCTTTTTCCTAAGGGAGACAAAGGAAGGTCATAGCAAAGAAGAGATAATGAAAGCCATAAAGGAGATACTCCAAGCTGAAAAGGGCAGGCTTTCTGACCAAGAGATTTCAAAGCTACTAAAAGATAAAGGCATACACATAGCAAGAAGAACTGTAAACAAATACAGAAGAATGCTTGAGGGCAGGTCATGAAAAGAATAGAAAAAGTCCAGGAGCTTTTGAAAAAGCATAAACTTGACGCTTTTGTTTTTAGTTCGCAGGCTAACGTTTTCTATTTGTCTGGTTTTAGGTCAAGCCATGCCTATGTGGTCATTACAAGGGACTCTTATCATCTTTTGACCGATGGCAGGTATTACGAGAAAGCCAGGTCTACTCTAAAAGACTGGGATGTGGTGCTCATTAAAGAAAATGCCATAAGGGTGATAAAGAACTTCCTAAAAAGACTAAAGGTTTCCAAGGTAGGCTATGAAGAGGATAGGGTGAGTTGTGAGTTTAGGAAGGCTCTAAAGGGTAGCTTTATATGGAAGGGCGTTTCGGGCATTTTAAAGGAAATGAGGGCTATAAAGGATGAGGAAGAACTAAGGATAATGAAGGAAGGGGTGAAAATTAGCGATAAGATATACGAAAGGCTCTTGCATGAGCTAAGAGAAGGAATGACTGAGCTTGAGGTAAGGTCTTGGCTTGTGGGGGAGTTTTTCAAAGCAGGGGCAAGTGGTGAGAGCTTTCCTGCCATAGTGGCAAGTGGTAAGGGTTCTGCTATACCCCACTACGAGACCTCTCAAAAGACTATAAAACACGGTGAGCCAATTCTCATAGACATGGGGCTTTTGTGGAAAGGCTATTGCACGGACTTCACGAGGACAATCTTTTTGGGAAAGGCGGATAGCGAGTTTAAGAAGGTTTATATGGTGGTAAGGGACGCTCATCTCCTTGCACTTGAGAAGATAAAAGCAGGAAAGAAACTGGGAGAGATTGACAAGACCGCAAGGGAATACATAAGAAAGAAGGGCTTTGGCAGGTTCTTTAACCATTCTCTTGGACACGGTGTGGGCGTTGAAATACATGAATATCCAAGGGTTTATTACAAGGGCAAAGACAAGGATGTGAAGATAGAAGAGGGGATGGTTTTTACTGTGGAGCCGGGCATATACCTGCCTGGAAAGTTTGGCATAAGGCTTGAGAATATAGTGGTTGTAAAGGGCGGATATGCAGAGCCTTTATCGGAAGTCCCTCTTGACTTGGTGGAGTTGTAATGCTATAATAATTTATCCCTACGCGGGGTGGAGCAGCTTGGTAGCTCGTCGGGCTCATAACCCGAAGGTCGGAGGTTCAAATCCTCCCCCCGCAAGTTAAAAACCTTATCACTCAAAGCCTTGAGAAAAGCCATTCTTAAAAGCCTTGTGTATCAACGGTCTGCTATCTCAGAAAGCCTCAGAAAACCACAGAAAATGACGCCCAAAAGTTAACCTGTAGTTAACACTTCACTCCGCCAATACCTCAATAACAGCCATACCGCCTATCCTTTTGATATTACCCAGAGACTTCCACACAGCTTTGGCATGACCTACAGTTCTCCACACATACAGGTAGGTATTGTCCTTGATAGTCTTAAGGCTGTAGCCTTGCAGGTTCATTAACTGCTTGAGTTCTTGGCTCAGCCCCCAAAGCCAGTTTTCTAAGATTCTGGCTTTGAAGGTATTCATATTCATAGGAATAAACATATACAGTGCTATCATTAAAGTATGGTCATGCAAAGAGGTAGAAAGGGACTTAGGCATGTTATAAAGCCACAGCTTACCAAGTTCACATCCAGTGTCCCCACTGAGCTATATGAATGGCTTAGGCAAAAAGCAAAGACTGAAGGCAAGACCACAAGCCTACTCCTCACAGAAATCCTTGAGACCGCCCGCCAGAAGGATGAAGAAGGAAAACAAGGACTTTAGATAGAAGACAGAGACTTAGAGAGGATGAAGGCTGAAATTGAATGCTACAGACAATGGGTAGGACTTCTCTGGACTGCCATAATTGTGCTTTCTGGTGGCTTGGTTGGTGTGTTTTTATCACAGCTTGGTGCTCTAAAGGTTGGGCTTCTTGTTTTAGGCATACTTATATTGGCAGGAATGCTATCCGCACTGTATGTCCTTGATTATGAAATAAGAAGTTTGTTAAGGAGGATAAATCAATGAATATTTACGAGTTTATAGGCTTTGTCTCAATCCTTCTTGGTGCTTTAGGCATTGCCTTTTTCCTTGCTGTGTTAATCTACAGAACACTAAAAGAAAGGCATGGATAAGCTAAACGTTTAAGGATGTTATAGCTATGGAGCTAAACATAGGCATAGCCATAATGGACTTAATGGCTGTTGTCTTGATTGCTGGGCTTATCTATATTGCATGGGATATGCACGAGGATGACAAACGCTTCAAGGAAAGGGTTTAGTCCATGCTTTTGTGGTTAACTAACCATAAGGCATTAGGTTATAAGATGGTTATGCCATATGGCTATGAATAGCCATGAAACCCATAAGGTTGTTATAACATGCAAAGAGAAGACTGCAAGCCAGAGGTTTTACGGAGGATGAAGTGCGTGAAACTATACTGACATCAGAATGGCAACCTGCAGAACTTAACAGGCTTGAATGCAGGAAGACCTACCCGTATGGCAGAACGTGGAATGGTAGGCAATACCAATACAAGCAAGTCAGACCCATATTTGTAGAAGAAGACGAAGAGATTGTTGTTATAACAGTTTACACATACTTTTTTAATGAGGAGGTTAAGCAATGAAGATAAGCTATGACCCAGAAGTGGATGCCCTTTATATCCAGTTCCAAGACGCTACTGTTATAACACAGCATATTGCAGAAGGCATAGCCATAGACTATGACCAACATGGTAGAATTGCAGGCATTGAGATATTAGATGCTAAGAAAAGGCTTTCAAGTGCCATACCCTTTGATGAAATAGTGATTGAAAGTCTAATGGCTAAAGCAGGGACTAGCCAGCAGTAGTAGGTGGAGCTTTAAGAATGAAGGGCAACGATGATATAAAGGAGCTAATAGCCTATTACAAGCACCTGTTTAGCCATGTGTGGAATGCTTTACTTTTGCTTACTGGTGGTCTTGTAGGGTTGATGCTTAAGTCAGAAAGCCCACAAGCAAAGGCTTTTATCACCGCTGGCATACCTCTATGGTTTGCCTTGCTTGTTTATGCCCTTTCATTGCATATTAGAGCAAGAAGGCTCATAAGGAGGTTAAAAGATGGATGAAAGGCTTATTTACCTATTGGCAGGTCTTATGTCCTTGCTTTTCACTGGTATGATAGCCTACATGATATGGACTGTCTGGCATGATGAACCCAAAGGATGAGTTAGCCATGGCAAAGGCAAGAGAGAAAGGCAAAGTATCCTACGGAGACAACCTTTATGAAATTCATGGCTCTTATTGACTAAAGTTTACCTACAAAGGCAAGACTTACTATGAGAGAATTGGCAAGGTTGATGAGATACTTCTTACAATGGCAAGGAACATAGCCATAAAGACAAAGCAAGAGATAATTCAAGGCACTTACCTGCCAGTAAAAGAGAAGGGTCTAACCTTTAGAGAACTGGCACAGGAATATCTCAAGTGGTATTAGAGACTAATCACTGAATATGAGACCCACCAAGTTTCTAATACTTTCCAGTAATGTAGTCCGCCACGGTAGTAGCTGCGATGGAATGAGGTTTTACTACGGGCTTTAGACCCTGAGCAAGCACATAACCTATAGCTTCCTTGAGTATGATGCTGGAGTTATGCTCTGGGTTTGGGTTTATATCAAGGTGGACTTCAAAAGGTCTATTCCCAACTACTTCAGAAACTTCAAGGGCAAGGTAGACTGCTCTACTTACTTCCTCTAAAAGCCTCTGCCTGAGAGACCTTATGCGTGGCACTTTATCCACTTTCCAGAATATCCTTGCACCTCTGGAAGAATCTATGTGAACAACTACCACAGAAACAAAGACCGTGTGGTTTTTAACCTGCTTTGAGTCACAGCCCACATAAACAGCGGTCTTCTGCGATGTTTTTCTTATAAACTCCTTTACCTCCTCAATATCCCTTATGAGAGGCATATAGATATTATAAGTTTTCCTTTAGCTTTTATTCTTTTGTTGTCCTATTTTTACCTTCTGGTGGCAAAAAGCTCACCTCTTTGTAGTAAGTAGGTCTGAAAATTATCCAGTGCTTTAGGTTTTCTGGAGTTCTTGAGTAGCATACCTCACAGAGTAGCCCACCTTCCACCAACTTTGAATTGTCATCACAACAATCCGTTAAGTTCCAAAACTCGTAATTATCGTGAAATACCAGCTTGCCACAACTTAGGCACTCGTATAGCTTACAACCCTTTGAGGCAAGAAACTCCTCCAACTCCATATCCTCTGGAAGTTCTTCAATCTCAAAAACAGTCTTTAGAAAGTCCTTTTGTTTTTGGGTAAGCTCCTTTATTTCCATTGCACCTCACCTAAAAAGAGCCAGCTTCTCAAAAACCCCCCTCACATAGTCCCAGTTGTCTGCCTTCAGCCCATTGTAGGCTTTTACAGCCATGACCCAGTTTCCAAGCCTTTTGAAGTTCTCATAGAGTATCCTTGCACCAAGCTCTATGTTGGTTTCTATGTCAAAAAGCTGGTCTGGGTCTGTTATGCCATATTCTCTCATAAGCCTTAGGTTGTGCTGGTAGTTGACCTGCATAAGACCTCTATCCTCTGTGCCATCCTTGTTTTTGTTGTAAGCCGTAGGGTTGAAATTGCTCTCTTGCTTTATTATTGCATAGATTAGCTCCTTAGGGATACCATACTTTTGGGATACCTCTTCCACCTTTGCACTAATTCTTGCATCTACTGGCAGGGTTTCTTTACTTACATGCTCCTGTGGTTTTTCCACCGCAGAGTTAAGGTAAGAGCTAAAGTCTTCCCTGGGTTTTATATGCCCTGCCCTCGTAGTTTTAAGCTCCAACTTCCAGCCTTCTATTCTCATGCTTCCTTACCATACAGTCTGAACATATGCCAAAAATTTCAAGTCTGTGGTTTAGAGGTGTAAAGTTGTGCTCTTCGCATACCTTGTCTTGAAACTCTTCTATCTCCTCCTTGTAAAACTCTATTATCTTACCACATTCCACGCATATGAGATGCTCGTGGTGAGGTTTGCCTGCGGTAAATTCGTATATGGTTCTGTTGCCAAGTTTTATTACCTCCCTTACCGCACCAAACTCTTGGAGAAGTCTAACAGTTCTGTATACGGTAGACCTGCTTGCTATAGACCTGTCTTGGTTTGCAATCCAACGGACAAGTTCTTCTATCTCAAAGTGAGGACCATAGCTGGCTATCTTGTCTATTATCTCAAACCTGCCTTTTGTTATCTTGTGTCCGTTCTGTCGGAGAAACTTCTCAAACTTCTGCTTTAGCTCTTCCAACTGCATCACTTATAATATAGTCTAACTGAATATCATTTGCAACAGGAGGAAGACATGCAAAAGCCAAACCTAACCCTATACCTCGTAACCGATGACCGCTACTTTCAAGACAGAGACCTCGTATCTACTATAGAGTCCGCCATAAAGGGTGGAATAACTGCACTCCAGTATAGGTTTAAAAACAAGTCCACAAGGCAGATGTATGAGGAGCTTTTAGTTCTTAGAGAGCTCACTCAAAGGTATAATGTTCAGCTTGTGGTAAACGATAGGGTGGACTTAGCCCTTGCGGTGTCTGCGGACGGCGTTCATGTGGGTCAAGAAGACCTTCCCCCCGATGTGGTTAGAAAGCTCGTAGGAGACAAAATGTTTATAGGCTACTCAATAAACTCTGTGGATAAGCTAAAAGAGGTGGAGCATCTTCCCATAGACTATATAGGCTTTGGCTCTGTGTATGAGACTACCACAAAGGCAAACTACAAATTGGTGGGTATAGAGGGTCTGCGTCAAGCGGTAAAGCTAACCTCAAAGCCCATAGTCGCCATAGGTGGTATCACACACTACAGGGTTGCGGAGGTGCTCTCTGCGGGTGCAAAAGGTATTGCGGTGGTTTCTGCCATCCTTGGCTTTGAGGACGTAGAAAAGGCTACAAGAAGCCTTGTGGAAGCTATGAAAGGCTATTACAGAAGGGCTCTCCATGAAGGTTTTGCATCTCCTTGACGGCTCTGCCTTTCTCTATAGGAGCTTTTTCGCTCTTCCCCCTCTTTCCACAAGGTCTGGCTTTCCCACTGGTGCCATATACGGCTTTATGAGGGCTATCTTTTCCATACTAAAGACAGAAAAGCCTTCTTACTTTGCCATAGCCTTTGACCTGCCTGCACCTACTAAAAGAGAAGAGGTCTATAGAGAATACAAAGCCAAAAGACCTTCCATGCCAGACCCCTTAAAGGTCCAGATACCCGTCATAAAGGAGCTTGTTGACCTTCTTGGCATTAAAAGGTATGAGGTAGAAGGCTATGAGGCGGATGATATAATCGCAACCATAAGCTGGTGGGCTCTTGAAAGAGGCTTTTCTGTAAAGGTCTACTCACCAGACAAGGATATATTGTCGCTTGTGTGTGAAAGGCTTGTAGTGGTTAATCCCATAAGCGGTGAGGTCTTTGACAGGAAGAAAGTTTTGGAAAAGTTTGGCGCTCCACCAGAAAAACTTCCAGACTATCTTGCCCTTGTGGGTGATAAGGTGGACAATATAGAAGGCGTAAAGGGTATAGGTCCAAAGACTGCCATAAAAGTTCTTGAAGCCTACGGTAGTGTGGAAAACCTTTTGAGAAACTGGCAAGACTTCCTTAGAGCCTTCCCTCAGGCAAATAGAGAGAGCCTTGAGCTTGCTATATTCCTTTTGCAGTTGCAGAGAGTAGAAGGTCTAAGCCTAAAAGAAGAGGAGCTAAGGCTAAAAAGCCCTGAGGTTAACGCATTGAGGAAAAGGCTTGAAGAGTTGGAGATGAGAAGTCTCATAAGGGAGCTTGATAGCCTCTCAAAAACATCCACACAGAAGAGCCTTTTTTAAAAGCTTTGGTTAAACCTTTCATATATGGCGTCAAGAGACCTTATGAGATTGGAATAAACTTCGTGAGCTCTATGTGTCTGAATAAGGTTTGCCATCTCAAGAATAGGGTTCACGTTGGAAAGCTCAAGGAAGCCTTGCATGAGCCTATAACCTTGAGCTGGCTGAGCCTGACCTGTAAAAAGGTCTCTTCCCGTCTTCTGAGAGTTCTGAATGTCAAAGACACCAATAGTAGCAATTTGCTGACCGTTTACAAACACAGAGCCATCAGCACCAAAAGTTGGCTGTCCTTCCAGCCTTATCTCATTGAGGTTTGTATCAAGCACTCTGTAGCCAAGCTCGTTGACAAGGTAGCCTTCTGCGTCCAGCCTAAAGTTTCCCTTTCTTGTATACAAAACCTCTTGACCTCTTCTAACCGCAAAAAAGCCATTGCCCTCTATGGCAAGGTCAAGCGGGTTGCCCGTCTGCCTTATAGCTCCTTGAGAGAGGTCTGTAAAGACCCTTTCCACTATTGGATATAAAAAGTTATTGCTTGGGTTTTGTGGGTCATTGTCTGGAAAGCCCTGACCCATAGGAGTTTCCCAAAGGCTTGCCAACATTAGGTCTTTCTTAAAGGCTGGTGTATCCACGTTGGCAAGGTTGTTGGTTATGGTTTCTAACTTCCTCTGTTGAAGTAGCATCCCACTGGATAGTATGTATAAAGGCTGGTATTCTATTGCCATTTTTAAACCCCCTATCTTTATATTTTAATTCTCTTTGCAAGTAGTGTGCTATAATTTTTGCACGTTCAAAAAAATATAGCTTTAGACCATTAGAAGTGTCTGGAGCAGAAATTACAGAAGGATAAAGAGGAATGAAGAGCATATACATTGTAGGTTGCATGGTTGAAAAGAGGCTTTTGTTCGCAGTTGCAAAGAAGCTGGTAGAAGATTTTGGGTTAGAAGTTAAACTTTCTTATATGAAATCCCTACCCACAGATAAGGATTTTCTTATTTTCTACTTCCAAAGGGTGTATTATCCAGATATGCATAGAATGGTGGTGCTTTTGCCTTTTGAAGATTATGCAATTGAGGGCTCTTTGATTTTTGTCGGTGTGGGTTCAAAGAAAGGCTTAGATGAGAAGAGTTTTTTCAAAGAGGTATGCGATAGCGTAAATACCATGTTGAGGTTTTCTCTTAGATGATTTTTGTAGTAAAATATTTCCAAAACCCTAAGGAGGTTTGTTATGGCAACTATGACTTATGAAGAGGCACTTCAACTGCTAAAGGAACAGATAAAGGGTTTTGAAGCATCCGCAAAGATGGAAGAGGTGGGCGTGGTCTATTATGTGGGTGATGGCGTTGCAAGGGCTTATGGGCTTGATAATGTTATGGCAAACGAGCTTGTGGAGTTTGAAGGTGGGACTATGGGGCTTGCCTTTAACCTTGAAGAAGATAACGCAGGTATCATAATTCTGGGTAGTGAAAGTGGTATAAAGGAAGGCTCAATAGTAAGAAGGACTGGAAGAATCTTGGACGCTCCCGTGGGTGAGGGGCTAATTGGAAGGGTTATAGACCCTCTGGGTAATCCTCTTGATGGAAAGGGTCCTATAAAGTATGAATACAGGTCTCCAGTGGAGAAGATAGCACCGGGTGTTGTAAAGAGAAAGTCTGTTCATGAGCCACTCCAGACGGGTATAAAAGCCATAGACGCCATGATACCCATAGGAAGGGGGCAAAGGGAGCTAATAATTGGAGATAGGTCTACTGGAAGAACCACCATATGTATAGACACTATACTAAACCAAAAGGATACAGATGTCTATTGCATATATGTTGCCATAGGTCAAAAGAGGTCAACTACCGCAAGGATTATAGAACTTCTTGAGAGAAGTGGTGCTATGGAATACACTTGCGTGGTGGTTGCATCTGCTACAGACCCAGCATCTTTGCAATACCTTGCTCCCTTTGTGGGATGCACCATAGGAGAATACTTCAGAGACAATGGAAAACACGCTCTTATTATCTACGACGACCTTTCAAAGCATGCGGAAGCTTACAGACAGCTCTCCCTCCTTATGAGAAGACCTCCAGGTAGAGAAGCATATCCCGGAGACGTTTTTTATCTCCACTCAAGGCTCTTGGAGCGTGCAGCGAAGCTAAACGATGATATGGGTGCTGGCTCTCTTACCGCCTTGCCTGTTATAGAGACAAAGGCTGGAGACGTGTCCGCATACATTCCAACAAACGTCATATCCATAACTGACGGACAGATATACCTTGAACCAGACCTCTTTAACAAGGGTGTAAGACCTGCTATAAACGTAGGTCTATCTGTTTCAAGGGTTGGTGGTGCAGCACAGATAAAGGCTATGAAACAGGTTGCGGGAACTCTCAGGCTTGAGTTGGCTCAGTTTAGAGAATTAGAAGCCTTTGTGCAGTTTGCCTCAGAGCTTGATAAAGCAACCCAGCAGACCATAAATAGGGGTCTAAGGCTTGTGGAGCTTCTCAAACAAGAACCCTACAAACCTATCCCCGTTGAAAAGCAAATAGTAGCCATATACGCAGGAACAAACGGATACCTTGACGATTTACCAGTTGAGTCTGTAAGAAAGTTTGAAAAGGAGCTATACAGCTACCTTGAGAGAGAACAATCTGACCTTCTAAAAGAAATAAGGGAAAAGAAAGCCCTTGACGACCAACTCAAAGCGAAGATAGACCAAGCCCTAAAGGACTTCAAATCTAAATTTATTCCTTGAGGTTTTACGTAGGCTGTAGTGGGTTTTTCTACAAAGATTGGGTGGGAGGGTTCTACCCTCCTCTTTTAAAAAGAGAGGATTATATAAGGTTTTACTCTCAGTATTTTGAGGTTGTGGAGATAAACTCTTCTTTTTATAACTTTCCCAGCAGGGGGACAGTAAAAAGCATGCTCTCCAGAACTTCAAGCTTGAAGTTTGCTTTCAAAGCCCATAGAGCCTTTACACATTATAGGAACTACCTTCAGGAAGATGTTAAAAAGTTTCTACATGCTGTAGAACCTATACTTGAAGAAGGTCGCTTTATTGCAATCCTTTTTCAGTTTCCTGAGAGCTTTGGCTACAAAGAAGAAAGCCTTCAGCACATAAAGAGGCTCTCAGAGGACTTCAGAGGTGTGCAGAAGGTTGTTGAGATAAGAAACAAGAGTTTTAAAAAGTCAGACTTTTATAGCTTTCTTGAAGAGCTTGGCTTTTCTCTTGTTAACACTGACGCACCAAAGGGAAGTGGTTTTCTTGTGGGTCCTTGGGTTGATATAGGCGGAATAAACTATGTAAGACTTCATGGAAGAGACCCTGAAAAGCCATATGACTATCTTTATTCCCTTGAAGAGCTCAAGAAGATAAAAGACAAGATAAAAAAGTTAGGAAACAAGGAGACATACGTGTTTTTTAACAACACGATAAAAGCTCAAGCGGTGCTTAACGCACTTCAGCTAAAACTACTTTTTGGTATAAGAGCGGAGATTCCTAAAAGCCTTCAAAGTTCTCTGAGAGAAAGGGAGTGGGAATAAATTATTATCAAACGAAGGTGCGTTATGGTAAAACTTATTTTGATAGTGCTACTCTTTGGCATCGCCTTTCCTAAGGAAGCTCCTTTTACCTTAGAGGATAGGGATAGGATAATTAGACTTGAGGAGGGTCAGAAGGCTATTGTGCAGAGGGTTGAGCAGGTAGAAAGGCAGATAGATAGGCTTATTGACATAATGCTTGCCATTTTTGCGGGGCAAATTGTCCTTGTGGCAACGGTCATAGGCGTGCTTATATGGGACAGAAGGACAGTGGTTAAAAAAGCTACAGATGAGACTCTTGAAAAGTTTGAAAGCGGAAGGTTCAAAAACTTACTGGAAGCTATGAGGGATGTGGCAAAGGAAGGTGAAAAAATTGCAAGGGCTTTGAAAAAGCACAACCTATTGTAAGTATATGTTTTAGTCTCTTATTGTCAATTTTTGTGATAGGAATATATTTAAACTCACTATGAGGGAGATAAGCAAGGATGCAAAGGAGCTTCTGGAGAAGGCTCTTCAGGAGCACATGGCTGGCAATCTGCATCAAGCTATAGAGCTATACCAACAATCCATAGACCTTCAACCCACCGCCGAAGCCTACACATACATGGGCTGGGCGTATAGCATGATCGGTGAGCTTGACACTGCCATAGAGCTCTGTTTGAAGGCTATAGAAATAGACCCAGATTTTGGAAACCCATACAACGACATAGGCTCATATCTTATGGCTATGGGGAGGCTCGAGGAAGCAATTCCATGGCTCAAGAGGGCTATAACCGCACCAAGATACGAACCCAGACAATATCCTCACATGAACTTGGCAAGGATATACCTTATGAAGGGAATGTATACAGATGCACTAATAGAAGCGGAGAATGCCATAAGGGTAGCACCAGACTACAAACCAGCTCATATGCTAAGACATCAGATACTGGCTATGTTAAACTGATAGAATGGCAAAGCAAACTGGAGAGCTTACTGTAGTCTACAACAAGGAAGCAAAGGCGGAGTATGAGATTTTAGAGACCTATGAAGCTGGAATAGTGCTTGAAGGTCCTGAGGTAAAGGCTCTCAGAAACAGACAAACGGTTTCTTTCAAAGACAGTTTTGTGAGGATTCAAGATGGAGAGGCATGGCTTTATAACCTGTATATTGCACCTTATCGCTATGCAACCATAAAACCTCCAGACCCACTCAGAACCAGAAAGCTCTTGCTTCATAAGAGGGAAATACTTAGGCTTATGGGAAAGGTAAAGGAAAAAGGCTATACCCTTATACCTTTAAGGTTATACTTCAAAAATGGAAAAGTGAAGGTGGAGATAGCTCTCGCTCGGGGTAAAAAGGCTCATGATAGAAGGGAAGAGCTTCGTCAAAGAGACCTTGAGAGACAGCTAAGGAGAGAGTTGAAGGAAGGCAAGATAAAGCTATAATATATAATCCTGCTTAGGAGGGGTGGCCGAGTGGACGAAGGCGGGTGATTTGAAATCACCAGTGGGTTTACAGCCCACCGGGGGTTCGAATCCCTCCCCCTCCGCCAACCACAATCTCTAAAAGTTTCAAAAATTCCTCAGTCTTTATGCCAGTATCCTCAGCCAAAGTTATACACTCTCTTTCAAGTTCTTGTATCTTTTCCAATAAAGCCTCGCCATACATAAGATAAAAGCCATCCTTGTCCTTTAGGTCATCTACAATTTGAAAGAGTAAACCTATCTTTAGACCTAAACCTTCAAGATTTCTAAGAAAGTCTAACCTTTTGGCTACTATGCCACCGGCTTTGAAGCAAAAGGAGAAAAGCCTTGCGGTCTTTTTGAGGCTTATCTTTTCTTGAGAGGAGAGCTTTCTTATATCCATAACCTGTCCACCCACCATACCCTCAAAGCCAGTATCGAAGGCAAGCTCTCTGATGAGTAATAAGAGCTCTCTGTCTTGTAGGCTTCTAAAGTTTTCCCTTGTAGAGAGCACTTCAAAGGCATAAGTAAGCAAGGCATCACCCGCCAGTATGGCGAGGTCTTCACCAAAAACTAAGTGGCATGTGGGTTTTCCTCTTCTTACGCTGTCGTTATCAAGGGCAGGAAGGTCGTCGTGAATCAAAGAGTAGTTATGCACCATCTCCACCGCACAGCCTACGGTAATGGCATCCTCCATATCACCACCAAGGGCGTTGCATACCGCACACAAAAAGAGAGGTCTTATGCGTTTGCCTTCCTGAAAGAGATAATAGGACATGGCTTGATAGAGGAGCTGTGGCTCAAAGGGTTTTAGAAGGTCTCTGAGCTGTTCTTCTATCTTCTCTTTCCATCTTTGAAGGCTTTTCATCCCTTACCTTTCCACTGGATAGATTTCAAAGTTTTCTATTCTGTATAGGTTTCTCTCTCCGCCCGAGTGCATGTGTCTTAGGTTGTAGTGAGCTAAAAATCTATTACCCTTGTATTCAAAAAGCACGCTACATTGAAAAATTCCCTCCTCTGTCTTACGAGATTTACCCTTTTCTATGAGCTTTAGCTCCCTCATTATGGGTTCTATCTTGTTTAATAAAGCACTTTTCACTTCTTGTGTTTCACCAGTAATGAGAGAAAAGCCAGCTCCCAAACCTAAGAGGAGTGCTTCCATTGGATTTTGCTGAGACCATACATAAAAGGCGGTCCGGGTTCTTACATACTTTAAAAAGTTTTCTTCATAACACGGGCTTGTGAAGAATAAACCTTCGCAACTTATGGAGAAGGCAAAGGCAAGTATAAAAAGCAGTTTATAGTGGCTCTTTTTCATAGCTTGTCTGATTAATTATTGCTGTGTCCAAAAACCTTTTTTCAGGGACATATTCATGACCTACCACCAACATATACCTTAGTTCATCATACCCAAGAATAGGTTTAA
>JAXSOH010000032.1:0-17517 GCA_037925805.1 Aquificaceae bacterium
TCTTTGGATTGCCATGTCCCATGCGACCGCAGTTTCATTGGCATCCGCAGGTCTTATAACCCAAAGGTTAGGAATGAGCCTCAAAGAAGAGAGCTGTTCCACGGGTTGATGGGTTGGACCATCCTCTCCAAGCCCTATGGAATCATGGGTAAAGACATAAACCACCTGCAGACCAGACATGCTGGCGAGCCTAATGGAGGGTCTCATGTAGTCAGAAAAGATAAGAAAAGTCCCACCGTAAGGCAGGATGCCACCATGGTATGCCATGCCGTTAAGTATGGCACCCATTCCATGCTCTCTTACGCCAAAGTGCAGGTTTCTTCCAGTGGGGTTCTCCGCAGAAAAGTCTCCCATGCCATGCAAGTAGGTGTTGTTAGACTCAGATAGGTCTGCAGAGCCACCAAAGAGGGTCGGTATATGAGGAGCTATGGCATTTAAAACCTTACCGCTTGCTTGACGGGTCGCCATAGCCTCTGTGAAAACCGGAATATGCTTTCTGTATTCCTCTCCCCAGTCCCTTTTGAAAGCCCTAAGGAGTTCTTGTGCCAGCTCTGGATAGCTCTTAGCGTATGCATCAAAGAGCCTGTTCCACTCTTCCTCAAGCTCTTTGCCCCTTTTTATTTTCTCCTCTCTATAGCTTAAGGCTTCCTCTGGCACATAAAAGTCCTCTTCCACCCACTTGAGGTTTCTCTTCGTCTCAAGTGCCTTTTCCCTTCCCAAGGGTGCACCGTGCACGCTGGCATCGTCCTGCTTTGGAGAGCCATAGCCAATATGCGTTCTGACTGAGATAAAGGAGGGTTTCTCCCTTTGAGAAAGGGCGTTCCTTATAGCCCTCTCAAGCTCCTCAAGGTTGTAGCCATCCTCTATGTGCTGGACATACCAGCCAAAACCCTCAAACCTCTTGCACACATCCTCAGACCAAGCAAGGGATGTGGGTCCATCTATGGAAACCTTATTGTTGTCCCAGATTACTATGAGCTTGTGGAGTTTCCAGTGTCCTGCAAGCTCTCCCACTTCGCAGGATATACCCTCCATAAGGTCTCCGTCGCTTACCAGTGCAAAGGTATAGTGGTCTATTATAGGAAAGCCCTCTCTGTTAAAATAAGAGGCAAGATACTTTTCTGCAAGTGCCATACCTACCGCATTACCTATACCTTGACCAAGTGGTCCAGTGGTAGCCTCCACGCCGGGAGTGAGAAAACTCTCGGGATGTCCTGGAGTTCTACTGCGCAACTGTCTAAAGCCTTTGAGGTCTTCCAGTGTAAGGTCATATCCCATCACAAACAAGAGAGAATAGAGCATGGCACTGGCATGACCCGCAGAGAGAACAAAGCGGTCTCTGTTTATCCAGCTTGGGTTTTTGGGATTAAAGCGTAGAAAACGGTCAAAGATAAGATAAGCTATGTGGCTTGCACCAAGAGGCATGCCGGGATGTCCCGACTTTGCCCTTTCTACTTGGTCTACACTTAGAAACCTTATAGTGTTTATAACAAGCTCATCCCTACTCATGCCTGAACCAGCTCTTTTCTAAGCTCCTGTGCGGTCTCTACCATATTCTTCAAGGAAGGAACAACCTCTTCCCATTTTCTGGTCTTTAAACCACAGTCGGGGTTTACCCACAGTATTTCCATAGGCAGAACCTTCATAGACCTTTCCAAGACCGCCCTCATCTGCTCCTTTGTAGGAATAGCAGGAGAGTGTATATCATAAACGCCTATGCCTATGTGCCTGTCCCAACCCTTGAAGTTTTCAAAGGCGGAGATTATTTCGCCCTTACTCCGTGAAGCCTCTATGGAGATGACATCAAAGTCCATCTGATAGATATAATCCAAAACCTCGTTAAATTCGCTGTAGCACATGTGGGTGTGTATCTGAGTTTGCGGTTGAGCTTTGGAGCAAAGCCTAAAAGCCTTCACTGCCCAGTCAAAGTATTCCTCCCAGTCCCTTCTCTTGAGAGGTGCACCTTCCCTAAAGGCAGGCTCGTCTATCTGAATTATCTTTATGCCAGCCCTTTCAAGGTCCTTGACCTCCTCAAGTAGTGCCAAGCCTATCTGATAGGCTATTTCTCTCTTGCTTATGTCTTCTCTATAGAAGCTCCAGTTTAGTATGGTTACAGGACCTGTGAGCATACCCTTTACAGGCTTTTCCGTGAGAGACTGTGCGTAGCTAATCTCCTCTACCGTCATAGGCTCAGGTCTGTAAACATCGCCATATATTATGGGTGGTCTATAAACCCTTGAGCCGTAAGAGAGCACCCATCCGTGCTTTGTAACCGCAACACCTTCTAACTTCTGAGCGAAGAACTCCACCATATCCGTCCTTTCAAACTCACCATGCACCAAAACATCAAGCCCTATCTCCTCCTGAACCCCTATCACATGCTCTATCTGTTTCCTGATAAAGTCCTTGTATTCCTCCTCTGTTATTTTCCCAGAGGTGTATGCGGTTCTTGTTTTCCTTACTTCCTCTGTCTGTGGGAAAGAGCCGATGGTGGTGGTGGGAAGAAGAGGAAGTTTCAAGAGGTCTTGCTGTAGCCTTATCCTTTCCGCATAGGGCACATCCCTCTCAAAGTCCGAGGCGGTAAGAGATGCGACCCTTCTTCTTACTTCCTCTCTTACACCAAAAGCCTGCGTGGAGAGTTTTTCTGAGTGTTCCACTTCTCTTATCGCATCTTGGTCTCCCTGCAGAGCCTTCCTTATGGTATGGAGCTCTCTTAGCTTTTCCTTTGCGAAAGAAAGCCTTTCCTTTAGACCCTCCTGCAGGCTATCCTCTGGCTCTACGCTCACAGGCAGATGGAAAAGGGGACAAGAGTTGGAGATAATAAGCTCTTTGCTAAGTTTGGCAAACTCTTCCACAAGGTTTAGCTTTTCTCTGAGGTTTGCCCTCCACACATTCCTGCCGTTTATTATGCCTGCTATAAGAACCTTGTCCTCTGGAAAGCCTTCCTTCCTTAGGTTTTCAAGGTTTTCTCTGTTAGAGACCAAGTCAAAACCAAGAGCCCTAACAGGAAGCTCCACAAACCTCTTGTAGTTAGAAACGCTGTCATAGTAGGTTATCACATAAACGCTTGCATGTTTGCTCAAGCAGGCATAGGTCTCATGCACCAAGTCCCACTCCCAATCTTGCATATCAAGACACAGAGCAGGGTCTTCCATTATCACCGCCTGTGCACCCGCAGAACTTAGTGCCTTGAGCAACTCTTCGTAAACTGGAAACACCGCATTGAGATATTCCTCAAAGTCCTTTTGACCTTCCAACTTTGAAAGCTCATAAAGAGGCAAGTCTGAGAGAGAAGACCTTTTCAAGACCTTTGAGAGCTTAAGGAAAGTATAGGGTGCTATTACCTTTGGAAGAGCCTTGTGTCCCTTGTCTTTTAAATATGAGTATTCCTCAAGGGGTATGTTTTTGAAAAGCCTAAAGTCTTTGCCCTCAAGCTCTGGGACAAGGTAGTGATAGTTGGTATTGAAGTATTTTGTCATTTCAAGAGCTTGACTGCCTCTTGCCATTTGGAAGTAGGTCTCAAGCCCCTTGTATTCTCCAAACCTTTTGGGAATTGCACCAAGGGTTATGGACATATCCAGCATAAAGTCGTAGTAAGAAAGGTCTCCAGAAGGGAAAAGGTCTACATGCTGGCTGTAGAGCCCAGCAATCCAATCCCTCAAAGAGTTCATGCCATCTATGAAATCCTGCTCTGATATCTTGCCCTTCCAGAAGTTTTCAAGAAGGCTTTTGAACTCTCTTTTCTCCCCCAGCTTGGGGAATCCGTAGGCAAGGGTTTTCATGGTAAGCACCTCCTGTTTTAATTGTATAAAATTATATGCCAATTCTTCCTGTTTCTCTATATTGACTTATTACCTACAAGTTCAAAGATTGTCTTGACTTGTGCCCGTGCACAACCCCAGATTATGTATTGGTAAAAAACAGCCCAAGCCTATAGTAATGTTATAATTTTCTGAGTGTTGGGATGATGCAAGAACTCTTATCAAAGCTTGAGAAGGTTTTCCCAAGTAGCCTTGAGCTAAATTTTTCAAACCCCCTTGAGCTTCTTGTAGCGGTTATACTTGCGGCCCAGGCAACGGATAAAAAGGTAAATCAACTGACCGAGAGCCTATTTAAGAAATACAAAAGCTGTGAAGACTACCTTAAAGCACCCTTAGAGGAGTTAGAAAAAGATATAAGCTCCATAAACTACTATAGAAACAAGGCAAAGTTTATAAAGTCTGCCTGTCAGCAGATAGTGGAAAGGTTTGGAGGACAAGTTCCAGACAGTATGGAAGCTCTCACAAGCCTACCCGGAATAGGCAGGAAAAGTGCAAACATTATCCTATACAACGCCTTTGGAAAGAACGAGGGTATTGCGGTAGATACGCATGTGTCAAGGGTTAGTCAAAGACTGGGTCTTACAAAGGAGAAGAAACCTGAGAAGATAGAACAAGACCTCATGACAATAGTCCCAAGGGAACAGTGGGGAAAATTCTCTAACCTCCTTGTCCTTCTTGGGAGGTATATATGCACCGCACAAAAGCCAAAACACCATGAGTGTCCTCTTTATGACCTTTGTCCTTCGAGGGAGCTATGATAGGCGTAATAGGTGGCAGTGGGCTCTATAAACTTGAGGGCTTTGAGATAGTTAAAAGACTTAGAATAAGGACACCCTTTGGTGAACCCTCTTCTGAGGTGGTAATAGTTAAAGCAGTAGATAGAGAGCTTGCCTTTATTTCAAGGCACGGTGAAGGACATGTATACCCCCCTCATCTTGTGCCATATAGGGCAAACCTCTGGGCTTTGAGGGAGCTTGGTGTAAAGAGAGTTTTGGCAGTGTTTGCAGTTGGTGGTATAAATAGGGCTTTTAAGCCGGGAGACCTTGTGGTGGTTGATGACCTTCTTAACCTTACAAAAAACAGAAAAGACACCTTTTACGAAGGAAAGTTTTCTCTGCCTGTGGATGGCAATGACAAGGTAGCCAAACTTTTGAAAGAAGGAAAGGTAGTTCACATAGACTCAAGCCAGCTATACTGTCCTCAGATGAGAAGCCTTCTCTTTGAGGTTTTGGAAGAATTAAAACTTTCCTACCATCCCTCTGGCGTTTATGCCTGCACGGAAGGACCAAGGTTTGAAACACCAGCGGAGATAAGGGCTATAGAAAGGTTGGGTGGTGATGTAGTGGGGATGACCGGTTATCCCGAGGTGGCACTTGCAAGAGAACTCACCATGTGTTATGCCAGCATATGCATAGTGGCAAATCCTGCAGCAGGTATAGCGGGCTACAGGCTAACAAGTGGTGAGGTTATAAGTCTTATGAAGGAAAAGGAGCACGAAATAGGTAGGTTGATAGTCGAGTTTGTAAAGAGACTACCGGAGGAAAGAACTTGTGGTTGCGACCGCATACTAGATGGTGCAGAGGTTTAGGCTTAAAGCCCGTATATCCTCCTATTCAACTCAAACTCAACTGTGTTATATACTCTTCCCAAGTCAACCATCGATGCCTCAAATTCCCTATGAAGCCCTCACTTTGTGATAAGCTAATAACTAAATTCAAGCTTTTTTTTCTTAAACATATGGCAAATCCATTGGCTCAGAACTTTTTTACTTTAAGCCAAATATGGACTTTATTAAATCCAAAAAGGCAGGGTTTAGGAGCGTCAAACCAAGTATCACAAGCCCTATGAGAACCTTAAGGTAAACCTCAAGCCTGTCTATCCTTCTCTCTAACTCAAGCCTCAGTGCCTTAAGCTCTCCATGAAACTCTTCTTTGGTTACCAACTCCCTCTTGAGCTCCTCCTTTATCTCCGCTTTGAGAATAGGCTTTTGCTCCTTAGCCTTAGTCTCTATGATTTTTAGGCTTTCTTCTAAAATCCTTACCACCTTGTCCGCCTTTTCCTTGCCTAACTCTTCTTCAAGAATTTTGTAAACCTCGTAGCTCAGCATAGTATTTTTAATTATATGCCTTTGCACCTTGAGGCTCTAAGAGCTTTTGCAGATACTGTCCTGTGTAAGAGTTTGGGTTTTGTGCTATGTCCTCTGGAGTTCCCACCGCCACCACATAGCCTCCCCTTTCTCCTCCCTCCGGACCAAGGTCTATAACCCAATCCGCACACTTTATCACGTCAAGGTTATGTTCTATAACCACCACCGTGTTTCCTCTTTCCACGAGCCTTTGGAGTATGTCTATTAGCTTTTTCACATCGTCCATATGTAGACCTGTGGTAGGCTCATCTAAAAGGTATAGGGTTTTTCCGCTTTCCTTTTTAGAGAGCTCTCTGGCAAGCTTTATCCTTTGGGCTTCGCCTCCAGAAAGGGTTGTGGCAGGCTGTCCCAGCCTTATATAGCCAAGACCTATATCCCTTAGGAGCTGTAGCTTTCTTTTTATGACTGGCACATTTTCAAAAAACTCATAGGCTTCGTCCACAGTCATATCAAGCACGTCAGCGATGTTTTTGCCCTTATAGAGAATATCCAAGGTTTCCCTGTTATACCTTTTACCCTTACATACATCGCATGGCACATAAACAGGTGGTAAAAAGTGCATTTCCACTTTTATCACCCCCTCTCCTTGACAGGCTTCACATCTGCCTCCCTTTACGTTAAAGGAAAACCTGCCTGCGTTGTAGCCCCTTGCTCTGGCTTCTGGCGTTTGTGCAAAAAGTTCCCTTATATGGTCAAAGACCTTTGTGTAGGTAGCTGGGTTTGACCTGGGAGTCCTTCCTATTGGAGATTGGTCTATGTTAATAACCCTGTCAAAGTATTCAAGCCCTTCTATCCTATCAAAGCCCTCTACCTCTGCAGTGCCACCGTAAAAGACCGCCCTTGCATACTCCCAGAGGATGTCGTATATAAGGGTGGATTTTCCACTGCCAGACACTCCTGTTATACACGCAAATAAGCCTACTGGAATTTCCACTGTTATCTTCTTTAGGTTGTGCTTTCTTGCACCCACTATCCTTAGCCATCTGCCCTCTGGTTTTCTCCTTATGGCAGGGACTTCTATGGAGAGCCTTCCAGAGAGATAAGCACCCGTCAAAGACTTCTCGTGAGAGAGCAGTTCCTCCACAGTGCCACAAAAGACCACCTGACCACCCTCCTTACCAGCCCCTGGACCCATATCTATTACCCAGTCCGCACTTAGGATAGTCTCTGGGTCGTGTTCTACCACTATAACTGTGTTGCCCAAGTCCCTTAGGTCTTTCAGGGTCTTTATGAGCTTGTCCGTGTCCTTCGGGTGAAGCCCTATGGAAGGCTCATCCAAGACATACAGCACACCTGTGAGCTTTGAGCCTATTTGTGTTGCAAGCCTTATGCGTTGCATCTCTCCACCAGAGAGAGTGGTCGCACTTCGTGCCAAGTCAAGATAATCCAAACCCACGTTTAGGAGAAAGCCAAGCCTGTCTGATATTTCCTTTATAAGCCTTTCCGCCACAAGCAGGTCTTTGCCACTGAGTTTTTTAGGTAGGTTGTCAAAAAACTCTTTGGCTTGCCTTATGGGCATGCGTGCAACGTCCCAGATGCTTTTACCATCCACCAAAACCGCAAGGGCTTCTGGTCTTAATCTTGCACCCTTACACTCTGGACATGGTTTTTCTCTTATAAACTCCGATATTTCCTCTCTTAGTTTTTCTGACTCTTCTTCTAAAAACCTCCTCTCAAGGTGCTTTACAATACCCTCAAAGTTCCCACCCTCAATAGACCCACCGTATAGGAGCAAACTCCTTACACTTTGGGGCAGGTCTCCAAAGGGTGTTCTTGGGTCGTATCCCAGTTTTCTAAGCAGGTTCATAATAGGATATCTCAGATAGTCAAAATAGGCAGAGTCCGTTATGCGAAAGGCATCCACCGCAGGTTCTTTCTCATCCACAAGAAGCTTCACATCCACTTCCCATTTCACACCCAGACCCTTACAGGCAGGACAAGCACCGTAGGGAGAATTGAAGGAAAAAAGCCTTGGAGAAAGCTCAGGGATAGAAAAGCCATGGTCTGGGCAGGTAAGACGTTCGCTAAAGACCTCTTCCTTTTGGCTTTCCACCTCTTCTATCTTTACAAGCCCTTTTGAAAGCTCAAGTGCCTTCTCTATGGCACTCAAAAGCCTTGCCCTTTCTTCCTCTTCAAGGGTAAGCCTATCTATTACAAGGTCTATGTTATGCTTTTTGTTTTTGTCAAGAGGTGGCACTTCCAAAATCCTCATGTATTCTCCGTCCACCTTAACCCTTGAAAAGCCCATGCGGTCAAGCTCCTTGAAAAGCTCTCTAAACTCACCCTTTTTGCCTCTTACGAGAGGAGAAAGGACTGCTATCCTTCTGTTTTGGTATTTTTCCCAGACCTTTTCCAATATTTCATGAGCGGATAGCCCCTCTAAAAGCCTTCCACACTCAGGACAGTGAGGCTTTCCTATGTTTGCCCAGAGCACACGCATATAGTCGTATATCTCCGTGACAGTTCCCACAGTAGACCGTGGGTTTTTGGAGGTGGTCTTTTGGTCTATGGCTATTGCAGGCGAAAGCCCCTCTATTATGTCCACTTCAGGCTTTTCCATTATGCCAAGAAACTGTCTGGCGTAAGAGGAAAGGGACTCCACATACCTTCTTTGACCCTCTGCGTAAATGGTGTCAAAAGCCAGAGAGGACTTGCCAGAGCCAGAGGGTCCAGTTATAACCACTAACTTGTTTTTAGGTATGTCAAGGTTTATGTTTTTTAGATTGTGCTGACGTGCTCCTTTTATAACAATATTGTCAAATTTCATAGCAGTGGCAGTGTATTTGGGAGGGTTTTTTGTCCTTCTTTGTAGGGTGATATTTGAAAAGGCACAAGAGGGCTTTTGCCTTCAAGAAGTTCCTTAAGTGTGATTATTTGGAGTTTAGGGAAGTTTCTTTTTGTGATAGGGCAGGTGTAGTATCCCCATTGCAGTGCCTCTTCTTGCATGGGTTTAGTGGGTTCTTCAAGGGTTATAAAGATACCCATCTGTGCCTTTTCCCTTTCTACCACAGCCTTTAGCTCCCTTATGTCTTTTACTGAAACCTTTCCACTTTTTACCTGCACTATCGCCTTACCTATCTTATCCTTGTCCATATAAAAATAGATAACCCCGTCAATACCCCTGTCCGCACCTCTTTTCTTGTCTATATAAGGTCTTGCAGATACAAGAGACATAGCCCAGTATTGGAATTGAAACCTGTCTTGCTCTGCCAAGGCTCTTGCACCACTCAAGTCCTTTGGCTCTCCAATAACCTTGTAATCCTTACCTGCATCAAGTCCAAAGGCGTTCTTTAATCTCCACTTTATGAGGTTTATGGCAAGATGTGTTATATCTATGCCAATCCAATGTCTATTTAGCCTCTGGGCTACCGCTATGGTAGTCCCACATCCACAAAAAGGGTCAAGCACCACATCCCCTTCCTTTGAACTGGCAAGGATTATTCTTTCAAGCAGTTTCTCTGGCTTTTGTGTGGGATAGCCAAGTCTTTCTTTTGCTTGGGAGTTGATAGGAGACATAGGCCACCAATCCTCTGGTATCTTACCCATAGGGTTGGGTTCATAGGATTTCTCCACACCTTCGTGCTTACCCCAAGACCACTTACTTTTCCTTTTTGAGATATCAAGACCATAAGGCACTCTAACCGCATCTCCATAAAAGTTGTATTGATCTGTTTTTGTATAAAAAAGGATGATGTCGTGCTTTTTAGCAAAGTGTCTTTTACTTCTACCCCCACCTGTATAACACCAAACTATCTCATTCCTAAAGTTTTTGTGTCCAAAAATAGTATCCATAAGCACCTTAAGGTAGTGGCTCGCATTTGGGTCGCAGTGCAAGTATATGCTTCCTGTGGGTTTAAGCACTCTCTTTAACTCCAAAAGCCTCGCACACATCATAGTAAGGTAAGCCATCATATCGTTGCGTTTTATAAAGTTTCTAAAAGCCTGAAGCATATCCACAACTTGACCCGGTGCAGTCTGGACTATCTCATGAAAAGTTTTTTCTGTCTCCTCTGTCCAGTGCCATGTGTCCTCAAAGGCGGTTATTTGTGCCTTAGATAGCTCTCCTGTGGGCTCACGAAAAAGCACATTGTAGTCCGCCTTTGAATTAAAGGGAGGGTCAAGATAAATAAGGTCTACAGACTCATCTGGTATGTAGTTCTTTAGGACTTCAAGGTTATCTCCGTAGTAGAGGACGTTTTCCATAGCTGTAAGTTTTAAAGTATAATATAACCTTTAATGCCAAGAGGAACAAACATAAAAAAGATACTCATAATAGGCTCAGGACCAATAGTTATAGGTCAGGCAGCGGAGTTTGACTACTCGGGCACTCAGGCATGTAAGGCACTTTTGCAAGAGGGATATGAGATAGTTCTGGTTAACTCCAACCCAGCCACCATAATGACAGACCCCCAGTTTGCCCACAGGACCTATATAGAACCTCTCACAGTGGATGTTTTGGAAGAAATCATAAGGATGGAAAGACCAGATGCACTACTTCCCACACTGGGAGGTCAAACTGCTCTTAACCTTGCGGTAAAACTCTACGAAGAGGGTATATTAGAAAAATACGGTGTTAGGCTCATAGGTGCCAACTATTCTGCAATCAAAAAGGGCGAAGACAGAGACCTCTTTAGAAAGTCTATGGAGAGAATAGGGCTAAAAGTCCCACCAAGCGTGGTAGTCTCTTCTTTGCAAGAAGCTATAGAAAAGGTCAAAGAGGTAGGCTTTCCTGCCATACTGAGACCTGCCTTTACCCTTGGCGGCACCGGAGGCTCTATAGCCTACAATATGGAAGAGTTCAAAGAAAAGGTAGAAATAGCCCTTAAGACCTCTCCCATACACCAAGTGCTTATAGACAAGTCCCTTATAGGTTGGAAGGAGTTTGAGTTTGAGGTAATAAGAGACTCAAAGGACAATGTGATAATAGTTTGTAGCATTGAAAACTTTGACCCTATGGGTGTGCATACAGGAGATTCCATTACGGTAGCACCAGCCCAGACCCTTACAGACAAGGAATACCAAATACTCAGAGATGCCTGCATTGAGATAATGAGAGAGATAGGTGTGGACACGGGAGGCTCTAACATACAGTTTGCGGTAAACCCAGAGACAGGAGATTTTTATGTAATAGAGATGAACCCAAGGGTTTCAAGGTCTTCCGCCTTGGCTTCTAAGGCTACTGGCTTTCCTATAGCAAAGGTCGCTGCCAAGTTGGCAGTAGGATATACCCTTGATGAGTTAAAGAACGACATAACACGTTTTACTCCTGCATCCTTTGAACCCTCTATAGACTATGTGGTTGTCAAAATTCCTCGCTTCGACTTTGCCAAGTTTCCAAGAACAGACAGAACCTTGGGAACGATGATGAAGTCTGTGGGAGAGGTTATGGCAATTGGAAGAACCTTCAAGGAAGCCCTTGGTAAAGCCATAAGAAGTCTTGAACAAGATGTGTATGGTCTTGCCTTTCCAGACTATTCAATGCTGGAGGACGAGGAGATAAGAAGAGGTATAAGAATCCCTAATCCAAACAGACTTTGGTATATCTCTGGAGCTTTCAGAAAAGGCTATAGCGTGCAAGAAGTCTACGAACTTTCAAAGATAGACCCTTGGTTTTTGGAAAACGTAAAGCAGGTAGTGGATTTTGAAGGGGTCTTAAGGGAAAAGGACTTGGACCCACAAACCCTAAGGCTTGCCAAAGAGATGGGCTATTCGGACTTAGAGATAGCAAAACTCAAAGACATGGAGGAGCACGAGATAAGAAGCCTTAGGTATCAGTGGAACATAGTCCCAGCTTTTAAGGGTGTAGATACCTGTGCTGGCGAGTTTACCGCATACACGCCCTACTATTACTCAAGCTACGAAAGACCCTATTACACCCTTGAGGGTATGGAAGTCCTTGACGAAGATTAAGGCTCAAGCTCTTCTGGATAAGGTTGGAGATAAGTCTGCGTAAGGAGATACTGGTTTTCAAATCTGTAGGCGTAGCTTTTTAGAAACTCCACAAGAAGCCTTCTTTCTACTACTCCCCTCTTGTAGTCTCCCACCAGCTTTAGAAAGTGCTCTCTCTCTGATGGCTTGAAGTTTCTTGAAAGATGTCCGAAGATATGGAGTATTGCGTTGGCGTGCTGACCTATGGAGGGCTTTCTCTTAAGAGCCTCTAAGAAAAGCCTTCTATATTCTGCGAGAGTTTCTCTTAGTTTTTCTTCTCTTGCCTGTGCGGTAAGCCTTCCAAGTGCCTTTAGCTTTACCTGAGAGTATGCCATTAAAAGATACTTATACCTTTGGTGAAAGTCCATAAGGTCTTTTACTTTTTCTATTCTCTTGAAACTTTCTCTGAGGTCTGCAACAGAAAAAAGCCTTGTGAGAAAATGCGTGCGTAGTTGTTTATCCCTTAACCTTCCCTCGTCCTCTACTGGCAAGTCCTCAAATCTTTCCAAAACCCTCATGGCAAAAACTCCCTTTCCCTTTGAACAAAACTCTCTCCCCTCTGGGTCTTTGTATACCTTTGTATTGGAAACCCCACAGGAGGGCGACTTGCTCTTTAGTATAAAGCCGTCTACCTCTGAAAGTCCGCTTAAAAACTTCTCCGAAAAGCTCTCCATCCTTTCTGTTAGCTCAAGACCCGTTGCAGGTTGAGAAAGACCAAAGGCATGGTCTCTTTTATAGACTATTATCTTCTCTCTTGGAACGCCAAGACCTATAGCTATCTCTGGACAGACTTCTATAACTTCACAGTAAGAAAGAAGTTTAAGGACGAATTCATCCCTCACCTCTTGACCGTTGTAGCGAACAGGTTTTAGATTTAAACAGGCACTGACTACTACTCTTGGCTTTGGGAACTGCCTCACATAAAGCATTTTACAAAAAGCCCCCAAAAGGGGGCAAGGCTTTACTTAGGCACTATTACAGTGTCTTGGCGACTGGTAGTTTAAAATACTGTCAAGCATACCTAAAAGAGTTGAATTATTCTCTATAGATGTATAGAGCTATTGAAGTCTTGGCGACTATTCTCTGAATATATTGACATTTATACCTAAGAATGGGGGAGTGTTTCATCCATTGTGTAAAAATAAAGTAAGGAGGTGTTAACATGAAACAGCCAAGCAAGGAGAAAATAGAACAATACCGCAAGGAGTTCAGTGAGCTACTCAAAGACCTTATGCCTCAAGCCATTGTAAGGTGTTAGGATTTGAATGGGCAAGAAGATATAGTCTCAGCTAATAATTCTTTTTGAGGGTATGTTATGAAGTACGGCAGAATTTACATAAATTTTGAAACAGCCCCAATAATTGGTAATTTATTGCTTGAATTGTTTCATATACGAACTCACAAACAAAAGCTATAATATTCCTATGTATAAGGCTATTGAAGTCTCATGCCCTATGAGAAAGAGAAAAAGCAGTCTTGTAGCTCATGTCTTAAAGCTATACAGACAAACCGCTGAAATAATAGCAAACTTCCAATGGTCTTCATTTTTTTAAGCCTGGCTCTTTTAACAGAAAAGCAAAACTTGAAATCGTCCCAGTTTTATAATATAATCCTAATGCGTCCTCAGGAGAATGCTTCTTCTGGGAGCGAGGTAATGGTGTTTGGGAACTCCTTAAAGAAGGGAGATCACCCTATCACCATAGGTTATAATTTAGCTTCTTCTTAAAAGGAAGGGCGATAATATGCTTTATCAATAAGGATTAGGAGGTTCAAAATGGAATATCACGTAAAAGACCTAAGCCTTGCAGAGCTCGGCAAAAACAGGATTGAATGGGCAGAGAGGGATATGCCAGTCCTCAGAAGCATAAGGGAGAGGTTTTCCAAAGAAAAACCCTTTAAAGGTATACGCATATCCGCATGTCTTCATGTTACCACAGAGACCGCAAACCTTGCCATAACGCTAAAAGAAGGTGGTGCAGAGGTCTTTTTGACAGCCTCAAACCCCCTTTCTACTCAAGATGATACCGCATCCGCACTGGTAAAATACTATGGCATTCCAGTTTTTGCCATAAAGGGAGAGGATACAGACACCTATTATATGCACCTCAGAGAGGTCATAAACAGAGAGCCACATATAGTTATAGACGATGGTGCAGACCTTATATCCACACTTCATAGGGAGTCTCCCGAGCTTGCAAAGAAGGTATACGGAGGAATGGAAGAGACCACCACGGGAGTTATAAGATTGAGGGCTATGGCTCAGCAGGGAGTTTTGCAGTTTCCCATAATAGCGGTAAACGATGCCTATACCAAGCATATGTTTGACAACCGATATGGCACAGGTCAGTCCACCATAGATGCCATAATGAGAGCTACCAACAGGCTTATAGCAGGTTCTTACTTTGTGGTTGCAGGCTATGGATGGTGTGGCAAAGGTGTAGCCCAAAGAGCAAGAGGCATGGGAGCAACGGTTATAGTCTGCGAGGTAGACCCAATAAAGGCACTTGAGGCAAAGATGGACGGCTTTTTGGTTATGCCTATGCAGGAAGCCTGCAAACTGGCAGACTTTTTTGTAACAGTTACAGGAAACACCTCCGTCATAAGAGGAGAACACTTTGAGCTTATGAAGGATGGTGCCATTGTCTCCAACTCAGGACACTTCAACGTGGAAATAGACATACCTGCCCTTGAAAGCCTAAGTGTCCAAAAGAGAGAAATTAGACCCTTTGTGGAGGAATATCAGCTAAGGGATGGAAGGAGGATATACCTTTTGGCACAAGGAAGGCTTGTAAACCTCGCCAGTGCGGAGGGTCATCCTGCTTCAGTGATGGATATGAGCTTTGCCAACCAAGCTCTCTCTGCGGAGTATATCCTCAAAAACCACCAAGACCTCAAAAAAGATGTCTATAGAGTGCCAGAGGAGATAGACAGAGAGGTGGCTTCTTTGAAGCTAAGGAGCATGGGAGTGGAAATAGACCAACTAACACCAGAGCAGGTAAAATATCTATCCTCTTGGGAGTTTGGCACATAGTTTATAATATTGTCCTTTTGAAGGAGGTCAAAGATGGCAAGGTGTTATGTTTGTGGAAAGACTACCAAGTTTGGAAAGAGCGTAACCTTCTCTGCAGAGCAAAACTCAAGGACCTTTAAGCCGAACCTTCAGAAAGTCAAGATTGTTCTTGAGGATGGAACTGTAAAAAGAGTATATGTCTGCACCAAGTGTCTAAAAGCGGGTAAGGTAGTAAAGGCAGTTTCTGTAAGAGGCTGATGCCTATTAGGTTTCTTACCGCAGGAGAATCCCACGGGAAGGCGTTAGTTTGCATCCTTGAGGGTGTTCCTGCAAACCTTGAGCTTTCCTCCGAGTATATAAACAAAGAGCTTCAAAGAAGACAAAGAGGCTATGGCAGAGGAGGGAGGATGAAGATAGAAAGCGACAGGGTGGAGTTTCTCTCTGGTGTGCGTTTTGGCAAAACTTTGGGTAGTCCCATAAGTATGGTTATATGGAACAGGGACTGGGAAAATTGGCAGGAAAAGATGGCATACGAAGGTGAGCAACCAGAGAGCGTTGTGCCCTTTGTGAGACCTCGCCCGGGTCATGCGGACTTGGTGGGTGGCATAAAGTATAACCAAAAAGACCTAAGGAACATCCTTGAAAGAGCATCCGCCAGAGAAACCGCTGCAAGGGTTGCGGTTGGGGCGGTTTGCAAAAGGTTTCTTGAAGAGTTTGGTATAAAAATAGGTAGCTATGTGCTCAGCATAGGAAAGGTAAAGCCTCCCATAGAGGAGCAAGACCTCTTGAGAAGGCATCAACTTGCAGAACTCTCCGAGGTGCGTTTCCCAGACCCCACAAAGGATGAGAAGTTTAGAAGGACAATAGACGAGGCAAAGGGGAAGGGAGAGAGCCTTGGTGGTGTTTTTGAAGTCTTTGCGGTGGGCGTTCCTCCTGGTCTTGGAAGTCATATTCAATGGGACAAGCGTATAGATGGCAGGATAGCTCAGGCTATGATGAGCGTGCAGGCAATAAAGGGTGTGGAGATAGGGCTTGGATTTGAAAGCGGAGAGCGTTTTGGCTCTGAGGTTCATGACGAAATAGGTTGGTCGGAGACAGAAGGGTATTTTAGATACAGCAACAACCTTGGTGGGACAGAGGGAGGCATAACCAACGGTATGCCTATTGTAGTTAGGTGTGTTATGAAACCCATACCAACCTTGACAAAACCTCTTAGAAGTGTAGACATAAACACCAAGGAAGAGGTAAAGGCTGGAAAGGAAAGAAGCGATGTGGTGGCAGTGCCTGCTGCATCCGTAGTGGGAGAAGCTATGCTTGCCATAGTGCTCGCAGATGCCCTGCTTGAAAAACTGGGTGGAGACTTTATGGAGGAGATAAGAGAGAGGTTTGAAAGCTATATTAAACATGTTAAAAATTTTTGAGGAGGTAGGAAGAGCTACACTTCTTACCCTTTGGGGTCTGTATTACCTCTTTAGAAAACCACCAAAGGCAAGGCATTTTTTTAAACAACTTGCCTATTTGGCATCAGAGACTATACCTGTGGCTGTGATAACTTCTCTTTTCTCTGGTGGCGTTATAGCCCTTCAGACCTATAGCACCTTTCACCGTTTTAATGCGGAGTTTCTCATAGGTGCGGTAGTTGCCATATCCATGGGAAGGGAGCTTGCACCAGTGCTTGCATCCCTTATGGTAGTTGCAAGGGTAGGCTCTGCCATGACTGCCAACATAGGCACAATGAGGATAACAGAGCAGATAGATGCCCTTGAGGTGATGGGAATAAACCCAAAGAGCTACCTTGTGTCTCCAAGGCTCTTTGCAGGTATCGTAGGTGTCCCTATGCTTGTGTTAATTGCGGACATCTCTGGCATAATCGGTGGCTGGTTTGTGGCAGTAAAACTTTTTGGAGTAAATGAATACCTCTTCTGGGAGAAAATGAAAGACATTGCAGAGCTTTATGACTTTATCGGCGGACTATACAAGTCGGTCTTTTTTGGCTTTATTATTTCTGCGGTTAGTTGTTATTTTGGATACTACACAAAGGGAGGAACAGAAGGCGTGGGAAGGGCTACTACCAATAGCGTAGTGACTTCATCCATGCTTATTCTGATATCTGACTACTTCTTGACAGCGATAATATTTTAGGTTATGCTATAATCGTATAGAGTAGGCTTTCGGGGGCTTTTGCTCCCGTGATATCTTGGCAGTTGAATAGGGTGTGTCTTTTGTAAAAACTCCACGGGGTCTTTCTGACTTTTGACTTGTTGCAAATGATACTCGTCTCAAAATTTTATGCATAAGACAGAGTTTTTGAGACGTTACCTACCCCTAACTTTGGGCTGTTTTGCAAGGCTTTTAGGAGTTTTTGAGATTTTCAGTTTTCTTATGTGTCTTGGAACAAGGTGTATCAACAACTTCGTGTATAAGCCTTGATACTCAAGGGCTGGATGCATATTTATGATATTTATCATGTCAAAAGTCAAAAAAGAGCCTATTCTAATCCTTGTCTTTCAAGGACTTTAAAAGTAGGGTTGCATTTTTATCTGACCCGTGGGGAGTTGCAACATCTTAATAAATCTATCTATTATACTATAACAGGGACAGTGTTGCATTTT
>JAXSOH010000033.1:0-16745 GCA_037925805.1 Aquificaceae bacterium
GTTTTGGGCTCTGCCCTCGGGAGTGGCGTTAGAGGCTATAGGTCTGGTGTCTGCGTAACCAGAAGCTTTTAACCTCTCTGGATTTATACCCCTTGCTATGAAATACCTAACTATAGTCCCAGACCTTGCTGAGGAAAGCTCCCAGTTGGAAGGAAACCTTTCAGTGGATATGGGTATGCTGTCTGTATGCCCTTCCACTTCAACGGGGTTTGGGAGCTCTTTGATTATTTCATAGAGTTTGTCAAGCACTGGTCTTGTTTCTGGCTTTATATCTGCGCTTCCAGACTCAAAAAGTAAACTTTCCTGAAGTATAAGCTTTATGCCAATGGCTTCGTAAGCTATTTTAAAATCACCCTCTACCCCCATTTTTTTTAGCATGTCTTGAAGTTCTTGAAGCTGCCTTTGAATCCTTCTACCTCTTTCTGTAGGCTCAGCCCTCTTTAGCACTGGTTCTTGGAGTATCTGTTTGGGTAAGGTTTCCTGAAAGGGGACAAGTCTCATGCCAAAGGCCCTTGCAAAAGCCTGAGCGTATTCAAGAGCGGCTTGCTTACCAGCCTGAGCCATAGCAAAGAGAGCTATGAAAAGACAAAGAAGAAGCGTAAGAAAGTCCGCATAGGGTATAGCCCATTTTTCTGATACTTCTTCTGGACACTTCTTTTTCCTTGCCATTATTTCACCTCAACATAAGAGTTGAGTCTTTCCTCTATAAGCCTTGGGTTTTCACCTCTTACCATCATCCTGCAAGCATCCAATATCATATACATTCTTAGCATGTCTTCCTTTGACTTTATCTTGATTTTTTTTGAAAGAGGACCAAACACAAGATAAGAAAAGGTTATTCCGTAGACCGTTGCCACAAAAGCTGCGGATATTCCAGCGGCAAGTTCTTGTGCGTTATCAAGGCTCTTTAAGGCTTTCATGAGTCCAAAGACCGCGCCCACAAGCCCAAAGGTAGGAGCACTTTCTGCAGAGTTTTTCCAGTATTCCACCGATATCTCAAAATCCTCTTCCTTCTTTGCTATCTCTGCCTCAAGGCTCTCCGCAAGCACGTTTTCGTCCACACCAAGAACCATAAGGTCTATAGCTCTTCTGAGGAATGGGTCTTCTATCTCCTCCGCACGAGTCTCAAGGGCAAGCATTCCCTCCTTCCTTACAATATTTGCCAGCTCCACAAGCTGGTTTTTTGTCTCAAGGATCTCATTGCCAGCACCCTTAAAAGCTATCTTTAGCCCTTCTATTATCAGAGAAAACTTCGCCAAGGGCACGGTTATAAGACTTGCAAAGAGAGTAGTCGGGACAACTATAACGAAGGCAGCTGGCTGTATTAGGAACAGAATACTTGCACCTTTCAGAATTGCACCTATTAGAAGAGCCACAAGCCCTCCCACGATACCTACAACTGTAAGAATATCCATGATAAATATTATAATCGTAAGCTGTGTTTTAATATTTAAACTATGAGAGTTCTAAGCGGTATGAGACCCACGGGAAAGCTACACCTTGGACACTACTTTGGTGTAATAAAAAACTGGGTAAAACTCCAAGAGGAACACGAGACCTTTTATATGGTAGCAGACTGGCATGCCCTTACCACAGGCTACAAGAGGGTGGATGAAATCCCCCAAAACATAGAGGATATGCTAATAGACTGGCTCACCTTAGGCATTGACCCCAAAAGGAGCGTGGTGTTTCAACAATCAAAGATAAAGGAACATGCGGAGCTTTTACTCATATTTTCCATGATAACCCCAAAAAGCTGGCTTGAGTGGAACCCCACTTACAAGGATACCAAGTATAACCTTCTTAGGATTGCAGACCTTAGCCTTATGTTTAAGGGCGGTATTAGGGACCATATAAAGAGCTTTATTGCAAAACTCCCTTACAAGGTTGAGGATTTTGAAGCTTTTGAGGAACTACTTCTTGATATGCTGTCCGATGCCCTTATAACTGCTCTCTTTGAAGGTTATCTGGATAAGGACATGCTCAAAGAGCTGAATGTTTCAAAAAGGGACTTTTACGACACAGACACTTACGGCTTTTTAGGCTACCCAGTGCTTCAGGCAGTGGACATACTCATATACAAAGCTCAGGCAATTCCTGTGGGAGAAGACCAACTACCTCACATAGAGCTCTCAAGGGAGATAGCAAGAAGGTTTAATCACCTATACGGAGAAACCTTTCCAGAACCTCAAGCTATGCTCACGGAGACTCCAAGGCTTCTCGGCACAGATGGAAGGAAGATGAGCAAATCTTACAACAATGCCATATACTTCGCAGACAATGAGGAAGAGGTGAGGAAAAAGGTCATGAGCTTTTACACAGACCCCCAAAAGCTAAGAAAAGGAGACCCCGGAAGACCAGAGATATGCCCTGTGTTTTTCTACCATAAGATTTTTTCCCCATCAGAAAGGACGGAAGAAATAGAAAAAGACTGCAAAAGTGGGAAACTCGGATGCGTGGATTGTAAAAAGATTATGCTTGAAGGTCTTGAAGGCTTTCTTAAACCTCTTAGAGAAAAGAGGCAAGAAGTTGCCAAAGACAGGGAGCTCCTTATCCATATCCTTGAAGAAGGCTCGGAAAAGGCAAGGTCTATAGCCAAAGAAACCATGGAAGAAGTGAGACTAAAGATAAAGGTAGGATGACATACATACTTTTGGCACTCCTTCTCTTTGCCATATATATACTGATTGCCGAGCTTTATCCCATAAGGTTTTTAAGGGTTGAGAAGATCAATAAATCAAACCTTCCAGACTTGCCACCCCTATACCTTTATTCCTTTGAGCTTCATATCCACACCCAGTTTTCCTACGACTCCCTTGGAAAACCAGAAGATATAAAAAGGTCTTTAAAGGAAGAAGATATAGATTTTCTCATAGTTACAGACCACGACAACGACCATATAAAATACTTTGCGGATGAGAGCATAATAGCGGGTAAGGAAGTAAAGATTACGGATGAAAAGGGCAGAATACTTGGAGACATTCTTGAAGTGGGAGACCTAAAAGTGGTAGCACATCCCTTCAAGGAAAAATACAAATGGCGTCTTCCACTGCCAGAGGATTATCTCTTTGAGCTAATAGACCTAAAAGATGCTTTGCTTGAGAGAAAAATACTCCTTTTCTTTCTTTTGCCTTACATAGCTCTAAGGTCTTTAATCTCTATAGACTTGGCTTTGAACTTTTTAAAAAGGCTTGTGGACATAAAAAGATACGCTCTGATGTATATGAATATGGATATAAAAAACCCAATAGTTGCCGGTCTTGACCATCATGTAAAGGTATACATAAGGGAAGTGGGCATAAGGTTTTTGTTTCCCAACTATACACACAGCTTTAGAATTCTGAGAAACTTTCTTATAGCTAACAAAAAAGTAGAAACCAAAGAAGACTTTCTCCGAGAACTTAAAAAAGGAGAGACGATTATCTCCTTTAGCAGAAAGCCCACCCTTTTTTGGAAAGAGGGAACATCCCTTAAGATTCTTCCTCCAACTAATTGCCTACTTATGATCTTAGAAGAGGGAAGGGAAAAACTATACTCAGGCTCATACTTTGAATTGCCAGCTCCCTCTGGAAGAAGTTTTTTTCTTGGATATAATTATAAATACAGGGTTTGGAGATTTTACTTTGGGGTTATGCCACTTTTCGCATTTTATTTTAAGGAGGAAGAGAATGGAAGAGTTACCACTTCCTGAAGACATAAAGGAGAGGGTCCTTCAGAAAGTCTCAAACAAAACCTTAGCCCTAAAGGCTTTTGAATACATAAAGCTTGTGAAAAAGGATGATGGAAGCTTATGGGTGAAAGAAGAATTTAAAGATACTAATAACCATTCACTGTGGTTTATGGTGCTTGCCTGTGTAAACTACGCCCAAAGACTTATAAGAGGGGAAGACATAGATGGTGATTGAATCAATGACGTTTCTCATAATAGGAATTGGTATTTTACTATTCTCCATATTTGCTAAGAACTTATACGCCTTAACAGTAGGAATATGCTTCGTTGGCTTATCTCTTGTCCCACTTCCCTATGCAAAAAGTATTTTTTACATGATCATAGGAGCGTCTATACTTCTGTATATATTCAATGCATTGAAAAATACATCCAATGTATTAAGTATATTTAAGTTCAAAAATAAGCTTGAAAACAGCCCTGAAAAAAGGATTTCATTAACGGACCCTATTACTGATGTTTACTCTAAGGATTTCTTCGAAGAATACCTAAAAAAGGAGATAGAAAAAGCCAAAAGATATGGTAAGAAGTTTAGCATTTTACTTATAGATTTGAACGATTTGCATCTTGTTAACAATAAATATGGACATCTTGCGGGAGATCAGGTATTAAAGTCGATAGCAAAAAATCTTTCAAATAACCTTAGAGATTCTGACGTTATAGCGAGATGGAACAGCGATGATTTTGTTGTCCTTCTTTCAGAAACAAGCTGTGTTGAATTACTTGAAGTAATAGATAGACTTTATAACAAGGTGAAAGTTTCACATGGAGATATTGAGATTACTCTAAGCATTGGCTTTTCTTGTTATCCAGAACATGGGCAAACTATAGAAGAATTGATGCAAGAAGCAAGTAGAAACATGTATAGAGCTAAAAATATGTATAAGATATTTAGCAAAATAGAGTAATGCTAAATTAAAGTTACTAGTAAGTTGATAGCTTGGAACTTTATACCTAAGAAAAAGTCCAGTTAGATAGTAGTTTCTAATACTACTTTAACACCTTCCCCGTTTTGTGGTAAAAAATATACAAGTCAAGCTCTCCTTGAGACATTCCAAGCCTTTGGCATATTTCCTCAAGTTCTCTCTCTGCCTCAAGGTATATGCGTCTTGTAATGGTTTTGTAGTCTGGCAGAAGACCCTTTTCTTTAAGGTATCTAAAAATATGTCTGTCCACTATTGCCACATCTTCAAAGCCTATGTTTCTCAGGAAGTGAGATGCCTCCTTAAGAGCAAAGCCTTCCACCTTGTATTTGGAACAGGTATCGCTCAGCAAGTCTCTTATAGCCTTCCCCTCCTTTGAGCCAGAAAGAAGCTCCATAACCCTTTCAAACTTTTCCCTTGCTTTTACTATTCTTTCCGCCCTTTGGCGAGCAAAACGATGCCCCGCAGAAGATATGGTCTTTTCAAGCTCTTCAAGGCTCATACTCCTAAAGCCCTCTATTCCTATAAGGCTCTGCAGTTTTATACCCATAAGAGCTGAGGAGTTGGCAGTAAGAAGACAAAAGCAGAGCTCAGAGAATATGTCCGCCTCATAGGAGTAGTTGGCAAAGGGTCTAAAGTCAAAGGTGGTCTTTCCAGTCTTTCCAAGCTCTTTGAACTCAGATAGCCTTCTGTCTACGTAAGGTTTTATCTTCTCCTTTAGCTCCTGCAATTCCCCAAACACCGCAAACCTCCTTTATAAGCTCTTTTGCTCCCTCTAAGGTATTACTGTTTACCGTTCCCATAAGCCTGGCTATTTCCTCAATTTTTTCTTCCCCAGAAAGCTCTACTATACTAATGAGAGGAATCTCTCCCACAGTTTCCCTCTTTGTAGTAAAGTGCTTGTCCGACGCACCGGATATGGCAGGCGAGTGGGTTATGACTATAAGCTGGGTCTTCTTTGAAAGCTCCTTGAGTAGCCTGGCAAGTTTTATGGAAGTTCTACCGCTTATGCCCGTGTCTACCTCGTCTAACACATAGGTCTGTGCAGGTGGAGAGAGCATAAAAAGAGCAAGAGAAAGCCTTGATATTTCACCCCCAGATGCTACTTCAGATATATCCCTTTCATCCCTTCCGTAAGAAGAGAAGAGAAACCTCACCTGCTCTTTGCCATACCTTCCCTCTTTTCTCTCAAAGAAAACCTTAAAGCTCGCCCCCTCAAGCCCCATACTTTTCAGGTATTCCATTACCTTTTTCTCAAACTCTTCCTTTGCCAAAAGCCTTTTATTGCTGAGCTCCTCGTATAGTCTATAGAGCTCTTCTCTTTTTAGGTTCAATTCCCTTTCTAAAAGCTCCGTGTCTTCTTCTTCTTGAAGTTTCTGAAGCTCTTCTCTTAGCTTTAGCATATACTCGTATATATCCCTATAGTCCCTTCTGTATTTTCTCTCAAGCCTTTGCACTTTGTAAACCCTTTCGTTAAGTTGGTCAAGCTCCTCTTGGCTGTAAGATATGGCCTTTGACCTTAGCTCTCTTTCAAGGTCTATAAGGTAATCCTCAAGAAGTTGAAAAGATGTTGTTCGGTCTTGCAAAACCCCCATATTGAATAGTTCCCTTAGAGCTTTTTTTAATTCACTTAGACCTTCCAAAGACTTTTCAATATTAGACAGCCCTTGAAACACAAGTTTGTTTATCTTCTCCGCTAAGTTTATCTCTTCAAGCCTCTTTTTTACAAGCTCATATTCCTCTAGTGTTAGTCCTGCCTCTTCTATCTGCCTTATCTCCTCAGATATAAGCCTTTTCCTCACTTCTCTCCCAATTCTCCTTTGATTTACGTTTTTTAGCCTTTCCTCAAGCTCCAAGACTTCCTCATAGATATTCTCTACAACCTTTCTTAGTTCCAAGCAACCTGCAAAGCGGTCATAAACCTCCCTTTGGAAGTCCATCCTTAAGATTTTTGTCCTGTCGTTTTGACCTTGAAGAATCAGGTTGGAGCTTAAGACTTCTTCCACCACCCTCTTTGTGCTACCTCTTCCATTCAGATAATACCTACTCCTGCCCTTAACGATCTCTCTTCTTAGGATAACTTGTTCCTCTCCAAGGTCAAGCTCTACCTCTACACAGCTCCCCTCTGGATAGTCTCCCTCTCGCCCCATGAGGAAAAGCAAAGAGGAAACGGTAAGAGATTTTCCAGTCCCAGTCTCCCCAGTTATAACATTGAGCCCTCTGTCAAAGTATAGCTCTTCGCCTTTTATAAAGAAGAAGTTTTCAAGGCTTAACCTAACAAGCATAGCTGTCCTCTAATTAAAATATAAACACCGACCCTTCTCTTGGATATAGTAACTTTAAAGAAGCAGAACCTCCGGGACTGTTTCAAAATTTGTGTAAATTCTGTCATACTTCATAACATACCCTCAAAAAGAATTATCAACAACGGCTTGAGGCATAAGGTCTTTGAGTAGCTCACTGAACTCCCTACGGTATTGTTCTACTTTCTCCTTGCTTGGCTGTTTCATGTTAACATCTCCTTACTTTATCTTTACACAATGGATGAAACACTCCCGAGCCTTCCCTCCCAGCTTATAAAAACTACAGTATATTTTTAATCCCTCACCTTTCTAAATTAGGTAGCACCCATCTGTTTTTTCAACTTTTCTTGTCTTTTTAATAGTTCCAATGCCCTTTTCAGAGCTTTGTTTATAAGTTCATCTGGTTTTTTGGTAAGTTGGTCTGCCCTTTTGTAAAAGTTCAAGGCTTCTGCAGGTTTTCCAGATAGCTCCTTGCATATTCCTAAGTTATAGTTCAAAGATATGGAGTTTTTATTACTCTCGTAGATTTCTTCCCACATGCTACAAGCCCTGTCCATTCTGCCCTTCTCAGCAAAGTCCAAAGCAGAACCGAACTTCTCCTTATCCTCTTTTGACTGGATATTATCTTTAGAATCCATCAGTTCCAATTCCATAGTTATATAATAGGGTGCAACATCCCTAATAAATTCCTCAAGAGCCATTCTTTTTGCATGGTTTTCCAGTTGTTCAAAAGATGTTGCAGGTTGTGTATCATCACAACCATCATCTTCTACATCTATGCTTATAGTTCTTGAATAAACAACACGCCCAGTTTCTACATCAACCAAGCGTGGTGTAAAGCTGAAAATCAATGTTCTTGTTGTGCATCTTACATATTTCGTTATACACCTATTTTCTCTACATTCTATTCTTTCTTCTCTATAACTTTCCTGACTTTTTTTGATTGGATGCAAAACACCAGTATAAACCCCCTTGGCACCAACAAGTTTACCTATCTTTGCTACATCATCTTGACTAACTAACCCACTCATGTTAAATTTTTGTTCTTGTATAACTCTATTTATTGTTAGCCTGTCAATTAGTTTGAAATATGGCTTACCGTCTATAATGACACTTGCGATGGCGGCTTCTACTTGAGAAGCAAACTCTACACTTTCTTTGCTTCTTCTAAACCCATCTTCCAAAGTAAAAGGTAATACTGTCACAGTTTTTATCTGTGATGCTTCCATATGATTAGCTGGCATGAGTACTGTAGTTTGGACCTTGGGCGCACAGGAAATAGCCAAGCACAGCCCTAAAGCAGCCACTACCTTTCTCACCTTTCAAGACCTTTCTAATGTTCAGTAATTAGAAATTCACACCAACAACACCATATAAACCCTTAACCTTTATATCTGAGTAAATATCAGAAATATCATCCAGCTTTAGCTTCTCTTCCCTGTATCCAGCTCCCAAATAAAAGTGTCCTATCAGAGGAATTCCTACTGGCTTTAGCCTAATTTCTCCATTCCAGTCGTAATAAACATTACTTTGATAACCTATTACCCTTGCTTCGCCTACAAGAGAAACTTTAATGGGGAGATTTACAGCCAAACCAGCATATAGCATGGGGACAGCCAAGCTTGCGGACTTGCTTTTTGTGACTCTCTGACCTCCTGAGTCACCTGTAACTTTGCCTTCAAAGTCTATGTATCTGAGATTTATACCAACCTCTGGGTCAAGTAGCCCTGCGGTTGCCAAACCAACAAAGGGAACGTTGTAGTATACACCCAAGTCGTATTTGTCTAATTTAACAGTAGTCTGGATATTTCCTGTAAAAACTGTATCCCCATACCGTATGGAGCTTGTGATTGTTTTGTTTCCTGTGAATTCAGTAGGTATGTATCTGCCATAAAGGTTTGGTATTAATGGAACTGGATGCTCAAACTTTAGCCTTGCGAAAGGTTTTGTCTCATCACCCAGTCCTAAGGTATTCTTCAAGTCAAGCCTGTCTCCTCTATATTGTAGGTAACCTGAGGGTTTTTGTTGCATAATACCCACCGATAGGTCTAACTCCATAAGAGGCACAGCCATAGCAGTTCCAGAAAGAAGAAAAAGAGGAAGCAGTTTCTTCATGTTTTACCTCCAGTTTTAAAAACTATCTTAACACAAAAGCTACCTTTGCAGAGTTTAGAAAACCTGACTTTTGATTTGCAGAATATATACGCACCGCATCTTCGTCAGATACCACAAGGTCTGATATTGTCATTGTCCCTGTAGCTTTTACTATCATAGGGTTTTTAACACCGCGTTTTTCAAGAACTTGTTTTGCTTTCTCTATATCGTTGGTATACTCACCACAACCAAAATCGTTGAGTATCTGCATGCTTATCTTTGAAGGGTCGTAAACCGCCTCACCCTTTGTGTTAAATATACGATTAAGAAGTGCAGGTCTAAAGTTAAGACCGCTGGCATCTATTATAAGCCCATCAAAGTTTTGCTCTACCGGAACGGGTTTTGTGGTCATCTGTGGAGGTTCCTTAATGGTTGAGTTTTTTATGTTAGGGTCTTTGAGGAATTTATCATACATAAGGCTGGCAAAACCTTGAGGTCCGTGCATACCCACCTTTAGGAGAACCGTCGCCACCTTTTCCTGAGGGTCATAGTGCTTGTATACTACCTGTGCACCCTTTACAAAGCCTGCAACCGCGGCTCTTACAACATCATATTGAAGCTCCATATCTTTAACCACGGTGTCTCCTACTACTGCGACACCATCCAGCATCTCCGCCAAGGCACGATAAGCCATAACCGTCGCAGCCCTTTCTGCGGTAAGTCTTTCTTGACCAGGAGTTCTTGCGTTAGGAGATGGGAGACCTTCACCCATGACAAGTATGTATCCATTCATAAAGGCTTGCTCTGGACCTTGGGTTATCTGCAGGTTTTCCTTGTTCAAAAATGCCTCTACAGCAGCAAAGCTTATACCCATTTGCTGGACTTTTTGGTCTACTCCTTGCTGTTGCTGTTGACCAAGCGTTGCTGGTGAAACAAACAAAGCTCCAACCATCAAAGCGACAAGCATTTTCTTTGTCTTCATGACCTCCTCCTTTACTGTATATTCATCCTTTGCTTTAGAACCCTTATGGCAAGTATGGCTTCCGCCCCGTCAACAGGCTTATCCGCCCTAAACTCGCCAGATAGCTCTGGTTCCATAAGACCTCTTGTAGTTACGCTCATAACCGCATTGTATATAGGAGATGTAGGTCTTATATCTGGGAAAGGAGACCTCTCATGCCCCAGATAAGCCCTTGCTATGGACTCATCTCCTGTAAGTTTTATAAGGACATCTTCCAATATGAGAGCCATTTCTCCTCTCGTGACTACGTTGTCAGGTTTATAGAGGTAGGCTTTTGTGGTTTGGTCATAAATGGGCTCAAGCCCTCTTACCTTCCACTTTAGTATGGTTATTATCTCGTTTTTAAATGGATGGTTCAAGACATCCGCAGGAACGAATTCCGCCTGCATCTTCTCTACCTGAGACTGGACAGGTATTCTTCCTGCAAAGAGCTTATCTACCTTTACCTCTATAACCAACAAGGCAGTAAGGTCTGCCCTGCTTACGCTATCTTTTACTGCTATCCTCTTGGCTACATCACCAACGCTTATGCCACCCAGAGCTCTGACTATTTTGTCTACACGTTTCCATGCTCTATCCGCCGGCTCGTGCCATTTGCTGTCTCTTTTGGCAGAAAGCACCGCCTGAAATCTATCTCTCGCCTTAGAAAACTCATAAGCACTCATATAGGCAAGTCCCATGAAGTAGTCTGCAGATTCTTTACCCTGATAGTAGGAGAGCTTTCTATCATCTACTTTTAATTTTTTGGCATCTTCGTAAGCATCTTCTACTTTTTCAAGCCAATCTTTAGGTTGTATATAGGTGTAAGACCTTATTATAGCCAGCTTGTAGTCAAACTCGTCTTCTGGAGAAGAAATCTGTTTCTTTGCCTTTTCAAGATAATCTTCTACTCTTTTTGCTTCAACCTGTCTAAAGCCTGGGTCCTTTTGCTGGCTTGCCTTAATGGCATGAGCTATAGCCATTCCTGAGTTAGCCTTTGAACTTTTTTCATCGCAAAAGCTTGCTCTGTTGAACTTTTCTAAGGCTGTGTTTACATCCTCCTTCTCAAGGGCAGTCATTCCAAGCACATACTGTTGTTCTGATTCACCAGCGGGGCACTTTGCGGTTTGCTTGGGAGCACAGGAAAAAAGATAGGCTATGGCGAAGAAAAGCGATAGAGTTATAAGTCTTTTCATGGCTCACCTCCTGTCTAAGATTATACTATTTGGCGAGTATTTTACGACCTTATAACCTCTTTGCTCAAGGGCTGTAGCCAAGTACAGAGTATTTTCTGGATAACCAACCACAAATTCTCCAAGTCCTGCCTCTTTTACGTCTGTAACCCATGCGAGGTTTTGGAGCATAGATTTAAGCTCAAGGGTTTGACTTAAGTCTTTTACACCTTCAAATTTTACACTTACAGGTTTGGATAGTCCCTTTATATATCTACTCACCTTTTCCACTACCATAGGTGAAATCTTAGAGGCAAGCTCCTTTTCCGCTTGTATCACAGCCTCCGTTTCATTTAGTGCCTTGCCTTGAGCCCTCTCGCTACCAGATGCCAAAACGACCACCTTTCCAGTATTTGTTTCCTTTGCTACTATGCGGTAGTTCAAGTTTGCGTTTACTATGTAGAAAGGCATGCGAACACCGTATCCTACATCCTGACCAGGTGCAGCCGGTGTGCTATATTGAATAACACCAACAAAAGCCAGATTGGAAAGACTTCTATACATAAGCCCCCTAAGGCTTATATTGTCTCCTTTTGATAGAATCCTATCCGCATCTGTTTCGCCCATTATCTCGGTAATATCGTAGACCTTGTATTCTCTGTCAGTCAATGTTCCTATTACAGATTCAACAAAGCCAGACGCTTCTTCAAACCTCCCGCTGGCAAGTTTTCTCATAACCAAGACAGAAATGGCATTATTCAAAGATAACTGCTCAACTGCCTTTGAGGCTGCAGTTGGCTCTACGCAAACGTTAGCTCTTACTACGTAGACATCACCTTTTTTCTCTTCCGCTATTATCTTACTGTCCTTTACAACTCCGGCTATCTGTTTTATTACCGCATCATCAAGGAGAGAAAAGTTCTGAACTACACTCTCTGCCTTTATTTGGACACCCACCACCTGCTCTATAGCTTGCCATTTTGCTCTAGAAAAGGCCTCCGCCTTCGCAGAGGCCACGTCATTACCCATTATACTGGCTTCACCCTCAACGCTTACGCACTTAACCTGTGCATAGGTAAAGGCATAGGCAAACAATAGTAAAGCTAAAAGTTTTCTCATGTTAGTAACCTAGCTTTTGAATCACCCCTTGACCTTTGAGAGGCTCTCTTTCAACCATTTGACCTACCTTGACTTTTGCGATGTTTTGAGGCTCTCCCTCTATGACAGCCCAAGATTGCTCTGCTTGAACTTGGTCACTTACCTTAAGAACAACGGGAAGTTTTGACAAAGCACATTTCTTTGTTCCCTTTATTGGGTCTTGGACCTCTTCCAAAGTGTATACATATAGAACTGTCCCTTTGTCAACTCCTTGTTGTGTTCCCATGTTTGTAAGAGCTACTTTCACTTTACCATCCTGAGACCTTCTCACTTCGTATATATAACCCTTTGGTGAGAAGTGCTTTGAATAGTCTGGCCTTAGGTCTGCAAGAGCTTTTTCAGATGCCTTCTTTATTCCTCCTATTAAGGCGTCGTAGCTTGGGTACGGAGTTTTTCCTATAATGTGCCTTCCAGATACTTGCTTAGAGGTTATTATCTCTCCAGTCTCCACATCTATCATCCTTACGCTTATAGTAACGCTTATGTTCCAACCTTCCTGGGTTGCAGCTCCTACCGCAAGGACAGAACCAGCCACACCTAAGTGCTTTTGCAGACCTCCCTTTAGGTCTTCCAGGTCAACCCATTTTAGGTCCACATTATTGACCGCACCGGTAACAACGTATCTTACACCGGCAAGTTTACCTATTTGCACAGCAGTATTGTCGTCAACAAGCCCTGACATTTGGAATTTCTGTTCTTGAAGAACCTTCTGCAGGTCAGTTCTGGTAAATACCTTGGCTCCCTTCATGTTCACAAACTCATCTATCACACCCTCTTCTACACTCTCAGCGAGCTTTGCGTTTACTTGACGCTCTATCTTTTGTCCCTCTGCTTGGAACTGGGCCTGCGTTTGAGAACCCCATACCGCAACTCCAGAACCTACTGCGACTCCACCTGTAGTTTGTCTTTGAGCTCTTGCTTGAATGCTTGACTGAACTAGATTGGCATAACCAAAGGTGGTGTTATTAGCAAAGTTGAGCACTGCAACCCTTGGTAGAGGGTTGTCGTATATGGCTTTACAGATGTCTGGGACCTGCTCCCTTTCTCCCTGTTCTCTTACCATGCTTGCGGGGTCAATTTTGGATACGGATGGACCGCAAGAAAGGGCAGACACAGACAGAACCAAGAAGGGTGCTACAGCCTTGAGGGCACGAAATTTTTTCATGTTTTCCACCTCCTCAACTTAGTCTATGTAAGAAAAGTATAACGAATGAAAGTAGCACTGTCAAGTTGTTAATTTAACAATTGTGGTAGGAATCTCCTTAATAGAGGAAGGTTCTCAAATCTAAGGATGGATAAGGCTCACCACATGAAGCATGTCCTTATCGCCTCTTCCTGAAAGGTTAAAAAGCACTATGTGGTCTTTTCCAAGCTCTTTGGCTATTTCCATGACCCTTGAAACTGCATGGGCTGGCTCAAGGGCTGGTATTATGCCTTCAAGCCTTGAGAGTATCCTAAAGCCTTCAAGAGCTTCTTCGTCGGTGGTATAGACATACTTGGCTCTACCACTTTTGAAAAGGTATGCGTGTTCTGGTCCAACCCCTGGGTAGTCAAGACCTGCTGAGATGGAGTGGGTGGACTGGATTTGTCCCTCTTCGTCCTGCAAGAAGTAGGACTTCATGCCGTGCAAAACTCCCACAGATCCACCGTTTATAGAGCTTGCGTGCTTGCCTGTATGCAGTCCAAAACCTCCAGCTTCTACGCCTATTAGTCTTACCTCCTCGTGCTCTATAAAGGGATAGAATATACCCATGGCGTTTGAGCCTCCACCCACACAAGCAACTACCGCATCTGGAAGCCTGCCCTCAAGCTCCAGCATCTGTGCCTTTGCCTCCTCGCCTATTACCTTCTGAAAGTCCCTTACCATCATAGGAAAGGGATGAGGACCCACCACAGAGCCTATAATGTAGTGTGTGGTTTCCACGTTGGTAACCCAGTCTCTTAGGGCTTCGTTTATGGCATCCTTTAGGGTTCTTGAACCGCTCTTTACGATGCGAACTTCTGCACCCAGCAGTCTCATCCTAAAAACATTGAGTTTTTGACGCTCTGCGTCCTCCTCCCCCATATAGACTACGCACTCAAGACCAAGTAAGGCACAGGCGGTTGCAGTAGCCACACCGTGCTGTCCTGCACCCGTTTCTGCGATTATCCTCCTCTTTCCCATTCTCTTGGCAAGCAGAGCCTGTCCAAGTGTGTTGTTTATCTTATGAGCGCCGGTATGAAGAAGGTCTTCCCGCTTTATGTATATCTTTGCACCACCCACATGGTCGGTTAGCCTCTTGGCAAAATAGAGGGGTGTGGGTCTTCCTGCAAAGTCTTTAAGGTAGTGGTTTAACTCTTCCCAAAAGGATGGGTCTTCTTTGAGTTTAAGGTAGGCATCAGTTAGCTCCTCAAGGGCATACATGAGGGTCTCTGGCACGAACCTTCCACCAAACTCTTCAAAGTATCCCTTTTCATCTGGAAGGGTGTATATTTCTTGCTTTGTCATAAGCTTTCCTCCTTTCTTTTTAATCTAAGCTCCTTTTGTAGATTTGGTCTATGTGTTTTAAGAAAGACAAGGGGTCTAAGGCTTGCCTTATCTCTTCTTGACTAAGGAAGGCACTGACCTCTTGGTCTTCTATAAGGCTTTTTTCAAAGGCTATACCCTCTTCCCAGCTTCTCATGGCACACCTTTGAACCATATCGTAAGCCTTGTCTCTATTGACCCCTTTTTCCATGAGTTTAACAAGCACCTTTGAAGAGGCAAAAAGACCATGAGAAAGCTCCATGTTTCTTAGCATTCTCTCTGGGTTTACCACAAGACCTTCAAGGATTTCAAGAAAGAGGTTTAGCATATAGTCAAGGGCTATAGTGGAGTCTGGCAGGATTACACGTTCTGCAGAGGAGTGAGATATGTCCCTTTCGTGCCAGAGTGGAATATTCTCAAGAGCTACCAGAAGGTTTGCTCTTATTATGCGTGCAAGACCACACAACCTTTCTGCGTGTATGGGGTTTTTCTTGTGAGGCATGGCGGATGAGCCTCTTTGACCCTTTCCAAAGGGCTCTAAGACCTCAAGCAGTTCGGTTCTCTGGAGATGCCTTATCTCTGTTGCAAACCTCTCAAGGGCACAGGCGGTAGAGGCAAGGGCATACATAACCTGTGCATGCCTATCTCTTGGCACTACTTGAGTGGAAACAGGCTCTACCTTAAGTCCCAGCTCCTCAAGGGCAAGCCTTTCCACCTTAGGGTCAAGGTTAGAGTATGTTCCCACCGCACCAGAGAGCTTACCATAGGATATGTCCTCAAGAGCTTGCAAAAGTCTTTTTTTGTTTCTTTTCATCTCCTCATACCAGCTAAGAAACTTGAGACCAAGGGTCATAGGCTCTGCGTGAACTCCATGCGTCCTTCCCATCATTAGGGTATTCTTATGCTCTATGGCAAGAGACCTAAGCCTTTGTAGCACCTTCTCTAAACCTTCAAGTATCAGGCTAAGGGCTTCTCTAATCTGTAAGGCGAGGGCAGTATCCACCACATCAGAGGAGGTAAGACCCATATGAAAGTAATGAGAATACTCTTGAATCTGCTCGTTTATGGCAGAAACAAAGGCAAGCACATCGTGTTTGTAAACCCTTTCATACTGGTATATCTTCTCCACTACCTTTTCGTCTACAAAGGTTCTCTTTTCTATTTCTTTTAGAGCCTCATCTGGAATTTTTCCAAGTTTGTGCCATGCCTTACATACCGCAAGCTCCACCTTGAGCCAAAGCTTAAACTTGTTGAGGTCAGACCATATTTGACCCATTTCCTTTCTTGTATACCTTTCAATCATTCCTTTCCTCCTTGAGAAATTAACAAAATTAAATTACTACTTGCCATGTATAGGCACCATGTTTCCTACAGCAGTGTATTTTGCGTCTCCTTTATATATGCACTCATGGCTGTTTGTTATATCATGCCTTTGTATTACAAATAATCTACCTAAAATATTTTGCCCAGCAGTCCTTACCATATTATCATAACGCAAGTTGCAAGTTATTATAAAGTTAGATACCTCTCATAAACCTACTTTCCTAAATAAGCTGTCTATATTGCTTTTCTGTCAATTACAACTCAACTCAAAAGTCTCTCTTCTCTCAAAAGCTCCAAAATATCTCCAGAGTTTATTAACTTCTCTATCAAGGCATTTAAATATTCCCTGTCCCTTATGCCCTTCACCCTTACTTCCACACCTTCAGGAACTCGTCCAAGCTTGCCCCTTATAGCGGTCAACACTGTATCTTGCAATGCTCTTAAAAACCCTTCCTCATGTCCAATCTTTCTACCCTTTTCAATACCAATAATCTCACCCTCGTGAAATCCAATCTGCTTACCTTCTTCAAGCCCAAGCC
>JAXSOH010000034.1:0-16389 GCA_037925805.1 Aquificaceae bacterium
GGCATAACCACGCAGAGGTATGGGTCACTTTCTGTGTCATCGGACTCAATAACCACCGCACTATCTGGGTCAACAATCTTTATCCACACCCTATCCACATCAAAACTATCAAGGGATTCAATAAGGTATTTGCCGTTAAAACCTACCTCTACAGGCTCACCCGTGTAGTCCACATCCACCTCATCCCTTCCCTCTCCATACTCTGGGTCTGATATTTCAAGAAGGGCAACGTGGTCGGAAAAGCTAATCTTCACAGGAAAGGCGGAAGACTCCGCTATAGCGGATAACCTCCTTAGACTTTCAAGAAGAGCGGATTTATTAACAACCACCTCATGGTTAAAGTTTCTGGGTATGACCACCATGTAGTCTGGGTATTCACCCTCTAAGAGCCTTACTGACAAGCTCCAGTCTTCTCCAACAAAGTGAGCAAAGGACTCATCCTTTCCAGATTGGACAACACCAATATAGTCCTTCATAAGACCTTGAATGACCTTTAGGCTCTTTCTTGGTATGAGAAGCTCCATGGGAAAAGGAGAATTCCTCCAAAAGAGGGCAAGCCTGTGTCCGTCTGAGCCTACAAAGTGGGTCTTTCCATTTACTTCGTGAACATAGAGACCTTGCAAGGCATAACGGGCGTCATCTTTTGATATAGCGTATTCTACTTTGTCTATTGCCTTGATGAGGTCTGCGGAAGGAAGCTCTGTGGAGGTTTCTGGTTGAGGAAACTCTGGAAAGTCCTCTGGGTCAAGAGTGGTAAGCCTAAAGGTGCTCCTGCCTCCTCCTACAGTGAGCTTATCCTCCTGTAGTTCAAGGGAAGCAACCGCAACAGGGAGGCTCTTTATAACATTAGTGAGTTTGTCTGCGTTGACTGCAGTTCTGCCTTCTTCTTCCACTTCGGCAGATATACGCAGAGAGAGAAAATTTTCAAGGTCTGTTGCCTTAAGACTAAGAGAACCATCCTCCGCAATAAGAAGGAAGTTGTTTAGTATAGGCAGGGCGGACTTCTTCTCCGTGGCGTTCTTCGCCTTCTGAAGGGCAGACAAAAATTCTCCCCTGTCTATCTTGAGTTTCATGGTAGATATTATAACACAAGTGGGGTTACGCGCATAGTCCCAATTGAAAATGCCTAATAGTCAAGGCTGTAATAAAGGAAGCTGTGTAAGCCATCCAGAGAAATTTAACATCCTTGAATTGGAGCTTTTTGCCATAGCTCCCCACTTAGGACATGAGTTAGGAAGCTCTAAAGCCCTTTCTACTTCCACAGATATATCTCACCCCTTCCTCCGTCCTTGCCCAGTGCCTCGTGCCTGCTTTTACCTCTAACATATCCCCAGCCTTCAGACTATACACACCTTCCTCAGTCCCTATAGTTATTTCACCCTCAAGCACGTATCTCACCTCATCCTCTGGATGCGTATGCCAGTCATAATAAGTCCCCGGCGGGTCATACCATGTGTAAAAACTGCCATAGCCTAAAGACTTTAGCTTTTCCTCAATGTTTTTCACTGCAGGGCACCTACTGCTTTATTTCTACGCTCCTCAAGAAATCTTACCATATCCTCCATATTCATCGGCTTGGCAAAGAGATAACCTTGGACAAAATCGCATCCCACACCTTGAAGCATTCTAAGTTGAGGTTCAGTTTCTACTCCTTCTGCAAGGGTCATAATACCAAGGTCTCTTGCAAGTCCTATAGTGTTTCTTACTATCGCTCTTATTCTTTTGTTATCCATCATATTCCTCACAAAGGACATATCTATTTTCAGTATGTCCACTGGTAGCCGTGTGAGTTGAGAAAGGGAGGAATACCCCGTTCCAAAGTCATCCATTGCTATTTTTACACCCTTTTCTTTCCTCAAGGTCTCAAGCAGTTCAAGCACTTTACCTTCAAGCTCCAATATTCCTCTTTCAGTTATTTCAATAACTAAAGGTAGCTGGAGTGTAGTAAAGAGGGTTTTGACGAACTCAAAGTCCTTAAGTGTGTTCGCAGATAGGTTTATAGACAGCTTTAAACCAAGTTTTTTTGCAGATTCTACAGCTTCTCTTATAAGCCAACCTTCAAAATTGCGTAGGTATCTACTCCTTTCAAGGTAATCTATAAAATGTGCAGGCGTATACACCTTACCCTCTTTATCTATGATTCTTACCAAACACTCAGCACCAATAGGTTCAAAGGTTTCCACTTCAAAGTATGGTTGGAAATACAGGACAAAGAGCTCCTCCTCAACAGCATTCTTTACCAGCCTCATGGCAAGAGCAAAGTCTTGAACCCTCTCCTCAATACTTTCGTCCGCGATTACTATCCTACCTTCTCCCAGTTCTTTAGCCTTTTTGAGCGCGATTTTTACCTTTGAATACAGCTTGCTAAAACTGTCTCCATCCTTAGGATAAAGAGAAATTCCTGCGTTAATGGATATAGGCGTAAGCTCTCCAATGTCCACATACCTATCCATAAGCTTTAATAACCGCTCCTCCAATATGTAAGCATCCTCTTCTGAACTTATGGGTATAAGCATACCAAACTTGTCACCATATAACCTACTAATATAGCTCGCATCTTTAAACTCGCTCTTAAGTAACTCTCCAAAAGCTCGCACATACTTATCCCCTGCAGATACTCCCAGGTTTCTGTTTATGTTTCCAGTGCCATATAAGTCAAGTATAACAAAGGCAAAGCTTTCCTTTGATGCTTTATTGAGGCTTTCTTCCACCATGCTCTCAAATCCATCTTTGTTTAGAAGACCGGTCATTGGGTCTGTAAAGGCAAGTCTATTCACCTCCTCTGAAAGCTCTAACTCTCGTGTTATATCTCTTCCTATGGAAACATATCTTATAATGCCACCGGGAAGCTTCAATGGATATATATGCTGTTCTAAATAAAAGGTCTCACCACTTTTTTTCCTATTTACAAGAACCGCTTGAAATTCTTTGCCCGACTTTATGGTTTTCCATAGCTCCTCGTAGAATTCTCTATCGTGAAAACCCGACTTTAAAATGTTGGTTTTCTTTCCCAACAACTCTTCTTTTGAGTATCCTGATATCTTGCTTACCGTTTCGTTTACATAGGTTATTACGCCTGTTTCATCGGTTACAACAAGCCAAGCACTTGACTTATCTAAAGCGTCTTTTATAATAAAGGCCTTTCTCCAGTTGTAAGTTCTATTAAGAGCAAACTCAAGGTCATGTTTGAGCTCGTGTAGTATGCCCCTTACTTCTTTTTCATCAAAATAATATGGTTCTTGGGAATACAGATTTAGAAAATAAAGTTTACCTTCTGGTCCTCTTAAGGAGATGGAGCAAAGGGAGTAAGCTCCGAGGTCCAAAAGCCAGCTATATTCCTTGTTCTCCCTAACGTCCGGTTCAATGTATATTTCTTCTCCTCTCGGCACTTTGTATTTTTCCATAAACCTTTCTTTAAGCTCATCCTCCAAACCGTAGGCTTTATATAGCACAGGGTCTCCTTCCTCTTTTATAAGAACTACAAATCTAAGTTTTAAATGCTCCATGAGACTTCTACCGATCTTATCAAAAAGCCCCTCTTCAAACAGGGATGTGGTTATGGCAAGGTTTACCTCTCTCAAAGTATAGGTTAAGTATAACTTACTTATAGCCTCTTATTGTTGTAGGTCCCGCATGACAGGCTATGCAGGACTTTTCTGTGCCAATAACCTTTACAAGACCAAAGCTCTCTGCTATTTGCTGGTGTTTGGCGTGTATGCTCTCTATAGGTTTGAACCTTCTTACCTGTGGCACGTTTATGCCTTGGTGGCACTGGTAGCAGGTAAGCATGGCTTCCTTCCAGAGGTTAACCGCCTTTTCTTTATCCTTTGCCTCAAGGGCTTTTGGAAGCTCATTGTAGAGGATGTTGTTTCTGTGTCTGACAACTGCCTTGAGGTCGTCTCCCCACTGGGCTACCATCGGACCTGCCAAAGCCATGTTCTTTCCACAGGCGGACAGCCCCATTGGGCTTCTTATGAGCCTTAGTCCTGCGTCAAACTCACCCTTTTCTACATACCCCCTGAGAGCTACAAAGGAGAAAAAGGTTTTATATGCACCCGCTTTGAAGTTGAGCCTTACATCTGCGAGATACCTGCCTGCCTGCATTATCTGTTCCTTGTTGGCACCACCTACGATTAGTATATTTTTGTCATCTTTTTGCACCATCTGGGAGTGTTTCATCCATTGTGTAAAAATAAAGTAAGGAGGTGTTAACATGAAAAAGCCAAGCAAGGAGAAAGTAGAACAATACCGCAGGGAGTTCAGTTAGCTACTCAAAGACCTTATGACTCAAGCCATTGTAAGGTGTTAGGAGTTGAATAGGCAAGAGGATATAGTCTCAGCTAATAATTCTTTTTGAGGGTATGTTATGAAGTATGGCAGAATTTACACAAATTTTGAAACACTCCCCTTACAAACCCTCCATAAGATAGGTTTTCAAAAGAACCTTAAACATCCTCCCATGATTTCTATACCTCAGATGTAAAAGTTCATGAACTATCACCTTGTCTAACTCTTCTCTATCCATGTCAAGCACACAAGGGTCAAAGGATATTGTGCCTTTGCTTGAACAACTTGCCAGTTTGTTTTTCATGGGTCTTATGTGTATGCTTCTGAGCTTTTGGAGAACGCCTATCTTTTGAGCCCATAGCCTTACTCTATCTTTAAAATCTTCAGCCCTCATAACTTTTAAGGGTTTCGAGCAGTCTTATTGCTATATCTAAAGACTTTTCTCTGCCTTCATCAGAAAGTAAAGAGACTATTCTTCTCTTTAATAGTCTCTCTTGCTCTGAGCTCCTTTTCCAATGGGGAAACTCTGAGATAGCTTTTTGCACTTCTTGTGCTTTTTCTTGTGGCTTTTTAAAGCCTACTTCTTTTAGAAACCTGTAAAGGCTGTATACCTGAGGATCCATATTCTTTTCTTTCATCTCTCTTTCAGATTCCTCAATCTCCTTGTATAGATTCTCTATATCTCGGAGTATCTCCTGCGTGCTTTTTTGACCTCTTCTGTATTCTTCAATGATGTTTTCTAGTCTGTCTTTTAACGAAGCCAGAAAGGGTTTTTTGGACTTTTCCCTTTCAAAAAGTTCCCTCAGGGCTGTTGATAGGTTGTAGACCTTTTCTAAGTCAGTCTCGCCTTTCTTTTCAATTTCTTCTAAGATATACTGATTTATTTCGTATACACTGGTAGCTTGCTGTATTTCTCCCTGTTTTGTGTAGCTTTTTACAAGCTCCTCTAATTTCTTGGTTAATTCATTGCTTATGCTCCTTTTTCCGTCGTAATAGCTTCTCAGTATCCTATATAGCCTTATTATTTTTTCCATCTTCCTCATGTAAGGTCTTAGAAAGGGGTCTGGTGAGAGGATGTTGTATATGTCTGTTAGCTCTTTGTATAGTTCATAAAAGTCCTTTCTTTTATCCTCTTCCTTGTATTCTTTGAGGGCTATCTCTATGAGCTTGTCTTCAGAAAGATAGTTTTCTGAAAGGATAGCCTTTAGTTCGTCAAAGCCTTCAAGAGACATGAGTTTAGCAAATCTCTCTTTTAGTTTCTCGATGTCTTGGACTACCCCCTCTATGTCCGCAGAATCAAAAGCCAAAGCCTTTTCAAGTTTTGAGAATATCCCCACAAAGTCCACTATGAGACCTGAGGGTTTTCTCCTGCCTTCTTGGTCTTGGTAGGGTCTGTTTACTCTTGCAATGGTTTGCAAAAGCACGTGGTCTCTCATGGGTTTGTCTAAATACATACAATACAGCAAAGGAGCATCAAAGCCAGTAAGCAATTTGTTGGTAACTATGAGTATCTTGGGGTTTTCCTTTGGGTTCAAAAAGGCTCTTCTAATACGCTTTTCTTCCTCTTCTGTAAGATGGTATTTTCTCATAAAGTCTGGGTCTGAGTGGTGAGGGCTATATACTACCTTTGAGTATTCCTCTGGCAGGTATTTATCAAGCTCTTGTTTATACAAGGCACAGGCTTCTCTGTCTACCACTACCAAAAAAGCCTTGTAGCCAAGAGGCTCTACATAATCTCTGTAATGTTCAACCACATACTTGGCAACCTCTTCTATCCTGCTTGGACTTTTTAGGAGAGTTTTTAGCTTTACCGCTTTTTCAAGGATTCTATCAAGGTCCTCCACATCACTTAAGCCTTCTGCATACTTGAGGTTTAGGAATTCCTCTTCAAGAGTTTTTTCATCCACCATAAGGTCGCTGGGTGCAAAGCTGTAATGTAGGGGCAACGTGGTGCCTTCTGCAATAGACTCAGCTATGCTGTATTTATCAAGGTAGCCATGAGGTGGGTCATCCCTTCCAAAGATAACAAAGGTGCTTCTACCCTTGTCTATGGGTGTCCCAGTGAAACCTATAAAGGTAGCATTGGGCAAAGCACCCATAAGATAATTACCTAAAGCTCCAGAGGTAGTCCTGTGGGCTTCGTCAATTAGGACAAAGATGTTTTCCCTTGTGTTTATGTTTGCTTGCATGCCTTCAAACTTGTGAATAGTGGAGACTATTATGCCTCTCCTGTTCTCTTTGAGAAGTTTTCTAAGTCTTTTCTTTGAATCTGCAACTTCAACCTGAATACCCACAGAGCTAAGATTGGTAAATAGCTGACTTTCCAACTCAAGCCTATCCACTAACATAAGCACGGTGGGGTTTTCAAAAATGGGGTTTTCTAAAAGCTTTTTTGCAGTGATTATCATGGTGTAAGTCTTTCCAGACCCCTGCGTATGCCATACAAGACCCCTCTTTTTCTCTGGGTCCTTTGCCCTTTGGATAACCTTTTCCACTGCACGCATCTGGTGAGGTCTGAGAACAACCTTCTGAAGCTCACTTTCCCTACGAGCAAAGAATATATATTCTGTAATTAACTTTACAATCCTCTCAGGTCTAAAGAAAGCCTTAACAAGTTCTTCGTATGTCTTGGCATTCTCGTCCTTCCATTTATATAAACTCCTTGCACTCAAGCTCCAAGTTGCACCATACAAAAAGTCAAGCAAGTGCGTAAGCACAAAAGCCTGTTCAACTACCAAAAGCTCGGGCGTGTCTCTGTGATATCTACCAACCTGCTCCAAGGCTTCTTCCATGGCGTTTTCCTTGTGGGGTGCTTTGGCTTCCACAAAGACCAGAGGAATACCGTTTATGAAAAAGACCACATCTTGACGTATGGTTTTTGAACCGTTTGTAAAGGTAAACTCCTCTGTAATATGAAAGGTGTTTCTGTGTATGTTTTGTGTATCTATTAGCTTTATGTTTCTTTCTCTCTTTTCTTTTTCTATGTAGAGAGATTTCTCACCCCTTAAAAACTGCCAAGCGGTCATGTTTCCTTCTATATTTGGTATCAGGTCTTCGAGCTTTCTTATAATCTGATACGCATGGTCTTGGGATAAAAAGGGGTTAAGCTCTATTATTTTGGGGACAAAAACCTTATCAAGGATACAATTGGTATTGTTTAGCCTGAGGCTTTGGACTTCTTCGACGCTCAAGTATTTCCAGCCCACATGCTGTGCGTATTTTATAAGAGGCTCCTGAACCGCCCTCCTTTCTGTAAAGCTCATGGCAGTTCTCCCTTATAGTTATTTTAACCCTTGCTCTGTAAGTTTGCTAATCTTGTGTTTTCCTCACTCTTATCTTACCGCTCATGAGGTGGTGAAGTAGGCTCTTAAATAGGTTCTGAAGTGCTTTCTTATACTCTTCCTCTTTTTGAAGTTTCTCGTCTATGGCTCTTAAGACTTCCGCTATGGCTTTTTGCTCTTCAAGGGGTGGGAGGGGGATGGGGAGGGTTTTTAGTTTTTGCTTATTAAGAGTATTTCCCTTTACAACCTTGTCCATAAAGTTTGAATAATCTATATTGGGAAGATAGTAAAATAAAAACATTTTATCAATTTCATTTTCTTTTGGGTATATTGAAATTATAGCTTCGTTGTGAACAGCATCAATTTTAAGTATAGACGTTCTGCCAATAGTTAGCTTAAAACTCATAAGTAATGTGCCAGCCTGCGAAATCCTATTAAAATATTTTTTCAGAGCGTATTCACTTATTCGCTCCTTTGTGTTTATGATATATCCAAAATCTGACATATCTGATATGGTAATCCAAGGGTATTGAGGATTGCTCCAATTTTCTTGTTCTTTTCTTGGAGGAGTTCTACCTAAATAATATTCCGCCACCTCTCCCAATCTCACCACCTCCCAATGCTCTGGAATAAGCCCTATCTCTGTTTCTTTCAGTTTAACCTTATCGGTCTCATCCACAGGCACATAGCCATAGGTAAATAGGTGCTTCATCATGGATTTTTTCAGCTCCTTGGTTGCCCTTATGACCTCTTCGGTCTTCTCTATCGCAGACTGAACGCTACGCAAAACCTCCGCTATGGCTTTTTGCTCTTCAAGGGGTGGGAGGGGGATGGTTATATTTAAAAATTCTCTAACCTTAACTCTTTCTTTACCACTAAAACCCTTTGCTTCTTTTTTAAAAGCTTCCCACGTATGTGGTTGTGAAAGATAGAATTTTATATAAGATTTATCAGCTTTAGAAAAATCAAGGTTCAGAATTGGATGTTCTGAAGAAACAACAGCACCATCTAATTCCTCAGGAACAAAATCAAAAGCCCCTTTTCTGATGTTGATTTTTGAAAATATGAAATCATCTTTTTTTATTAAAAACATTACATTAGATGCTATTTTGCTACCTTCTATTATGCATTTTAGTTGTATACCTTTAGCATATAATTTTGTCATTATAAGTTTATAGCTAGACTTCTTATCTATGAAAATCTTTCTGGAATCACTGTTAACCTCAGTAAATACCTCCCCCAATCTCACCACACCCCAATCAACTGGCAAAGGACCCAGCTCTGTATCTTTGAAATCCCTCTCCTCGTAAAACTCAAAACCCATAGCAGAAAATTATAAAACCTTGGCTTTATATACCAAGCTCTTCCTTCAAAACTCTCAATATTCAGCAACTACCAACCTTTTAGCCAAAGCACGCAAAAATTCCCTATCTTTCACAGACCTTATCCTATCACTTACACCCTCTGGCACATAGCCAAGCCTACCTTCTATAAGGGTCAACACCATCTCCTGAGCAGACCTCAATAGCCCCTCCTCAAGCCCAATCTGTTTACCCTCTTCAAGTCCAATCTGTTTACCCTCCTCAAGCCCAAGCTTGTAAAGAACGTCCTTTTTCAACTTTCTTTTTGGCAATTTTATATCCTCAGGTCTAACCACTATAGGCATGTGCCTAACCTCCTCAGACAGCCTTATCCTTATGAGTTTTTGAATTAGGTTATGAAATTTTCAGTTCAATAGCCAAAACCTGCATAAAATCCTCAGAAGTAGAAACCAACTTCTTGGCTAAAGACCTCAGAAACTCCACATCTTTTATTTCCCTTATCCTATTTGCTATCTTCTCAGGCACATAGCCAAGTTTGCCCTCAATTATGGCTATAACCATCTCTTGTGAGGATTTCAAAAGTCCCTTTTCAATACCAATAATCTCACCTTCTTTTTTACCCTCTTCAAGCCCGAGCCTATACAGTATATCCTTTTTCAGTTTTTTCTTTGGCAATTTTATATCCTCAGGTCTGACCACTATAGGCATGTGCCTAACCTCCTCCGTGAACCTTATCCTTAAGTTAGGTCTTAGCTCCGTTAATGTCAAGGCTTTCAAAAAATACTCCTTCCTCTCCTCTTCACTCATACCCTCCATAGTCTTTATTATCCTGTATATCAAATAACCCTCATCCTCTACTTTACAAAGACACGCCAGCAGTATATCCATGGGGTCTGAGCTTTCTAAAAGCACTTTGCAGTCTATCTGTCTTATGTCAAGGACTTCATAGCTAAAGGTTAGGTTTTTGAGCTTTAGTTTTGACTTCATCCTTAGTTTTTTGTTTCCCACATAAACGAGAAGTTGCCTTATGTTGTGGGTTTGGTATTTTTCTGCGATTAATGTATAATAGCGTAGCATTCTCCAAGGCATAGTAGGGTCGTTAAAGGATTGGAATTCCATATGCAGTATGCTTTCATCTTCAAGTTTTGCCAAGAAGTCTACCCTTAGCTCTGTGGATGGCAGGTTGGTAGGCAGTAGTTCCTTTATAGGTGCTGGCGAGATAAGTTTACTGAACCTATAAGGGACTTCTTCAAAAATATCTTTCAAAACTATGTCTTTTGAAGACACGAGGAGATTATAGCATAATCCTATGTTATGAATTTTTGGCTTTTTACATATTCTCCTTCCCACTCTCAATCAATTAGCAAAATACCCAGCTCTGTGTTTTTGAAATTCAACTCCCTATAAAACTCAAAGCCCGTGGCAGAAAAATTATAGAGGATTATAAACCTAAAAGGTTTAAAAATAAACCAAATTGGTTGAAAACTATAACCCTTTAAGGTTTATAAACTCCCAAGCCTGCCATGACATCCCATAGCCTTTTGTTCGCCTCTTTGCGTTCTTCTTCCGCTTCCATAAGCTCCATAAGGGCATCTTCTAAGGGCAATACCTCCTCCCTGTGGTTTTTGGATACATACCTTGACGGGCTTAGGTTATAGTCGTTTAGCCTCGCTTCTTCTATGCTTATTATCTTACTTATGCCTTCCTCCTCCTTCCAGTCTCTATAAAGTTCATATACCTTTTGCAAAGTGCTTTCTGGTAGGTAGTTTTTGGGTTTTCCCTTCTCATAAAGCTGAGAGATATCTATGAGGAGGATTTTTGACTTTCTGTTTTCTGCTTTGTCCTTGTTTATAAGCATTATTATACCTGGGGCGGTGGTGTTATAAAAGAGGTTTTCTGGCAAGAGGATTATAGCTTCTATAAGGTCTGCTTCTACAAAGGCTTTTCTTATGTCCCTTTCTCTGTTTCTATCCTCTGCACCACTACCTCTTGAGACCGCACCCGTGTCAAGGACTACCGCCATCCTACCCTTTTCCTTGAGGCTTGCATACATATGCTGAACCCAGCCCCAGTCCGCAGAGCTTCCTGGTGGATAGCCAAAGGAAAACCTTCCATATTTATCCTCTTCATAAAGGCTCTCGGGGAATTTTTGATTCCACATGGGGTTCGCAACCACCACATCAAACCTCATACCATCCTTTATAAAGGCTGGGTCTGTCATTGTATTTCCAAGGGCAATGTCCGCTTCCATGTCATGGATAAACACGTTCATCTTTGCCATGGCGTAGGTGGTATGGTTTATTTCCTGACCGTAAAACCTAAGGGGTGCGGTCTTTAGGTCTTTCCCATACTTTTCCAAAAAGCGAAGCTGACACTTTATAAGAAGCCCTCCAGACCCACAACAGGGGTCGTATACATCCTCTCCAGGCTTTGGGTCCACAATATAAGCCATCATCATGGCTACTTCCTTTGGAGTATAAAACTCTCCTGCGGACTGCCCAGAACCCTCCGCAAACTTACGCAGGAGATACTCATAGGCTCTTCCCAGAATGTCTGGCTCTACATCCCTTAGCCCAAGCCTGTGTCTGGAAAGAATATCTATCAGACTTCTTAGGCTCTGGTCGCTTATTATCCTCTGTCCTGCGGTAGTTGCATTAAAGTCCACTATGTCCACCACACCTTGAAGTTTTGGGTTGTGTTTTGCTATTTCTCTTACCACCCTTGTGAGATATTCCCCTAAGTTCGTGCTTTGTTTTCTTATATTTTCCCACCGAGCTATTTCTGGTATATAAAACCTTACAAGAGATGGGTATCTCCTTAGAGCTTCTTCCGCCTCTTCCTTGCCTCCGAAAGTCTTCATCAGCTCTGACAACTCATCCTCAAAAACATCAGAAAGCCTCTTTATAAAAATAAGAGGTAGTATATAGTCCTTGTATTTAGGGGCTTCTATCTCTCCCCTTATAACACAGGCGGACTCCCAAAGCCAGTTTTCAAGGGTCTTTATGTCCATGTTTATAATTTTACCTTATGTAATCCTCAAGCCTTACAAACCTATAGCCTCTTTTTCGTAACTCTTCCACTATAACAGGCATGGCTTCGCCTGTGGAATAGCCTCTGCCATTGGCATGGAATATAAGGATGGCTCCGGGTTTAGTACTTCTTATAACATGCTCTGACAATACTGCAGGTGTTATTCTTTTGTCCGGGTCACCACTTGGAAAAGTCCAGTGGACAACCTTGTATCCAAGACCTTCCACAACCCTTAAGGTTCTCTCGTCGTAATTACCGCCGGGAAATCTAAAGTATATAGGTCTTTTCCCAGTTAGCTTTTGGATGAGTTTCTCTGCTTCCAAAACTTCTCTTATTACGGTTTCCTGGTCTAAGTTTTCCATGTGCTGGTAGTGGTTCATGCTGTGGTTTTGTATGCTCACAAGACCTGTGCGATGCAGTGCTTCAAGCTCCTTCCAGTTTCTTAGCAAAAATTTGCCGTTAACAAACAAGGTAAAGGGTATACGGTTCTCCACAAGGTATTTTACAATCTTCCAGTCTATATAAGAGGGTGTTTTTGTCTCACAGGCATCCAAGGTTATGGTAACAACCTTTTCTGTGCTTGGCAGTCTGGTTATAAGCTCCGCCTTTGAAACCGCAATAAACATAAATAGCATTGCGATAATCACCTTCATCTTATCCTCCTTCCGGGTGTTCTTACTATTTTCCATTCACCATATTCCTTTTCCATAATCCAAACACCTTCCCAGACCTGCTCTTGGGAAGAATATACGGGCTTTTGTCTTACGCGCACATAAACGTCCGCCTTATTACCTCCATCGTAGTATCTCAAAGGACGCACCTCTTCTATCACATAGTATGGGACTGTTTCATCCATTGTGTAAAAATAAAGTAAGGAGGCATTAACATGAAACAGCCAAGCAAGGAGAAAGTAGAACAATACCGCAGGGAGTTCAGTAAGCTACTCAAAGACCTGATGTCTCAAGCCATTGTAAGGCGTTAGGAGTTGAATGGGCAAGAGGATATATGCCCAGCTAATAATTCTTTTTGAGGGTATGTTATGAAGTATGGCAGAATTTACACAAATTTTGAAACAGCCCCCTCTCCAAACTACAAGTTCAATATGTAGTCTCTTAGCTTATGACTACAAGCTCTCCTTAGTCAAGATTTCCTTAAAAATTTCCAGAGACCTCCGTGCCTTTTGGTCAAGTCCATAATCAAGGCAAAGGGTAAAGTAGTCTTTGAGGTATTCTTGCCCATAACTGTAAACCTCAAGTTTTCCTTCTCTTAGGTCTTTGAAAAATTCCTCCTTTGACCTTTTGCACTGCTCCCATATGAAGCCTTCCAACCACTCAGGAGCATCTCTTCTTACCAAGAAAAGGGCAAAGACAAAGGGAAGTCCATAAAGGCGAAACCACTCTTCACCAAGGTCATATACATATTTCCAATTATTAGAGCCTTTTTCTCTTACCGCTTCATCACCTATTAGCATAAGAGCATCCGCATTCTCCTTGGCTTGAACTATGCTTGGACTGTTTTTGTATACTTCCTTTACTACATATAGAGCAAGCAGTTTGGATGTCATAGAGGATGGAGTGAGGTATAGGCTCTCTACAAACTCAAGAGGCTTTTTAGAAAATATGAGGACAGAGCAAGCCTTTTCTTTTGAGGATATGGATATATCGGGCACAACTCTGTAGTTTTCTGGACGGAGCAAAAACTCCACAGAGGAGACTATACCAGCTTGTATATGGCCTTCTCTAAGTTTTTTAACAAGCTCTGAGGGATGACCTTCTACCAAGCTCACCTTGGAGGTGTCCCAGCGGTAGAAAAGAGGTAAAGTGTTTAAGTAGCTTACTTTACCTACGCTTATCATTAAACCTTTCTTGAAAGCTCTATAAACTCCTGCAGTTTTTTGTGGGCTTTCCCAGAGTGGATGGATTCCTTTGCCATATCAAGGGCGGTATTTCTGTCCTCTGTAGCTCCAGAAACGAGTATTCCAAACATGGAATTTAATAAAACCATGTAGTATGCAGGTGAAACCTCTCCCTTTAACACAGAAAGCACCATTTTTGAGCTTTCATCTACAGAAGATACACGTATGTATTCAATAGGATAAGTCTTAAAGCCCACCTCTTCTGGATGAAAATCATACAAAAAGACCTCACCATCCCTTAACTCCGCAATACGCGTAGGTGCACTTATGGATACCTCGTCCATGCCATCCTTCCCATGCACCACAAAGGCTCTTTTTATTCCCATACCCTTTAGGGCAAAGGCTACCTTGTCCACAAGTTGGTCAGAGAAAACTCCAAGGAGCTGTCTTCTTGCATCCGCTGGGTTTGAAAGAGGTCCCACAAGGTTAAATATGGACCTCAAGCCTACTTCCCTTCTTGGACCTATAACCCTTTTCATGGCAGGGTGAAACATAGGGGCAAACATAAAGCCTATTCCTATCTCTTCTATCATTTTCTTTACTTGCTCCGCATTGAGGTCTATTTTTGCTCCGAGATACTCTAAAAGGTCCGCACTACCGCTCTTTGAAGACACAGACCTATTGCCATGCTTGGCAACCTTAACACCTGCACCCGCTAAAACAAAAGCAACCGCAGTGGAAACATTGAAGGTCTCTGACATATCGCCACCTGTCCCACAGGTATCCACCAGGTTTTCCTTGTCTGTTATTTCAACCCTTGTTGCCTTTTCTCTGAAAAAGCTCGCAGAACCTTCTATCTCCTCGGGCGTTTCTCCCTTCATCTTTGTGCCAAGAATAAAGGCACCTATCTGGGCGTCGGTGGCTCTACCTTCTACTATGTCCTCAAGGGCTTGTCTGACCTCTTCCTTTGTAAGGTTCTGAAACTCAGAGAGCTTTTTTAGTATCTCCTTCATAGTAGAAATTTTAAACCATGATAGCCTTTGCATTCTTCAAAGAATGAGTTGTGGGTTCTTTGAAAATTTCAAACTATCTCTCTAAGGAGTTGTTTTATGATATAAGACTATGGAGCTTTTGAAGCTTGTAAGGGCTTCTGGTTGAGCGAGCAAGCTGGGTCCGGCGGACCTTGAGAAGTTGGTGAAGGGTATAGACCTATATGTAGATGAGCGGACCCTTCTGGGCGTGGGTGATGATGCGGGAGTCTACGCTTACGGCGGGCAGGTTTTTGTCCATACAGTGGATTTCATAACTCCCATACTTAACGACCCATACCTCTGGGGTGCCATATCATCCGCTAATTCCTTGAGCGATGTTTATGCTATGGGATGCAAGCCTTTAAATGCCTTAGCCATAGTAGGTTTTAACAACTGCGACCTTGAGATAGATGTTCTTAAGGAAGTTATGAGGGGGTGTGCGGATAAGCTAAGAGAGGCAAGAACTGTTCTTCTGGGTGGACATACTATTGACGACAAAGAGCCAAAATTCGGTCTCGCTGTTATGGGTGTATGCGAGAAGGGAAAATACTTTACCCAAGAAGGAGCTAAACCTGGAGACCTTATAGCTCTTACAAAACCTGTGGGTGTGGGTGTGCTTACGAAGGGGATAAAGGAAGGAAAGATTAGCGAGAGGGATATAGGCGATGCCATAGGATATATGCTTATGCTAAACGAAAAGGCTTCTGAGCTTGCAAAGGCTGTAGAGGCAAGTGCCTGCACTGATGTGACGGGTTTTGGTCTCTTGGGTCATTCCATGAACATAGCGACAAAGTCCAAGGTAAGGCTTGCCATAGACTTTTCTAAGGTTCCCATATACGAAGAGTCTGTTTTTCTAATAAGGCAGAAGATATATCCAAAAGGTGCTCTTGATAACTACAACTTTGCAAGGGACAGGACCCTAAACGAAGGGCTTGAGTGGTGGCAACTTTTGTTGCTTGCAGACCCTGTAACCTCAGGAGGTTTGCTTTTTACATTTCCAGAGGATAAGGAAGAAACATTTAAGAAAGAAGCGGAGAACTTGGGCTTAAGGGTGTGGGTCATAGGAAAAGTAGAAGAGGGAGAAGGGCTAAGGGTTTATGTTAGTTAAGATTTCTCTAAGGGCTTCAGGAGTGGGTATAGGCTTGCCTATGTGTAGAATTTTCCCGTTAACCATTAGGACTGGCAAGGCATTAAAGTTTATTATTTCCTCTATGTCTGTTATTTTTTCCAGACTTACCTCCAAGCCAACTTCCTCCACAAGCTTTTTCACAGCTTCATAAAGGTCTTGACAACTCTTACAATCTGGTCCCCCGTATACCTTTATGTCTACCATGTTAACTTATTATAACGCAAGTTACAAGCTATAGGGGATTTATAACCTTGAGCTCACCATAAGGGATACGATGAGAAAGTTGTTTGATGATATAATCTCTCTGTGCCCTCAAAAGATATAGCTCTCAGAGACATCTTTGAGGAAGTCCCCCATAGGCTCAGCAAAATCCTCTCTCCAGCCCCCATCAAAGAGCTATTGCCAACATCCCTGCCATCTACCGAGCTAAGAGTGGACTTCTTGGCAAGACTTG
>JAXSOH010000035.1:0-16279 GCA_037925805.1 Aquificaceae bacterium
TGAAGAGCCGATGGCTATAATTGAGGATATATTGAGTGGGATAGAAAACAAGGGGGCGGTCTTGGTGGAGCAGGACAGAAGAAAGGCAATAGAGCTTGCCATAAGCATGGCACAGGAGGGGGATGTTATCCTAATAGCAGGCAAAGGACACGAAGACTATCAAGAAATAAAGGGTGTAAAATATCCTTTCAAAGATTCTGAAGTGGTCAAGGAGGTTCTGAGTGTGTGATTTTGAAACGCTCCACTATAACCTCAAAGACGAACTGCTAAATATCTACAAAGAGGCAGAGATGCCACAGCCAACTATAAAGATAACCAGTCTAAAGAGCGGTAAGGTATGCGGTCTTGCTAACCTTGCCAAACTCATTCTCTACCTTGAAAGAGATGGCTATCTGGTGGTGTTAAACAAGGATGAGGACTATAGGGAATGGGAGATACAAATAGAGGCGGGCATACTTGACCTTATGTTTGGGTATGGATAAAATTTAAAGTATGAACATCTTTATGATAGGCTTAGGGAGGATGGGGCTTGGTATGTCAAGAAAGCTCCTTTCAAAGGGGCACAAAGTAGCGGGCTACGATGCGGGTGCAGAGGCAAGGGAGAGGGCAAGGGCTTATATGGAAGTTTTGGAAAGCCTTGAGGGTCTTAGGGGGCAGAAGTTAGTATGGCTTATGGTCCCTCACGAGGTGGTGGACAAGGTCCTTGAGGACATAAAGCCTCATTTGCAAGAGGGAGACATAGTGGTGGATGGTGGAAACAGCTTTTACAAAGACTCTCAAAGAAGGGCGGAGGCTTTGAAGGATATAGGTGTTTACTTTTTGGATGTGGGTGTTAGTGGTGGTGTGTATGGTGAGGAGCTTGGATATTGCCTTATGGTGGGTGGGGACAGGTCTGCCTTTGAGAGGATTGAGCCAATTTTGAGAGACCTATCCTATGAGGGTAGGGGCTATGCCTATCTTGGTTCTTCTGGTGCGGGGCATTTTGCCAAGATGGTTCACAACGGCATAGAGTATGCCTTTATGCAGGCTATTGGTGAGGGTTTTGAGCTCCTCAAAGAAAGTGGCTTTGAATATGACCTGAGAGAGGTTGCACGCATATACAACACGGGTAGTGTTATTCGTAGCTGGCTTATGGAACTCACTCAAAAGGTCTTTGAAGACTTTGGAGACCTGCAAGAGCTTAAGCCTTATGTGGAAGACACGGGAGAGGGTCGTTGGACGGTAGAGGAAGCCATAAGAAGGGCTGTGCCAGTGCCAACTATTGCGGAGGCTCTCTTTGCTCGCTTTCGCTCAAGGCAAGATAACTCCTTTAGAGACAGGCTTTTGGCAGGTCTTAGGTTTGAGTTTGGAAGACATAAGGTAAAGAAAAAAGATGAATAGAAGTTTCTCTCTTTTTATTCTTGGTGGGACGGGAGACCTTGCAAAAAAGAAACTCTTTCCTGCACTCTCAAGACTTTACGCAAAGGGTTATCTAAGTGGACTTGACAGGGTGTATTCCTTGGCAAGAAGTAAGCGAGAAGATTGGGAGCAGGTAGTTTGTAGACTGGACGCTGGCTTTGGAAAGCTATGCAACTTTTTACCCTTTGATGCACGAGATTGGAACTCATACGCAGAGCTTGGAAAGCTCATAGAAAACCTAAAGGGTCAAGAGCTTATCTTTTTCCTTGCACTTAGCCCATATCTTTTTGAGGATACTATTAGAAACCTTGGAAAGCTCCTAAGAAACTACACAAACCCAAGAAAGATAGTTATAGAAAAGCCCTTTGGTTTTGACCTAAAGTCCGCAAAGAGGTTAAACGATATCCTGCATAGGTATTTCATAGAAGAGGAGATATACCGCATAGACCACTTTCTTGGCAAGGATACCATACAAAACATCTTTTCTTTGAGGTTTTCCAATACCATCTTTGAAGGCATATGGAACAGGAATTTTATTGAGCATGTGAAAATATACGCCCTTGAGAAGGTGGGAGTGGAAGGAAGAGGAGAGTTTTATGACAAGGTGGGTGCTATAAGGGATATGCTACAAAACCACATGCTCCAAATGCTTGCCTTTACCGCCATGGAGCCACCTGCCTACATGTCAGAGAAGTTCATAAGGGACGAAAAGGTAAAGGTCTTAAAAAACACACGCATTCAAAGGCTTATAAGAGGTCAATACGAAGGCTATAGGCAGGAGATAGGCGTGGAAAACTCCAAAACAGAGACCTTTGTGCTTGCCAAGGTTTTGGTAGAAAACTTCCGCTGGCACGGAGTGCCCTTTTATCTAATGACAGGAAAAGCCCTTTCCGAGAAGCTAACCCAGATAGAGATAGTCTTTAGGGAAGTTCCACAGAGCTTTACCAAGCTCCTTGACTGCAAGCCACACCAAAATAGAATAGTCTTTCAGACCGCACCAGAGAGCAAGCTCCAAATAGTCTTTGAACTAAGACCACCCACTGGCAGGTTTATGGCTTGCCCAGTGGAGACTTTTATGGAGTATAGGTTTCCCTCAGAGTTTGAGGATGCATACGAGGTCTTGCTCCTTGATATTGTGGAAGGAGACCAATCTCTTTTCATAAGAGGAGATGAGATAGAAACCCTCTGGGAAGTGGTTGAGCCATACTTAAACATGGAGGATGAGCCTTTTGTTTATCCAAAGGGTGTAAAACTGCCAAAGGAGGCAGAGGGGTTTTTACCCTAATCGCCCATGCAGTGAATTGACGAACAGACTTTGAACTTGCAAATGAGTCAAGGAGGGAGATATTAATTAGAGATGACTCAAGAAGAGTTTCTTAAGAAATATTCTTGGGATGGAGAAAGGAGCAGGGAGGAGCTTTTGATAAGGGCTATGCTATATGCAAATCCTCTTGAGATTGCACCGCTTTTTAGCAAAGAGGAGTTAAAAAGGATATTTCTAAACAATCTCCATAGGTTTCATGGCAAGGACAGGAGTTTTTGGAAGGTGGTTTTAGAGGTTTCTGAGGATGAGCTTAAGAGATATTCAGAAAAGAACTTTAGAGAAGGTAGTATCATTATCCCTTACTGAGGGCTTTTACTTGGCAGGAGGAACAGCTTTGGCTATCAGATATGGACATAGACATTCAGAAGATTTTGACTTTTTTACATTCCCTTCTTATAGGTTCAATGTTGGTTTGCTTGCGGAGAAACTTACAAACCTGCCAACAGAAATAGTGTCTATCAAGGAAGGAACTCTTCTATTTTTGATAGAAGGAGTTAAGTTTTCCTTTTTCAGCTACCCTTACCCACTATTGGAAGAGCCAGAGTTTTTAGAAGGTTTAGGTATATACTTAGCAAAGGACAGGGATATCCTGTGTATGAAGGCTATAGCCATAGCACAAAGAGGTAGTAAGAAGGATTTCTTTGACTTTTGGTTTCTCATAAACAGAAACGAAATGAGTCTTAGTATTATAGTTGAAGACTTGAAACATAAATATAAGAACTACAATCCCGGAATTTTTCTCAAGGCTTTGACCTACTTTGAAGATGCGGAGAAGGAAGCCAACCCACAAATAGACCACCTTTGGGAAGAAATCAAAGAACATATAACCCTTCTAATTCGTTCTGAATATAACCATAACGCCTCTCCCTAAAAAGCTTATCAAAAGCCTTAACAAAAGGCATGTCTTTTGTAGGTGTCTATTCTAATAGCCTTTGACTTAAATAAGTCTCTTGTTTTTTCTTTCTAATCTTTCAACTCCACACGGTGGATTAGCAACCAAGGAGTTTCTATATTAATTTTAAATAGTCTCACAAAAATAAGTTTCAACTCCACACGGTGGATTAGCAACCTCAACTCACCACATAAAGAATAATAAGACATATCAAGCCTTTTGTCAAGGGGGCACCCCTCTCAAGTGAAGGTGGTTTGCCAAAAGTGTCAGGTCCTGCAAGGTTGAGTGTGGTATTGTCAAATTTAAACCATTGAGAGACAAGGCTTTGAGGCATACGCCGTATTGCCGTAAAACCGTATTTATGTTTTTACGGCGTTATGGTCATACGGTCATATGGCATAATATAAGCTACGAAAGACAAGGCTCAGAAAAGGCAGAAATACAAGAAAAGCGTTGTGTCTCTACCTTACCATCTCTTAGAAAGCCTGCGTATAGAGAGCATAAAGGAAAAGACCGCCAAGTGGAAGTTAACAAACAGAGACCTTTCAAACCTCTTTAGTCAATACTACCCCCTTGCTTTCAAAGAGCAAAAACCCTATTCAACTGCCAAGATGTCAAGGGTCCATAAGACCCTAAAACCTTCTGTAAAGATTAAATCACAGATTACCCTTTCTTACCCTCTGCAAGAGATTGTGTGCAAGTCTTGTGGGTTCTGGTATGCGGTAAAGGGATGTTCTAAGGACGAGGTCAATGGCAGTTTTTAGGCTTATTCTGTGTCCTACGGAGACATAAACAGGTTCTACACCATCCCTTGTCCTCAAAATTGCTCCTACCACTTTCCCTCTGTGGGTTAGATAAGAATAGCTTCCTCTTTTTCTGTCTGGCTCTTTCCCATAACCAAAGAGGCGTGTTTTGGCAACGCCAACGCTTACTGTTCCCGTTTCTACTCCAAAGTGGGATGCTATGCCACAGGTACGAGGATGTGCTACACCTTGACCGTCTATGAAAAATATATCTGGCTTTAGCTCTGCTTCTTGGTAAAGCTTGAGCATTAGAGGAAGTTCTCTAAAGGCAAGAAAGGTGGGAATATAAGGAAAGTCCACTACGCCCTCAACCACCTTTTGGTATACTACCCCTAAGTCTAAAAGCCTTATCACTACAAGGGATGCCCAAGCACGGGTTGGGTTTTCCTTTATGCTTTCAAAGGTTAGGTCTATTCCACCGATGAGCTCTATCTTTTCAAAGTCATCTCTTTGTATCACTCTTTTGGCACACTGGAGCTGTATTTCTTCAAGTTCTTTATGCATGCCTTAAAATTCTACTATGGGTGTATTTGAGACTTTAAAAACCTTTCTTGTGGGACACAGAGGAGTGCCTGAGCTTGAGCTGGAAAACACCTTGCAATCTATACAGAAAGCCATTGAGCTTGGTGCGGATGTGGTGGAGGTGGATATACAAAGGACAAGGGATGGGGTTTTTGTGTTAAGCCATGAGGATGACCTGCTTAGGGTTTTTGGTGTAGGCTTAAATATAAGGAATGCAAGCTGGGAAGAGGTGGCAAAGGTTCAAAAAAATGGCTATCGCCCTGCAAGGCTTGAGGAAGCCTTTGAGTTGGTAAAGGGTAAGGTAGGCTTGTTTTTGGAGATAAAGCATCCAGAAGATGCGGAAGGGGTTTACAAAAAGGTGTTAGAGCACAAGGCAGAGGAAGGGACTGCCATAATAAGTTTTTATCCTCAAGCCCTTGAGGTGCTAAAGGGAAAAATAACCACTGGTCTTGTCTATTCAAAGCCACCGGGTATGATACCAGATGCCAAGAGATTAGGTTGTCTGTTTGTTCTTCCCAAGTATGGGCTTGCCACTCAAAAGGCGGTAGACTTTGCTCACAGGCTAAAGCTAAAGGTGGTTGCCTGGACTGTAAACAACCCACAAAAGGCAAAGGAGCTTTTTGAAAGGGGTGTAGATGGCATAGCAACGGACGATGTAAAAAAACTTAGAGATACGCTCCTTTCTACTTAGCCTTTTACCTTAACACGATTAGCATTTCTCCTCATCCTGCAGAACATTTTTCTATGGGATGGGGAACTATGATATATTTATACATGATGTATCGCATATTTGTGTGGGGTGTGAACTTCAAAACAGCCCCAGTAGAACAAAGGGAGCTTTTGGCTTGTAGCAGGGAGGATGCTTACTATCTTTTACCACCCCTTAAAAATATAAATGGAATAAGAGAAATGATACTTCTTTCTACCTGCAATAGGGTAGAGGTTTACACTGCTGCGGAAGATTATGAGCCTATGAATAGGTTTATCCTTGAACTTCTCCAACTTAAAGGTGTGGACACAAGACTTAGAAGGAACTCTTTCTTTTTGGAGGACGCTCTTGCGGTTGCTCATGTCTTCAAGGTCGCAAGCGGGCTTGAGTCCATGGTAGTGGGGGAAACCCAGATAGTAAGCCAATTTAAAGAGGCATACAGAATAGCAAAGGAGCTGCAATGCACCGGTAAAATTCTCAATAGACTATATGAGAAGGCTCTTAGAACTGCTAAAAGGGTTCGCACAGAAACTGGCATAAGCAAGAATGCAGTATCTGTAAGTTATGTGGCTGTGGAACTTGCCAAAAGGATATTCGGAAACCTTGCAAAGACAAAAGTTCTTCTTGTGGGTGCGGGTGAGATGGCTGAGCTTTCTGCAAAATATCTCAAAAAACTTCAAGCACACCTTTTTATAACTAATAGAACCTACGAGAGAGCTGTGGAGCTGGCAAGGGAGCTTGAGGGGCACGTGCTCAGATTTGAAGAGCTATCTGAACACCTCCACGACTTTGACATAGTAATAGTCTCAACGGGTAGCAAGAGGTTTATCATAGACACGTCAATGGTCAAAAGGGCGATAAAGAAAAGAAACTACAAACCCATTTTCTTCATAGATATATCTGTCCCCAGAAATGTTGACCCTGAAGTGAATGAGGTGGATGAGGTGTTTCTATACAATATAGATGACCTGCAAGAAGTTGCGGAGAAGAACCTAAAAGAGAGGCTAAAGGAAAAGGAAAAGGGAGAGATAATAGTATGGGATGAAGTGAGTAAGTTTATGAAATGGTTGGAGTTTCTCAAGGTTGAGAAAGATATAGTAAGCATAAAGAGAGCGTGGAAAGAAGTGGAAGAGAGAGAACCAAGAGTAAGAAGGCTTATTCATTCTGCAGCGGAAGAAATAAGAAAAGACCCCTCTCTTGCCAAGAAGTTGGTTAAAATATTCCTACAGGAGGTGGAAGATGCAAACACAGAGCGAAGGCTATCCTATGTCTATAACAGAGCTCATGGAACTTGAGAGCGAATACTCCATAAAGGCTTACGTGCTCATAAAGGCAGACCCCAGGGAAATTCCCTCCATAATGTTGGCTCTGTCAACCTTTGAAGGCATAAAGACCGCAGACGTGGTTACAGGTCCTTACGATATAATCGTTTTTGCAGAGGTAAGAAATCAGGATGAACTCGGCAGGCTCGTGATAAGCAAAATACATTCCTTGGAAGGGGTAAAAGAAGCCCTTACCTGCGTGGTGGTTAGAATATGAAGGATCTACCTCTCGTTTTGGAAGAGGATGAGAGAATAGTGGTTATATATTCCGAGGAACAAGCCTTTCACAAGGAAGAGGATAACGGCATTGAAATTTTCTATTCAAAGGGCGGGGATGTGGTTAAAATAATCATAAAGAAAGATGAAAAACACCACATTATATACTTCTGAATACCTTACTATAGAAGGCGGGAAGCCTCTCAGGGGTAATGTCAATATATCGGGTTCAAAGAACGCATCCTTACCCATACTGATTGCCAGTATATTAACCACAGAACCTTGTTTTGTAGAAAACGTGCCAGAGCTATTGGACACTAAAACAACCTTAGAACTTCTCAAGCATCTTGGGGCTCATGTAGAGGTTGAGGGGGAGAAGGTAAAAATTGACCCTAAGCTGGTAAGAAGCTTTAAGGCACCTGAGGATGTGGTAAGGCGTATGAGGGCATCCGTTCTTGTAATGGGACCCTTGTTGGCAAGGTTTGGGAGGGCTCTTGTTTCCTTACCAGGTGGGTGCTCCATCGGTGTAAGGTCTATAGACCAACATCTAAGAGTTTTTGAGAAGGCAGGGGCGAACATAGAAGTTAGACACGGCTATGTGGACATGAAGCTAAAAACCCTAAAGCCTGTGGAATACACCTTTGAGGTTATAACGGTAACTGGCACAGAAAACGCACTCATGTTCCTTAGCAGATGTGAGAAGAGGAGCATCCTAAGAAACATAGCCCTTGAACCAGAGGTTATGGACCTTGTAGAAGTCCTCAAGAAGATGGGCGTAGAGATACACATAGAGGACAGGACAGCCATAGTAAGAGGTAACGAGTATCTGAAGGGGTTTAGCCACAGGGTTATACCTGACAGGATTGAAGCTGGGACTTTTATGGTAGCTGGTTTTTTAACAGGTGGAGACATAGTGCTTGAAAATATAAGGGTTGAACACTTGGGTAGCATCATAGAGAAGCTAAAAGAAGCAGGTGCCAGCGTTGATATTTTGAACCTTAGCAGTCTTAGGGTAAAGGGTGGCGGTGTCATTGAACCTCTTAGCATATCCACCGCAGAGTATCCGGGATTTCCTACAGATATGCAAGCTCAGTTTATGGTGCTTTGTTGTCTTGCCAATGGAGTTTCAGAAATAAGGGAAAATATCTTCGAAAATCGCTTTCAGCATGTGGCGGAGCTTCAGAGGATGGGTGCGGACATACATGTTAGGGATAGAGTGGCAATAGTTAGAGGTGTAAAGAAGCTCTACGGGGCGGAGGTATATTCCACAGACCTTAGAGCCTCCGCAAGTCTTGTTTTGGCTGGGCTTGTGGCAGACGGAACAACGGTAGTGAGAGACATACACCACCTTGATAGAGGCTACGAAAAACTTGAAGAAAAACTTAAAGGCTTGGGGGCTGTGGTAAAAAGACAGCCCCCCAAAGAAGTTTAGAATATTTCAATCTTCTTTTCCTTTGCACCCTCCGCTTTGGGTATTCTTATCTCAAGCACACCATCCTTGAACTCAGCCTTTGCAGATTCCAGCTTTATATCGGTAGGTAAGGGGATGGTTCTTTCAAACCTTCCGTAGACCCTTTCCACTCTGTGATAGGTCTCGGTCTTTTCTTCCTTCTCTTCCTTTTTCTCACCCTTTATATACAGGGCATTGTCCCTTATGGATACCTCCAAGTTCTCCTTCTTCACCCCGGGAAGCTCAGCCTTTACCACAAGATCTTGGTCTGTTTCATACACATCCACCACGGGTGCAAAGACCCTCTCAGCTTCTTCTCTTGGCATGAGCTCCTCAAGTAGCCTATCAAACTCCCTTCTTATGCGTTCAACCTCTACAAATGGGTTCCAAAGCATAAGTCCTCTTCTCATGGTAATCACCTCCTTTAAGGTTTTGTTATAAAATTATTTTAGTCTTGTATTATAAATTGTCAAGGGGGTTTATCCCTTCCACCTTCTGTAGAGACTGTGTTCAACTCTTAGACTGTCTAAGACCTTGCCTACAACAAAATCCACAAGCTCCTCCATACTTTTTGGTCTGTGATAAAAACCCGGGCTTGCAGGCACAATTGTGGCACCCGCCTGAGCAACCTCAAGCATGTTTTTAAGGTGAACCAAAGAGTAGGGTGCTTCTCGCACCAAAAGAATAAGCGGAACTCTTTCCTTTAAAGCAACCTCGCATACTCTATGTATTAGGTTCTGGTTTGTCCCAGAAGCCGCATGGGCGAGAGTGCTCATGGAGCAGGGTGCTACTAAGACACCTTTGTAAAGAACAAGTCTTGAACCACTTGCCACCCTATCTGATATAGCCTTCTCTGGAATAAGTCTTACTTTGGGAAACTCTTTGATGATCTGTTCCTTAGTCAGGTCTAGCTCCTGCTTTAGGACCACCCATCCTGATGAGGAGACTATAAGGTCTACATGAAAGTCCATAGAAGTGAGCACCTGAAGAAGCCTATAACCGTATATGGCACCACTGGCTCCGGTTATACAAAGGACAACATTTCCAGACATATGAAAATTGTATAGTTTTTGAGTGTAAAATAATCCTGATGCAGAGCCTTCTTATAGCCAACAGAGGTGAGATAGCGGTTCGAGTTATAAGGACATGTAGAGAGATGCATATAAACACCGTAGCCATATATTCTGAGGGGGATGCAAACAGCATGCATGTTAAACTGGCAGATAGAAGCGTATGTATAGGACCAGCAGAGCCCCTAAAAAGCTACTTAGACATTCCCAGAATAATGTCCGCTATCGAGGTGTTTGGCGCAGATGCGGTGCACCCGGGCTATGGCTTTTTATCAGAAAACCCCAAATTTGCAGAAATAGTTAGGGCAAGCGGTAAAGTTTTTGTGGGACCCTCCGCAGAAACCCTTGAGCTTATAGGAGACAAGGTCAAGGCAAAGGAGATAGCTAAAAAGGTTGGGCTTCCTCTTGTGCCGGGCAGTGATGGTCCTGTAGACTTCCAGAAAGCTCTTGAGACAGCTAGTGTAATTGGGTATCCAGTGGTTATAAAAGCCGCTGCGGGTGGAGGCGGAAGAGGTATTAGGGTTGTCAATAACGAAAGAGAGCTCAGAGAAAAACTACCCCTTGCCATACAAGAAGCTGAGATAGCCTTTGGAGACGGAAGGGTATACATTGAGAAGTATCTCATAAACCCCAAGCATATAGAAATTCAAGTCCTCGCAGACAAATACGGAAATGTGCTTACCCTTGGAGAAAGAGAATGCTCCATCCAAAGAAGACACCAAAAGCTCATAGAGGAAGCCCCGAGTTTGTTCCTTACAGAGGAAAAGAGGGAGGAAGTTGAGACCCTTGTAGCAGAATTTTGCAGGGAAATAAACTACGAAGGTGCGGGCACAGTGGAATTTCTCATGGACCAAGAAGGCAATTTTTACTTTATGGAGATGAACGGACGCATACAGGTAGAGCATCCTGTCACAGAGATGGTCTATGGCATAGACCTAGTAGAGTGGCAGATAAGGATAGCAAGGGGTGAAAAATTAGACATACAAAAGCCAGCAAGAAGGGGCTACGCCATAGAATTTAGAATAAACGCAGAAGACCCAAACACTTTTCTGCCGTCACCAGGCAAGGTAGAAGAGCTATATATTCCCGGAGGCTACGGTGTTAGGGTGGATACTCATCTATACTGTGGCTATTCTGTGCCACCTTACTACGATTCTCTTCTTGCCAAGCTCATATGCTGGGGGCAAACAAGAGAAGAGGCTATAAAAAGGTCATTGAGGGCTCTTGAGGAGTTTAGAATATCCGGCAGTGGTCTAAAGACAAACATAGAATTTCACAAGAGAATTCTCACAAACAGAGAGTTCCAACAGGGCAAACATCACATAAGGTTTGTAGAAGAGCTTATGATATGAGAGACAGGTTTAGAAAATTTTTAGGTAAGCTCTTTTACCAAAGGCGTGTGCCCCCAGCACTTCTTCTGTATGGAAAGAGGGGAGTGGGGAAAAGGGATATGGCTTTTGAGTTTGCAAGCTCTCTTTTGTGCCTTGAGAAGAAATATCCACCCTGTGGAGAGTGCCAGTCATGCCTTCATATGCAAGATTTTAGGCAAAAAAAGGAAGAGGAGCTTGCCTTTTACGGAGAGGACAAAAAGGGGAAAAGAGTTTACCTATACCTCCAAGGAGACCATCCAGACTTTGTATACCTCAAGCCCGAAAAGGCGGAGATAAGGATAGACCAAATAAGAGGAGTTAAAGACTTTGTTTATCTTAAACCCGCCCTATCTAAAAGAAAGGTGGTTTTGATAGAACCTGCGGATGCTATGAACCTGCAGGCACAGAATGCCCTTTTGAAGGTTCTTGAAGAGCCTCCAGAGGATACACATTTTCTTCTGGTAGCAAACGCACTTCAGAAAGTTCTACCCACCATAAAATCCCGTAGCTTCCTCCTTGAAGTTCCACCATTGAGCGAAGAAGAATTAAAAGAAAAGACAGGAATAAAGGACCCTCTGCTGATTGAACTTTCTGAAGGAAGCCTTGAAATGGCAATGAAGTTAAAGGAAGACAAAGAGCTGATATATACTGCAAAGGCTTTGCTTGAGGGAGATACGCTTACCCTATACAAAAAAGCCCTTGAGGTGGAAAAGTGGGACTACGAAAGACAAACCCTACTTCTAAAGGTTATCATAAACCTGCTTCACAAGAAATATTTGGAAACGAGCCAAGAAGTTTATCAGCAATCTCTTGACAAGGCATCCATGGGGTTAGAATATTTAAGCAAGGGTATAAGATTAAGCCTTTTAATTTTTCAGCTTAAAGGAGGTGTAAATAATGTCTTACATAAAGGCGAGGTTTCAGGACACCAACAAGGTGCTTCAGGTTGAAGGTGTATGGGAAAGGGATGTGTTGCGGGGTGAGCTTCTTGTGGTTCAATCAGAAAAGGGAGAGGAGATAGTAAAGGTGCTTGGCACTTCAAAAGAACCCTCTCCCTACAAAGCCATATTTCTCAGGAAAGCAAAAAAAGAAGACATTCAGAAGATGAAGGAGAACGAAGAAAAAGCCAAAGAGGCTATGGACCTATGCAAGAAAAAAATAGTAGAGCACGGACTGGACATGAAGCTTATAAGGACCTACATACCCTTGGACAAGGGTAGGATATTCTTTTATTACATCTCTGAACATAGAGTGGACTTTAGAAATCTTGTGAAGGACCTTGCAAAGGTATTTAGAAAAAGGATAGAGATGAGACAGGTAGGAGTAAGAGATGCGGTGCAGATGCTTGGATGGATGGGTGCGTGCGGAGATATGCCCTGCTGTGTAAAGTTTCAGGAAGAGTTCCAATCTGTGTCCCTGCGCGATATAGAGGAGCAAAACCTTCCCCTGTCACCTCAGAAGTTTACGGGTCCTTGCGGAAGACTTATGTGTTGCCTGGTCTTTGAAAGGGAAAACTACCTCATAAAGTCCATACTTCCAGAAACGGGAAGTGAGCTGTGCTATGAGGGCAAAGTCTACAAGGTTCTGCAGGTTGACCCCCTTAGCTGGAAAATAAGCTTAGCTTTAGAGGACTCAAGAAAGGAAATAGACCTTCAAAAGATATTACCAGAAGGCTACGACAGAGCTTTAAGGCACTGCCAAGCTTGTGGGGGTTGTTGCAGAAAGACTTTTGTGGAAAATGAGGCTCTTGCAGGAATTGAGCAGTAGTCTTAACAGGCTATTCCTCTTTGAACTTTATGATGGAAATAGAGTTGAAGCGGTCTACTATAGGGGAGATACCCTCTGTGTATCCACTCAAGCAGGTTGTGCCATAGGTTGCCCCTTCTGTCTTTCGGGCAAAGATGGGCTTTTGAGAAACCTTTCTGCGGAGGAGGTAATACTGCAATATGAGCTTTTGAAGGATAGGCTTGAAATAAAAGGTATAGCCTTTGCTGGCATAGGTGAGCCTCTTATGAACTGGGAAGCGGTAGAAAAAGCCTTTTGGAACTTTAAGAGACTGGGGTTGAGGGTGAGCTTCTACACAACAGGATATCCAGTTAAAAAACTCAGACAGCTTTTAGCCCTGCCTCATAGAGGAGTTAGCATATCCGTGCATTCTGTGAAAGAAGAAACGAGGAAAAGATTACTTCCCTATGCTGGTAGTTTGGAAGATCTTATACAAACTCTAAGAGAAGAGCTTTCTAATCTGCCCTTGAGGAAGAGGAAAAAGATAAGCCTCGCTTACTTGCTTCTTAGGGGAGTAAATGATACAGAAGAAGAGCTAAAGGATTTTGCCATGCTTGTAAAATCTTTGGGAGTGAGTGCAACTCTTCTGAGATATAACCAAACAGCAGAAGACTTTAAAGATGTAGAGGATTGGGAATATGAAAAAGCCTTCTTGCTTTTGAGGTCTTATGGGATAAGGGTCACCCTTTCTAATAGGTTCAGAAAAGATGCCCTTGGAGGTTGTGGAACGCTTGTGGCAAACAGAAGCATCATAAAGTGTTAAGAAGGTCCTTTATAACCTCTTCGTGAAATTCCTCGCTAAGCTCATCACCTTCTATCGCACAGTAAAGAGGCCTTATCTGAACTTTTACCACACCTTGTTTTAACATTTTTAACTTTTCAGCTGCAGACTTTGAAAGGTCTATCACTCTACTTTTTTTGGCTGGTCCTCTGTCCGTGACCACCACAACCACGTCTTCACCATTGCTGAGGTTCTTAACTAGTAGATATGTCCCAAAAGGGTAATCTCTTGATGCGGCGGTAAACTTATGCTTATTAAAAACTTCTCCTGAACTGGTTTTTCTACCATGAAACTTTCCGCCATACCAACTTGCGTATCCTTCTTGAACCTTGCAGTCTTGAGCAAGAGTATAAGAAAAAAACAGCAAGGCTGTAAGTATAACTATTTTCATCAGAAACACCTCCTGGGTTTGTGCCTTACTTAATGATACCATGTATCCTCTTGACTTTTCAACTCAGTTTTTATGATGTAAAATTCTATGGATGATAGCTCTAAAAATATACATTAGCGGTATAGTGCAGGGCGTAGGCTATAGGGCTTTTACAAAAAGATTGGCTCAGGGCTACGGTCTCTCTGGCTGGGTTAAAAACTTGCCTGACGGAAGGGTTGAGGTTTTTGTTCAAGGGGACAGAGATGTGGTTTGGGACTTTTTGAAACAACTTTGGGAAGGTCCTCCTGCTGGAAGGGTTGACCGTATGGAGGTCCTTAAGGAGGTATCAAGCTATGAAGAAAGGGATTTTACTATTAGGTATTAGCCTTAGCCTTTCCTTCGCTCTGGAGTGTAAAAACTATAAGGTGAGGGAAGGAGACACTCTGGAAAAGATAGCCAAGAGAGAAGGGATAGATATAAGCAGTCTAAAGTCTGCCAACAGAGGTATTGATGAGAGAAAGCTCAGAACCGGTCAAACCATATGCATACCCCAAAAAAATACACAGAAAAAAGCCACAGAAAAGTATGCTATATATGAAGTAAAGAAGGGAGATAGCCTCCAAAAGATAGCGAACAGCTTTGGTGTTGATGTAAAAAGCCTAAGGGAGATTAACAACCTAAAGGATGACAGGATAGTGGAGGGTCAGAAGTTAAAGATTCCCGCAAGGGCAGGTGCTTCCGCAAAAGGTGCACAGATCAGAGAATACGACATATATACGGTAAGGAAAGGTGGTAGGCTTGGGGATGTTTCAAGGACAACGGGTGTTCCTCTCAGGGAATTAGAGAGGCTAAACCCAGAGCTGAGAGATGCATGGCTAAAACCAGGCACACAGGTAAAGGTGCCAAAGGGTAGTTTGAAGGCAAAGGCAGAAGAACAGGATAAGCAAAGAGAGAAATATGAGCTTTATACCGTCAAGAAAGGTGCAAAGCTGGAGCATGTAGCAAAAGCAACTGGTGTACCACTTAGCCAATTAGAGAGGCTCAACCCAGAGTTTAAGGGCAAATGGCTTCCAGCTGGGACAAGGGTAAAGGTGCCTGTTAAAGATACTCAAAAAGCAGGGGAAAAGAAGAGAAGAGAAGAATCCTATGAAGTTTACAGAATCAAAAGGGGTGGAAGGTTGGGAGATGTTGCTAAAGCTACGGGTATCCCACTTGGGGAGATAGAAAGGTTAAACCCAGAGCTAAGGGGTAAGTTCCTGAAGGCTGGGACAGAGGTAAAGATTCCTAAAAGGGAAACCACAACTGTGGAGAAACCAGCACAAGACAGAGAACAGCAGGTTAGTAGAAGAGAAGAGAGGGCTGTGTTAGCAGAGCCAGAGAAGGAGACACCAACCACTTCCACACCAAAAGCTCTAAATATACCCATGCCCGTTGAAGGTAAGGTTATTAAAGTGCCAAAAGGCATAGAAATATCAGCACCATGCTCATCACCTGTAAGGGCTGTTGAAGAAGGTAGGGTAATATACAGCGGAGGAGACCTACAGGCTTATGGAAATATGGTTATAGTAGAGCACGACGGTTTTATATCCCTTTATGCCTACAACGAAGCAAACCTTGTCAGAAGAGGAGAAAAGGTAAACAAGGGGCAGGTTATAGCAAGGGTTGGTAAAAAGAATAACTCTGAGGATTGTGCTCTCAGGTTTGAGCTTAGAAATAAGGAAGGCGTCCCACTTGATCCAACAGAATATATTAAAGACCTTCAGTAAAGAGCCTATCACCCATGTCCCCAACTCCTGGCACTATGTAGCCAGCGGGGTTTAGCCCCTCATCTATGCTAAGGATATAAAGGTCAACATCTTGATGTTCTGAGATTACCCTTTTGACCCCCTCTGGTGAGGCAACGAGGTTTAAAGATATGAGTTTTTTCGGCTTAAGAGGTTTTAACTCACTTATGGCGAGGTTAAGAGTGCTTCCCGTTGCCAGCATAGGGTCAAACAAAACCACGTATTTGTTTTCCAAAGATGGTAGCCTTTTGTAGAAAAGCTCTGCTTTGAGAGTTTGTTCGTTTCTTTTTATAGCCAAGAAACCTACCTTTGCACCCGGCAGTGCTCGTAGAGCACCGTTTAACATGGGAATACCAGCCCTAAGTATGCAGACAAAATGCTCTGTCCAACAATGCAAATTTTAAACTTCTGTCAAAATTCCACCCCCTGTTTATACTATACCACATACGCCTCAACTCCCCAAACCGAGAAATAGATTTATTA
>JAXSOH010000036.1:0-16127 GCA_037925805.1 Aquificaceae bacterium
CCTCCACGCAGACGCAAGCGAAGGAGAACTTTGAGAGGTTTAAGAGGGAATACCAAGCAGAGTATCCACAGGTAGTGAAGGACTGGGAAAGAGACCTTGAGGATATATTGACCTTTTACAAGTATCCTTATGAGATAAGGAGGATGTTAGCGACTACAAACTTTGTGGAGAGTATAAACAGCAAGATAAGGAAGGTGATATATGGCAAGAAGATATTTCCAACGGATGAGGCTTTACTGAAGGTTTGTTATGGGGTAGCGATGGACTTAGAGGAGAAGTGGAAGAAGCCTTTGAGGGATTGGGAGATGATATATGCCCAGCTGATAATTCTTTTTGAGGGTAGGCTATGAGGTGTGGTATAATTTACACAAATTTTGAAACAGTCCCTGCATCTACTTACATTGAAATGTAGGGTATAGTCTCAAATCGTTTTACTCCTTTTATGTTGTAGTTTGATAGTGAGTTGAGTAGTTCTGTCTGTGCACTTTAGAAGGCTGTAAAGCTGAACACTTTTGGCTTGCAATAGCCGTATTTTATGGTTATACTATTCTCTTGCAGGAGAGGTGGCCGAGAGGCCGAAGGCGGCTCCCTGCTAAGGAGTTGTAGGGTTAACAGCCCTACCGCGGGTTCGAATCCCGCCCTCTCCGTGTTAACATATAAAGCATGAAAGAAGCCATATTAGCCTTAGAAGATGGAAGCTACTTTGTAGGATATTCCTTTGGTGCAGAAGGAGAAACTACAGGAGAGGTAGTTTTCAACACCTCTATGACAGGCTATCAAGAAATCCTCACAGACCCCTCTTACAGAGGACAGATAGTGGTTATGACCTACACTCAGATGGGGAACTACGGTATAAACTATGAGGACGTGGAGTCTTCTAAAATTCAAGTAAATGGGCTTGTTATAAAGGAGCTATCTCTCTTATACAGCAATTGGAGAGCTGCAAAGAGTTTGCATGAATACCTTGCGGAAAATCAGGTAGTGGGTATATGGGGTATAGACACAAGAGCCTTGGTAAAAAGGATAAGGGAAAAGGGTGCACTCAAAGGAGTCATATCCACCGTTGAACAAGACCCTAAAAAACTCGTGCAAAGAGCGAGAGAGCTTCCTGATATATCAGAATTGAACTTAGTTGAAGAGGTAGCCACTAAGGAAGTCTACTACTGGAAAGAGGGAGACTGGGACCTTAGAGAGGGATACATCCATAAGGAAAACCACAAACCTTTAATAATGGTCGTGGACTATGGAGTAAAGAGAAACATACTGCGTAGACTAACTCAAGAAGGAGCAAGAGTTATAGTAGTCCCACCTTGCCATGTGGAAAAGAAGATAGAGGAAATAAAACCAGATGCTCTTTTTCTCTCCAATGGACCTGGAGACCCACAAAGGGTAGTAGAAGGGATAAGGCTTGTGAGGAAATACATGGAAAAGCTACCCATAATGGGTATATGTTTGGGGCATCAAATAATAGGTCTTGCCTTGGGAGGAAAAACATACAAGCTAAAGTTTGGACATCACGGTGGAAATCATCCAGTAAAGGACTTAAGAGACGGGCATATAGAGATAACTGCACAGAACCACAATTTTGTGGTAGACCCAGAAAGCCTAAGGGACGTGGAGATAACTCATATAAACCTTCTTGATGAAACCCTTGAGGGCTTTAGACATAAATATCTCCCAATTTTCTGCGTCCAGTATCATCCAGAAGCATCACCAGGACCCCACGACGCTAAGGGAGTATTTAGGGAATTCGTAGAGCTTGCTACGAGCCATGCAAAATCTCAAAGGTAGCAATACGAAAATACTTCTCATATCTTTCCTTATATTTTTAGGCTTTTCCGTAATAACCGTAAGATTTGCATACATACAACTAATAGGAAAAGAAGGCTATGTGGACAAGGTAGTAGAAAGGTTTCCAAAGGCTTCTGTGGTAAGGCTTTCTACACCAAGAGGTTCTATAAAAGACAGAAGGGGAAACGACCTTGCCATAAGTGTTCCTACTGTTTCTGTTTTTGCCTCCCCTCATTTAGTGCAAAACAAAGAAGAATTGGTTAGGAGGCTTTCCGCACTACCAGATGTAAGGGAAAAAGACATAATAGACAAACTAAACTCAGACAAAAAGTTTGTTTGGCTCGTAAGACACGTAGACAAGATTTACATGCCTTATCTTAGAGCAGTTATAAGGGATACAGGTAATGATAGGGTTGTTGGACTGCAGGAAGAATACAAAAGGCTTTATCCTCACGGCAGTCTTGCCAGCAACCTTATAGGTTTTGTTGGTATAGATGGAGAAGGACTTGAAGGGCTCGAATATATGCTTAACAAAGATTTGAAAGGTAAGGAGATAAAGGGATTTTTCTATTTGGGAAGACTGGCGGTAAGCCCCCTATCTGAAGACATGATATCTAAGGATGTTCAGCTCACCATAGACCTCGGGGTTCAAACTATATTGGAAGATATAAGGGACAAAATAGTCAAACAGTGGAGCCCCGACAGGGTAGGCATATTACTTATGGATACAAAAACAGGGGATATATTAGGTGTGGCAAACTACCCTACTTTTGACCCAAACCAATATCAGACAATCCCTGCTTCCCATAGAAGAAACTTTGTGGCTACAGACCTATTTGAACCGGGCTCTGTGATGAAGCCCTTTTTTATTGGACAAGCACTTCAGAAGGGTTATATAAAGCCCGGTATATGGATAGATACGGAAGGCGGTAAAACAGAGGTTTTTGGTAGATACGTCAAAGACGTAAAACCCTCGGGGAAACTTACCCTTGAGCAAGTATTAATAAAGTCCTCTAATGTGGGAACTATAAAAGTTGCCCGTTTCCTTTCAAAGAAGGACGTAGAAGAGCTCATGGAGAAAATACATATGACAGATAGGTTTAATATTCTTCCGGGAGAAGTAAAGCCTAAGCTACCTAACTTTAACTATCCTGCAAATATTCTTTATGCAAGCATAGGTCAAGGTATAGCTTCAAACCTTGTGAATCTGTGCGTGAGCTTTAATGCCTTGGCTACAAACAGGATAGTAAAACCCCGAGTATTTTTAGATGAGGCAACACAAGTCCTCGGGGAAAATATTTTCTCACCATCTACCTTCAAATGGTTGCAGAACAACCTTATAAAAGTAGTGGAAGAGGGAACAGCCCAAAGAGCACGTTCTGAATACTTTACTATTGCAGGAAAAACAGGAACTTCTCAAAAGTTTGATTTTAGGATAGGAAGATATTCAAGAGAAGACTTGGTTACCTATTTTGTAGGATACTTTCCTGCAAACAATCCACAGTTTATAGCAGGCATAATGGTAGACGGACCAAGAGGACCCGACCCATACGGAGGAACGGTGGCTGCACCCTATTTCAAGGAACTTGTGGAAAGAGTAGCCTTCTATTACCGATTAGAACCCGACAAGCTCAGCAAGTAAAGACCTGTATTCCACAGGTAGTAAAAGCTCCTGTATTTTTGGAATTTTTATAACCTTTACACTCGTTAACTCCTCCACTATCTGAGAGTTTGTCCTCTCGGAGATATCCTTACCTTCAAAGCAATTCATAACTATTGCAAAAGGCTCTACACCCATAGACTTCATGTAATACCAACTTAGGAAGCTATGGTTTATTGTTCCGAGACCTGCTCTTGCAACAAGTATGGTCTTTAATCTCCAATTCTTTGCGAGTTTTGCATAATCGTAGTCTCTTTTTATAGGCACTGCAACTCCACCTGCACCTTCTACCACAAGAAATTCATACTTTTCTAAGAGTTTTTCATAATGCTCTTTCAAAGCATCAAGGGAGAAGTCCTTTCCTTCTTCCAGTATGCCAGCATAAGGAGAAAGGGGAAGTTTGTATCTTACTGGGACTGCTTCTTCAAGACTTTGACCTGTGAGAGAAGCCAAAAGGCTACCGTCCGCAGGAACTTCCTTGACGTCTGTTTCAACAGGCTTTAAATAGCCGACCCTTATGCCTTTCTCTTTGAGGGCGTAAACTAAGTTATAGCTTATAAAAGTTTTGCCAACGCCTGTGTCTGTGGCAGTTATAAGAACGCTTCTCACGCATATAATTATAGCCATGAAGAGAGCCATAATAACGGGTGTGAGAAGGATAGGTTATGAAATAGCTAAAAGTCTTCTTGAAAAGGGTTGGAGTGTAGGTCTTGTCTATAAAAGCTCTGAGCATGTCTACAAGGAGTTAAGAGAAGCCTTTGGAGATAGAGTTTACGGGGTCAAGGCGGACTTAAGCCTTTGGCAAGAAGCGGAAAGGTCAGCAAGGGAGCTTGTGCAGTTGCTCGGTGGCGTTGACGCCCTTTTGCATCTCTCAAGCCCCTATGAACCTACGCCTCTTGGGAATCTAAAGGAAGAAGACTTGGACTATCACTTTAAACCCATAACCCAAGCCTTTGTGGTGATGTGTAAAGAGGTTTATCCTTATATGCTTAAAAACGAAGGTAAAACAAAAGGTAGAATAGTTGCCTTTGGTGATTGGGCTACGAACACAACGCCATACAGAAACTACTTAGCTTACTTTTTAGCAAAGGGTGCTTTACATACCGCAGTGAAAGTTCTTGCCAAGGAGTTTGCACCTCATGTGCTTGTAAACGCCATAGCTCTTGGTCCCACTGTAAAACCTCCAGACTTTTCTGAGGAAAAGTGGCAAGAGTATGTAAACAAAACTCCTCTCAAGAGAACTGTATCTATAAAAGATGTGGTCAAACTTACAGAATTCCTTCTTGAAGCGGAAAGCATGACAGGAGAGATTATTATGTTAGACAGCGGGAGGCATCTTATTTAACTACTTCAAATGGGGACTGTTTCATCCATTGTGTAAAAAAATAAAGTAAGGAGGTGTCAACATGAAACAGCTGAACGAGGAGAAAGTAGAACAATACCGCAAGGAGTTCAGTGAGCTACTCAAAGACCTGATGGCTCAAGCAGTTGTCAAGGTGCCACTAGTTGGATAGGCAAGAGGATATATGCCCAGCTGATAATTCTTTTGAGGGTAGGCTACGAGGTATTGTAGAATTTACACAAATTTTGAAACGGTCCCAGAATTTTTAGAAGCAAGAGTAGTAATATGAGTGGTTTTGGATATGTGTATGGTCTTCCTCTTTTTGGCTTTGCGTCTGGAGTGGTCAGGCTTTCAAAAAGGGATAGGTCAATTAGCATTTCTCCTCTCTTAACCAGTTCCTTGTTATAGTCCCTGTCTCTCATTTCTTCCCCTCCTTATAAATTATATCTTAGACAAAGCAGGTGGAGATATACTCAAGAGAGCCTTGACAGTTGACATTATGAATGTTAAAATCACTTTCAATATGAGGCTCTTGGTCTCCCTTCTAAGCGTTCTCTTCCTGCTCTTTGCGGACTTTGCCTTTGCGGAGCACCATCACGAAGACCATGAGCTTCATATAGACTGTTCCCTCTGTATAATCCAACACCTTCAAACAGATGCTCCAAGCTATCAACCTTCAGTAAAGTTTAGGCTTATAGCTTTATTTGTAAAGAGTGAACCTTTCACTCAAACCTTATCCTTTAGACCTATCTTAAAGACCACCTACGGGCGAGCACCTCCAACCTCTTAGAGACTTACCGACCCCTTACATCTAAAAACTACCAAAGGAGGTGCTTGCCATGAAAGTTTTGTATATCTTTAGCACACCAAACAGTGCCAGCTACATACTTGGGAGAATGATACTCCCACAGCTGGAGAACGATGCACACCCTGTAGAGGTGGTAGGAATGTTTTTCTTTCTTGACAATAACTATGTGTTAGTTAAGGGCAATCCCATAGGTGAAAGGCTTGCCAAGCTCCTCAGGGAAGGCAAAATAGGCTTCCTTATGGGGTGCGACCAGTGTTGCTATGAGAGAAACATTGCAGACAAGCTGGTAGAGGGTGCAGCTATAGGATGCTTTCCAAACCTATATGGGAAAGCCAAGCAATTAGGCGTTGAGCAAGTAATAACACTGTAAGGAGGTTATAGCCATGAGAAAAGCCTTATTGCTCCTTGGAGGAATATTTAGCTTTACCTTTGCACAGGAAGGTTCTCAAGACCTAAAGTTTCAATTAGAGGAGCAAAGAAAACTTATCCAAGAGCTTGAGAGGAAAATACAGGCTTTGGAAAAAGCTCAGCAGGCAAAACCTGAGGAAAAACCTTCAGAAAAACCAGCACCTGCAGACAGGAGCTTACAGCTAAGGGCTAAGTTTGACGAAAGGCTAAGGGCTTATCAGGTCTCTCCCTTCAGGCAGACCGCCTTTCTGCCAGACATTTCCTTTATATTGGACTTTTCTGCGGTAGCAAGAAACAGAAAGGATAAGGAATACAAACAGCTTGAAATTCCCGAACTTTGGCATCCACATGGAGAAGAAGGACATGGACATGGCATGCTTAACGAAAAGAGAGGCTTTAACCTCAACTACGGCGAGCTATACCTCTATGCACCCGTTGACCCATACTTTGACCTTTATGCAACCATACCCTTCTCAGAGCTTGGTGCGAATATAGAAGAGGCTTATGCGGTTACAAGGGGCTTGCCTGGGGGCTTTCAGTTCAAGGTGGGTAAGTTCAGAAGTGGCTTTGGAAGGCTTAACGCACAACACCCACACACTTGGGACTTTGCAACAGTGCCACTGCCAAATAAGGTCTTTCTGGGGGATGATGGTCTTACAGAAAAGGGTATAGGCATAACATGGCTTGCACCCACACCCTTTTATCTCCTCTTTGGTGCAGAGGTGCTCCAAGGTGAAAACGAGCAGAGCTTTAACTACAAGGGCTTTACCATAACTGACCCAAATACGGGCAACACTTTTGAGCTTGAAGACAAACCTGTGCCAAACCTCTATGTGGGATACCTAAAGACCTCTTTTGATATAGGAAACCTCTCTATCCTCACAGGACTTTCATACGCTCAAGGCAAACACAGAAACTCTCACGGAGACCACGGGCTTGATGTAAAAACAAAGCTCTATGGTCTTGACCTTACCGCCAGATATCAGATAGACAGCGTAAGGTATGTAGCCTTGCAGGGAGAATACATGTATAGAGACCAGAAGGGTTTAGAGTATGGGTTTGATAGTGGTGGAAGTCTTGTGTCTGAAAATATAAGCAAAAAGCAGGCAGGCTTTTACACTCAACTTGTAGGTAGGTTTCACAAGCAATGGAGGGCAGGTGTCAGATACGAGCTCATAAACAAAAACGACGTAAAGGTCGGAGGAAACTCTGTAGGGGCTCCAGACAACCTGCCTGCATACTATGCCATGTTGGAGTATACTCCCACAGAGTTTTCTCGCATAAGGCTACAGGTTGGAGAAAACAGAGCCTTCTATGAGGGTCAAAATAGAAAACCAGTCAAGGAAGTCATCCTGCAGTTTAACTTCGCCATAGGTGCTCACGGTGCTCATCCTTTCTAAGGCTCTAAGTTGGGGGTTTTTGCCCCCGAGATTTATAGGAAATATGACCGCATATCCGCTTGGAATTTTTAACTCTACCAACCTCTTAAAGATAAGGGCTTCTGTAGGTCTTTCGTCTCTTAGAGGCACATCTAAAAGTTCACTCAATCTATATAGGTTTCCAAGAAACTTTACAATTACTACTTACTTTTATTTTCACTTTCACGCCTACTTTTATGTGTTTTACGATAGAATCAAAACACCGCTCAATATGTTTGTCTTTTCCCTCAATCAATACAAAGCCTTTCAATTTAGGGTAGTCTACCCTCAAAAAATCTTTATCCTTTGTTATAAGAATGCAACCTTTTGCAAGACAACTTTGGAATACTTCCTCATCCTTTGCCCCCTTTCGTGGTCTATATGTATTAAAACCAGCGTTTCTAAGCTTAGCTTCAAAGCTCTTTGTTATATTTTCATCAAGAAATACGCAAGATTTCATATTCTTAACGCACTTTTATATCTGTCATCACTTGGTTCTATTAAGCTCAGTAAATCCAAGAGTATTAGCTCGGCTAACTTCCTTCTTACCCTCTTTATTTCTCTACCCGTTTTTATTTTAAGAAAACTCTTATATCTGCGTAGCCATTTATATTCCATAGATTTTTCTTCCGGCTCTACATTACGCAACAACATTAGAAGAAGTTTTGAGAGCTCTTGTCTTGTCTTTCTTCTCTCAAGTCTTCTTAGCTTATACGCCAACCGCTTGCAAAAGTCAGCTCTTCTGTTGTATACGCACATAAATATGTTCCTTTCACATCTCCCACCAAGGATATACACAAGAGCGTTATACAAATCTTCTTCCGTGTATTCCGAGAGGCTTGGATACTCTGAAACTAACTCAGACCAACTCTCATACTCTGGTAGGTTTTCTAAAAGTTCAGAAACTATTATCCTCGTTCCCTGGATTACATACTTACCAAAGCAAGTTTCGGGCTCTCTTGTTATTTTCATGTTTTTCATTATAATCCCACGGGAGGTGAGTCATGCTTAAAAAAACCCTTATAAAAACCCTTCCACTTGCTCCCTCTGTAGGAGCCTTTGGCTATATGTCTGCTTGTGGATGTGGACACTGTCCTGCCTGCATAGGTTCTTCTGCGGTTGTGGTAGGTATGGCGGTATACCTCAGTGCCAAAAGGCTTTTGGAGTCCGGTGGTAAAAAACTTGACAAGTTCAATATTAAAAGGAGGTAAGCGTCATGAAGAGCCTTTTAGCTCTGCTACTGTTTAGCCTTTCCTTTGCCTTTGCCCAGCTTAAAGTGGTTGCAACCTATCCGTGGATAGGAGAGCTCGTAAAGGAGATAGGAAAGGACAAAGTGAAAGTGCATGTGATAGCCCGCCCAGATGAGGATTTCCACTTTGTAGTGCCAAGACCCTCTCATATAGCAAGTATGAGGGATGCAGACCTTGTGGTTATAAACGGTGCAAGCCTTGAAATAGGATTTTTGCCACCTCTTCTCCAGCAGTCTAACAATCCAAAAATCCAACCCGGAAGAGAAGGCTTTTTGGACCTTTCCCAGTTCATAAACCTAATTGAAAAGCCAGAGAGGGTCTCAAGGGAGATGGGAGACGTGCATCCAGAAGGAAACCCACACTATGTCTTTGACCCTCATAACATACCCATTCTTGCAAGGGCTATAAAAGAGAAAATGTGCGAGTTAAACTCAAGAGATTGTTCCTTTTACAACGCTAACCTTGAAGACTTTCTTAGAAGGTGGGACGCAAAGCTAAAAGAGTGGGACGAGGGCTTTTCAAAGCTCAGAGGTCTAAAGGTAATACAGTGGCACAAGACTTATAATTATTTGTTTAAACATTATGGTATTCAAACAGTAGGCAACCTTGAACCTCTACCCGGCATCCCACCCACTGCAAGGCACTTAGACAACCTTGTGCAAAGCTCAAAGGGTCAAGGAGTAAGGTATGTAATACTTGAAGGCTCTAAGAAAAACGAAATGAGAACCGCACAGAGGGTGGCGGACAGCATAGGTGCAAAGGTTGTAGTTCTTCCCAACGATGTAGGCTCTGAAGGTGTGAAAAACCTCTTTGACCTCTACGATGTAATCCTAAGGAGGCTCTCTCAATGATTCTTGACCTTTTTCTTTCCAGTTTTTTGCTCTCTGTGGTGCTTGTGGGTATTCATGCCTACTTTGGAAGGGAGATAGTAAAAAGGGGAATTATCTTCACAGACATAGCGGTCGCACAGTTTTCTGGAGTGGGCATTGCTTTATCTCTTATTGTCTTTCACGGTGAATATACCTATGCCTTTTCTCTAATTTTTGGTCTTTTTGCCAGCTTTTTGATAGCTATTTCTCAAAAACTTAAGGAATACTCAGAGGCTTTTATCGGGCTTTTGTATGCCTTGGGCTTTTCTTTGACGGTTTTGCTACTTTCTATGTCCGCTCATGGCATGGAAGAGCTAAAAAAACTAACCGCCAGCGATATTCTCTTTGTTAGTATGGAAGAGGTAATAAAAACCGCAGGCATGTATACGGTTTTGGGGTTTCTTCTGTACCTGAGAAAACGTCTAAGTGGTATGATTCATGAACTTTCCTTTTTTGCTCTATTTTCCATAACCCTTGCCAGCTCTGTAAAACTTGCAGGGGTGCTTGTGGTGTTTTCTTTGCTTGTCTCTCCTGCCCTCGTTTCCTTGCTCCTCGGTCGTGGTCTTGTCTTTGCATGGATTTGGGGAAGTCTCTGGAGCTTTCTGGCTATAGCTCTTTCCTTTTGGCTTGACCTTCCTACGGGCTACAGCCTTGTGTTTTTACAAGCTCTGGTGGGGCTTTTGAGCTTTTTTTACAGGCTACTAAAAGCTAAATATTCTCTCTCTTAGCCTTTTATAAGTTTATGTATCTCTTGTCTTTTTTCTTTTTCTCATCAAGGCTATAGTAATACAGGCAAAGGGAATAATAGAAGGCTCCTCTGGAACAGAACCACTTACAAGAATTTATGGGAATACCTTGGCAAATCGCTAAAACTTCTCGCTTTTGAACTGTTGCTAACCCATTATATGGAGTCCAATTGTCATGATTTTATAAAAAATGGAGTTATAATATTCCCCATGGGGATGGAGGTAAAAATAGAGGATATTGTCCATTCCTCAGGCTCTAAGAATCGCTTCATTTTCTGGGTCTATGGCGGTATCCTTGGCAAAAGGGTAGTGGAATTTGAATATAGAGGATACAAGGGGGATGAGACAATTCAGATAATACCGGGTAAGGTTTTAGAAGACTTCTACAAAAATAGCGTAAAGCTCTATGCCTTTGTGCCACACTCTCTCTATACCACAAATTGGAGTGAAGAGTATAAACAGATACAGCAGGATATCAAAGAGGTTGGGCTTATTCCCATGCCAAGTCTGGGAAATATAAATGGCTACTACTTTGGGGGGACTTTTGAATTTATAAAGTTTTGGATGTTCCTTAAACTTCTAAGGGTTTATCTTTCAGAGGGCAAGGGTATATATTACTGTGATATCTCTCAGGGACTAAATGTTTATATGGATGCTCTCAGAGAAGCCTTTAGAAACCTTGTGGTCTTTGATAGACTTATGCATTTTCCAACTGGTTCTATTGAGGCGAAGCTCTTGTATTCAGACCCTATACTTCGTGGAGTGGAAACACCAAGGATATACGATGATGTAAGCATAGAGGTAAAGGTTTGGTTTGACACGCCTATAAAACAAAAACCAGATGAGAGCTTTGCAAAGAAGCATTGCTTAGACAAAAGCACAGAGAGGATACTAAAGAACTACTATAGAACCTACAGAGCCATAAAATACAATGCACCGGGCGTAGTTATAACCTTTGGATACGATACTCCAGAGAGAATAAGAGAAGAATTGGAGAAACTCTTGAAGAAATACATAGAGGAGTATGACCCGGGAGAGTTTAAGGAGGATGTGAAAAACTATGAATATAAAATACCTGAGGCTATTGGAGAAAAGTTTGCCGTCTTTTACTCTTTGGCACTATACTACCATATATCCAAAACCCTTCAAACACTTGGCATAGAGCCAGAGGGTAAAAGGGAGTTTAATATAAAGGATATGAAAAAGTTTTGCAGAGTTTACCTCTCTTATGGACTGTCTGTAAATGTGGATATGCTTGAGATGGATATGGGCAGGCTCGGGAATGTCCGTGCTGGAACAGATTGGGAAATTTACGGAAGACTAATTAATAACAACTTCAGAGAAGCTCTTACAGGAGATTTACTAAGAGATGATAGGGCTAAAAGAAACTTTTACGCACATTCTGGTTTGGAAAACAACATTGTGGCTGTCAGAAGGGGCGATAACGGGGAGATTTTATTAAAGTATAGGGAAGAGATGAGAAGTGTAGTGGAGAGATTTCTTTACGATGACCGTGTATACGAAAGGGTTTGTGAGGGAGAAGGATGAGAAGGTTAACCTTTGAGCTGGAATTTATTACTCCTGCTTTTATAGGTAATGCACAACAGCAGGCGGAGCTTAGACCTGCCAGCTTTGTTGGGCTTTTGAGATGGTGGTGGAGGGTAATATTGGCAACTTATCTCAGTAATAGTGAAGAAATATTTAAATACGAGGCAGAGCTTTTTGGCTCTCAAGAAAAGACCGCTAAGATAATGGTAAGAACAAAAGGTCATGTATCTACCGTTGATATACTAAAGGATAGAAGAGAGCCAATATATATGCTTGGTATGGGGGCAAGAGGGAGAACTTGTATCCCTTCTGGCTCTAAGTTTTATTTGGAGGTAATTTTTAAGGAAGTTTCTGAGCAACTTGTAAGAAGTCTTGTAAGTCTTGCGATTAACTTTAGTGGTATAGGATACCGGGCGAGAAAAGGCTTTGGAAACATGAAAAGCAAAGAAGAACCTCTAAACCTAAGGCTCCTAAGTAGAGACTATTGGTCTGAAATACTAAGTAAAGACAAGATTTTCAAAGATATACCTAAAAAGGGCTCTGGATTTAATGAGCTTCCTAACTTGAATAACCTAAGGGTGCTTAGGTATCAAAGGGCTTTTGATAACTGGGAAGATGCCATAAGATTTCTTGGAAACTTATATAGGAAGGTGAGGCTAAGAGATAGCAGAACCTACGAATACGAAACGGGTATAGCTCAATACATAAGGTCAAAGCCTATACCTAAATCTATTGAATTGAAAAACTATGTGTTTGGTCTGCCAATAATGTATCAAAGCAAAAGCCTTGAAAAAAGACAGCAAAACAATAAACCAGTAAGACCTCAAGCTCAATTAAACTGGTTTACTCAAAGAAGGCAAGAGAACGAAGAAAGGGGTGATAGAAGAAGAGGCTCTCCTTTTATCTTTCTTGTAAAGGAAGATGGTTTTTATGTGCTTGCCTTTATATGCAGATTTCTTCCAGAGGGTGCTAACTTTCTACTTCAAACCAAGGGTAAATACTGGGACATATTAGGAATGAGAAGACCCGGCAGGGAAAACCTTCCCTATTCTGAAGAAAAGTTCCGTAGGGATTTCGAAGATGCGGTTTCAAGATTAAAGAGCGTAGGCTTTGTGGAGGTAAAAGTATGAAGCTATGCATCTTCACCTTTTCTCCCGTGCAGAGCTTTATATCTCAATCAAGAAAACTCCTTGACCTTTTTAACTCCAGCTTTTTACTTTCGTATTTTACAGAAAGGCTTATAGAATACATAAGAAATGAGGGGTTGGGAGATGTGGTGTATCCTGTTTATGCACCCGACCTTAAAAGCACAGAGCTTGCGGGGTATCCCAACAGAATAGTGATAAAAAGCACACAAGACCTGTGTGAGAGGCTAAGAGAAGTTTTTAAGAAAACTTGGGAAGATACATACAACCATGTCATACTATCTCTTGGTTTATCTGCCAAGGAGCGTCTTCAATTTGAAAAACATGTGGATGGATACTTTGAGAGTTTCTGTGAGTGTAAGGACTTTATAGATAAAAAGCAATGGCTTGAGACTATGGAGCTAAGTCAAGTGGAAGATGCGGAGGACTATGGATACACTTACGACCTTGTGGAGAGATTTCTGGGTGCTAAAAAGAGCTTTAGGGCGTATAGGGGTAGGGTGGATGAGGAGACCTACAATGGGGAGTTTCCGGATGGTTGCACCCTGTGTGGAGAGCGTCCTGCCTTGGCTGTAGATTGGGAGAGCTTGAGAAGGAAAAAGAAACTGCTTTTGTCAAGTGGGGAAAAACTCTGTGGCGTGTGTCTTACAAAGAGGTTTGCTATGGAATACTTTGGAGAGGTTGGGAGGTTAGACAAAAAGGGCTTTTCATCCACAAAGGACTTTGCATGGGCTCCTTTCAAAAATAGGCTAATAGAGGATAAGAGGAAGGGTATAAATAGGGATGTTATAAGCAGGCTGGAATACTTGGTGGGGCTTGTGCTGGGTAAGGAAAGTATGCCAATAGAGTATATAAGCGCGGATTGGCTTGACCCGAAGGATGTAAGAACCATGATGGAAGAGGCAGAGCAGGAAGATAGAAAGCATTACGAAGAACTGCTTGATTTTCTTGAGGGGGTCTTTTATGACAAGAAGATAACGGGCTATAAAAAGCCAGATAACTCCTACTTTGGTCTCCTTATGATGGATGGGGACAATATGGGTAAATGGCTGGGGCTAAAGAAAGAGCTTAGAAAGGAAAAGCTAAGTGAAGACTTCCATAGGAGATTTTCAGAAGGGCTTTCTGAATATGCCAAGAGTGTCTATCAAAAGGCACAGAGGAAAAAACCCTGTGTGGAGCTTGTGTATGCGGGCGGAGACGATGTGCTGGCGGTTGGCTATCCTACAAGCCTTTTGGACTTTGCGGAGAATATAAGAGGGGATTTCTCAAAAACTCTTAAGTTAGAAGAGGCTACTACAAGTGCAGGCTTGGTGGTGGGACACGAAGGTGAAAACCTTAGGTTCTTGCTTGAGGAGCTAAGGGAGGCGGAAAAACTCGCCAAGCGAGAGGGAAGGGATAGGATATGCATAAGCGTAATCGTGAGAAACTCTCAGCCTGTAAGGGTTGTTCTTAAATGGAATGACCTGCAACTTTTTAAGAAGATAACCGAGTATTTCAAAGGCTCTTTAGTCTCTCAAAACATGCCTTATGCTCTCAGAGAGGAGTTGTGGCTTTTCAAAGAGGATGCGGACTCTTATAAGCCTATAGTGGTTTCCTTACTAAAAAGACTTTTTGCCAGAAAGAGTAAGTTGAAAAAAGAAGAGGCTACCGCTTTGATAGGAGATTTAGAAGAGGCTGGGTTTTTGAAAGACCTTAACTCTTTAGAGCATCTCTTTTACATAGCACGCTTTTTCTCCAAGTTGGAGGAAGAGGATGAAACTGTATGCGTTTGAACCTTACGATGTTTTGAGTTTTGGCGGGCTTAGGCATTTTGCTGGAGGAGAAACCCATGTGCAAAAAAGTGCCTTTCCACCACCTATAATGAGGTTTTTCCACATATTTGAAAGGGTTTACGGAGTTTTTCTGTATAAGGATGGTAAGGTGTATATCCCTTTGCCTGCGGACGTGGTAAAAGAAAGAAAAAAGGAAGACAAGCCTAATATAAAGATACTTAAGCTAAATAAAAGAGGTATTCCTCTCCTTACGGGTGTTGAAGGTGCATACGAGCAGGCAAGGGAATACTTTATAAGTCTTGAGGACTTTTTTACAAAATATGCGAAAGGTCAAGGGGACTTTTCTATCTGTAGCCTTAGGGACTTTATCCAAAAGGAGCAAAGGGTTGGTATAAGCATAGATAAGGACACAAGGACTGCAAAGGATGGGTTTTTATACTCTCAAGACTTTTTGAGGTTTTCAGAGGGTTCTCGTATTGGGGTTTTGGCGGAAGGTTTAAGGAATGACATAAGGGGTAATAGGGTCTTTCTCGGCGGAGAGAGAAGGGTATCTTACATGCATAGTGAAGACCTTAAGGTTTTTGAAAAGCCCGTATCCATACAAAAGGGAAAGCTCTACAAGTTCTATGCCCTTAGTCATCTCTTTATAGAAGGTGGTCTTAAAAAGAGTTTGAAAATAGGAAACTTGAGTTTTGAAGTGCTTTGGTTTTTCAATGCTGGCATAGAGTATGTTTCTGGCTTTGGAAAGCCCTTTTTGGAGATGGTAAAGCCGGGGAGTGTGCTTTTGCTGTCTGCTTTGGATGGAGGTGGGATGGGTTGTTCCATATGTCAGATAGAGTCCGTTCCTACGGTTAACTATAAAAAGAGGATGGGTAAGGATAAGAAAAGGCTTTGGGATTTGGAAAACTTTTTGCAAAGAGGATGGAATAGTGGAATACTTTTGGAGGTGGAAGGATGAAAAGAAAAACCTATCTAATTGAGGTTTTAACTCCTCTCCATGTGGGAGCAGGTCAGGGGCTGTCTCACGTAGACCTGCCTATAATGAGAGAAGTTCACACAGGCTTTCCCTTTGTTCCCGGCAGTGCGTTAAAAGGTTCTGCAAGGGAGTATGCACTTAGAGAAGTCTGGAAAAGACATCTTGCCAACTCTGGAGTGAAACTTTCAGAATTGGACGAAGAAGTTAGTAAAGGTAAAAAGCTAAAAGAGGATGTGGCAGAAAGGATAAAGGATGACTTGGAATACCTAAGGTCTGTCTTTGGCACTGCTGGAGAGTTAGAAGAGGGAAGTGCGGGAAAGGTGTCCTTTGGTGATGCAAGCATCTTACTCTTTCCTGTGAGGAGCTTAAACCACATATTCCTGTTGGTCACTTC
>JAXSOH010000037.1:0-15712 GCA_037925805.1 Aquificaceae bacterium
AGCTCTTTGATAGGGGCTGGAGAGAGGATTTTACTGAGCCTATGGGGGACTTCCTCAAAGATGTCTTTGAGAGTTATATCTTTTGAGGGCACAGAGAGATTATATCATCAAACAACTTTCTCCTCTTATCCCTTATGGTGGGTTCAAGGCTATCAATCACCCTATAACTTGCAACTTGCGTTATGTTATACAGTAGGTCAGTATGAACTTGCTTACTCTCTTAGCTTTATAATCTTAAAGCCTAAGCCATGGAAGCCTTAAACCCTTCTCAAGAAAGAGCGGTAAAGCACTTTGGCAAGCCTCTGCTTATTATAGCGGGTGCTGGCTCTGGAAAGACCAAAACCCTCGCTCATAAGGTGGAGTTTCTCATAAAGGAAAAGGGCATAGTCCCAGAGAGGCTCTTAGCCATTACCTTTACCAACAAGGCGGGTAAGGAGATAAAGGATAGGGTAAAAAGGGTGGCGGGCGTAGAACTCTCTTGGGCTGGCACTTTTCACTCTGTGGCTTTGAGGCTCTTGAGGGCAAAGGGTAAGCAAGTGGGGATAAGCACCAACTTTAGCATACTTTCTGAAGGAGATAGAAACCAGATAATAAAAAAGCTCTCGCAGTCCATAAACACAAAGCCAGAGACCCTAAAAACCTATCTCTCAGAAAGGTTTGAAAACCTAAGAGAACCCTACGATGAAAAACTTGAATATGCTTTGCAGGAGTATTTGCAGACTTTAAAAAGTATGAACCTTTTAGACTTTAGCACCTTGATGTTATATACGAGGGAGCTACTCCTTAAAAACCAAAGTATAAGAGAAAACTTTGACTTTGTGCTTGTGGACGAGTTTCAGGATACGAACACAGTCCAGTATGAAATTTTGAAACTTTTGGCAAGGGAAAATGTTTGTGTGGTGGGAGACCCAAACCAGTGCATATACGAATGGCGTTATGCAAGACCAGACAATATACTTCGCTTTAAGGAAGATTTTAAGCCTGATGTGATAAAACTTGAATACAACTACAGGTCAAGACCTTACATAATACATATTGCAAACGCAGTGCTATCCGCTTCTAACGCAGAATGGAAGAGCCTAATACCTACCCTTAGACCTGTAAAGGAAGGTGGTCAAAAGCCAACTGTTAGACGCTTTGAAAGGGAAGAGGAAGAGGCGGTTTGGATAGCCACGAGGGTCAAGGAGCTACTTCAGAGCTACAAGCCTCACCAAATAGCCATACTCGTGAGGGTGGGATACATAACAGAACCCTTTGAAAGAGCCCTTGCTGGGATGAGGATTCCTTACAAAATAGTTGGTGCCATAAGGTTTTTTGAAAGGGCGGAGATAAAGGATGTGCTTAGCTTTCTCCGAGTTCTTAACAATCCTTACGATGCGGTTAGCTTCTCAAGGGCTTTGGAGGTTGCCACGAGGGGTATAGGAGAAAAGACCTTGGAGCATATACTTCAGGCAGGAAGGGGCAACTGCCTTGTGGGTTCTCAGGCTATCTTAAAAAGCCTACCACAGGTAAAAGCGGTGGAGCTTTATGGCTTTTTACAGAAACTTTCAAGGCTTTACAAAAGACTTGAGGACTATCCTCAGGCTATAGAGGACTTCTTGAGGGAGATAAACTTCTGGGATTATCTAAGGGAAAGCTACAAGGATGCGGAAGAAAGGGAAGAAAATGTTAAAGAGCTTTTGAGATACCTAAGGCAAAAGCACTCTGAAGGATACCGTCTTGTGGATGTGCTTGAGGAGGTGGACTTTCTCACAGAAAGGGAAGAGGAGGAGGGTGCTGTTAAGATAAGCACTATACATGCCAGTAAGGGGCTTGAGTTTGATGTGGTTTTCCTGCCAAGGTTGGAGGAGGGCATACTGCCACACGAAAAGGCAAAGGAAAGCCAAGAGGAGATTGAAGAGGAGCTAAGGCTTTTCTATGTGGCTATAACCAGGGCTAAGGAGCTTCTCTTTATGACCTACACAAGAAACTCCAAGCCAAGCAGGTTTCTTTCTTTAATTCCTAAGGAGCTTCTTGACCTTTCCGCCTTTGCAAAGAAGAAGACCACCTACATGCCAGAGCTAAAGAGCTTGAAGGACTTCAAAGTGGGTGATAGGGTCTTGCATGAAATCTTTGGTGAGGGGGTTATACTTGCCATTGAAGACTCCAAGGCTCTTGTGGAGTTCAAAGCTGGTAGAAAGAGCATACATACCGCCTTTTTAAAGCCTGTGGTATAATGTAAAGCATGCAGACAAAGGTTGCTTGGAGCATCACCCATCAAGAGTTTACCATAACGGACTACTACTACTTTTCCATACTTCAAAGAGAGGCGGAAAAGAGAGGGCTAATAGTCCACGAGGTGGACGACTGGGAAAAACTCAAGGAATACCACACCATAGTATTTAACTACCCTGAGATTCCTTTCACAGAGAAGGAAGTCCAAGATGTGGAAAGGTGGGTCTGGGAGGAGGGTAAAAAGGTCATTCTCCTTGGCTACTACAAAAACGAAGACCACATAGCGGACACTTGCAACACTCTTGCCAGAAGGTTTGGGATGGAGCTAAACCCAGATGAGGTCATAGACGAGGTAAACAACCACCAAGGAGACAAATACTTTTTGGTCACCTCAAAGATAAGAAGGTATAACAAAAATGAGAAGAACGAGGTCAATGTAAACAAGATTATGCTCGCCTGCAGTGCCTCTATAAAACCTCTTATGCCAGATATAAAGGTGGTGGTGCGTGCGGAAGACACTGCCCAGTCTAATATGGGACACTATACCCTCTTAATAGCGGAGCAGATAGCACCTACAAGTGGAGGCTATTTCTGCCTTGCGGGGACATGCGTCTTTTGGGATAACTACTCCATAGCCCTCTATGACAACCTTGAGTTTTCCATAAACCTCTTGAGGCATACGCCAAAACTCAAGGTAGAGGGTGGAAAGCAGGTTATATTAGAGGTATAATTAAGGTCAAAACCTTATAAAGGAGGGATGATATGGATGCTTACCTTATGGCGGAGGATTTTCCCAAGCAGTTTAGCAAAATAGAGTGCCAATCTATTTCTCTTGAAGGCTATGCGGGTGTAGTCTTTAGTGGTATGGGTGGCTCTGGAATTGTGGGGGACTTTATGAAGTTGTTTCTCCCTGCGGAAAAGCCTGTGCTTTCCATAAGAGGCTATGACCTACCAGCCTTTGTAAAAGATAACTGGCTTTTGGTTTGCACCAGCTACAGTGGAAACACAGAAGAGACCATAAGCGTCCTTGAGGAGGCACTCCAAAGGGGTCTAAAGCCAGTTTGCGTTAGCTCTGGAGGGAAACTAAGGGAAATAGCAAACAGAGAAAGGCTTGTGCATATTCCACTTCCAGAAGGATATCCACCCAGATATGCACTCGGCTTTATGCTTTCTGCCCTTTTGTGCCTTTTTGGAATGGATGGCTCTGTGGAGCGTGTAAGAGAGCACTTAGAGACCAATAAGGAGGAAATAAGGAAAACCGCCCAAGAGCTTGCTAAAAATATGTTTACCTACCTGCCAGTGGTCTATGGCACGCCTCTTACAGAGCCTGTAGCTTTTAGGTGGAAGACCCAGATAAACGAAAACTCGAAAACCCTTTGCTACAACGCCATTTTGCCTGAAATGCACCACAACGAGGTGGTAGGCTTGGACAACCCTCAAATAAGAAACCTATGCGGTTTTGTCTTGCTTTATGACCCACAGGACCACGAGAGAGTTCTCAAAAGGGTGGATATAACTCGTCAGGTCTTTGAAGACCTTGGCGTGGTCTTGAAGGTTCTCTCTGGCAAAGGAGAGAGCCTAATAGAGAGACTTCTATACCTTACCTATCTTGGAGACTGGGTGAGCCTATACTTGGCAGATATATATGGACAAGACCCGATACCAGTCAAGGTCATAGACTTTATAAAGAAGAGCTTGGCTTAAGTGTATAATATGCAGGCATGGAGTTAGACTGGCTTATCTTTGGTGCGGTGGTTTTTACTGCTCTTTTTCTTGACCTTTCTGTGTTTCACAGAAACCCTCACAAGATATCTCTAAAAGAGGCACTTTTGCTTTCTGCCTTTTGGATAGCTTTGGGTCTTGCCTTTGGTGTTTTTGTCTATTTTGATAGAGGCTACGATAGGGCTGTGGAATACTTTACGGGATACCTGCTTGAAAAAGCCTTGAGCCTTGACAACATATTTGTGTTTATCCTCATATTTTCCTACTTTAAGGTCCCAGAGGAATACAGGCACAAGGTGCTTTTCTGGGGAGTGTTGGGTGCCATAGTCTTTAGGGCGATATTTATCTTTGCTGGGCTTGAGCTTATAAAACACTTCCACTGGGTTGTTTATATCTTTGGCGTAATCCTTATAGTTTCTGCCATAAAGCTCCTTACCACGGAGGAAAAGGAGTTTCATCCAGAGCAGACCCTTGTCTATAGGATAGCCAAAAGGCTTATTCCTCTAAGACCTCACAATGGTGATGGAAGGTTTTTTATAAAAGAAGGTGGAAGGCTTTACGCCACACCCATGTTCCTTACTCTTCTTTTTGTGGAAAGCTCAGACATAATGTTCGCCATAGACTCTGTTCCTGCAATTCTTGCCATTTCCAAAGACCCATTTGTGGTATACACTTCTAACATCTTTGCCATATTGGGGCTTAGGTCTCTATACTTCGCCGCTGCAGGGATTTTGCCTCTCTTTCACTACCTGCACTACGGGCTTTCCTTCATACTGGGTTTTATAGGTGTAAAGATGCTCGTATCGGAGTTTTACAAGATACCTGTGGAGGTTTCTTTGCTTCTTATTGGCAGTGCCATTTTCTTGTCGGTGGTCGCTTCCTTGGTGGTAAAAAAGAAAGAATCCAACGATGCTTAGGGTGCTTCAGGTTGTGGATGGTGTTGGCTGGGGAGGGACAAAGGAGCAGACATACCTTATAACAAGAGAGCTATCTCTTAGAGGCTTTCAAGTTCATATGGCTCTTTCCTTTCAGTATGAGCTCATGAGAGAAAAGCTAAGAGACTTTGGAGTTAAGTTTCATCTTTTTGAAAACCATAACAAGCTCTCCAGGTTTAACCTTGCCAACTACTACAGGCTTTGGAGGGTGCTAAAAGAGGGCTTTGATATAGTGATAGCCAATTCTCCTCATGCCCTTGACTTTGTAAGGGTAGCCATATCCTTTTTGAGGAAAAAGCCTAAAATAATAGCCTACAAAAGAACAGGCAAAAGCTCAAACTTCCTATCAAAAACTTTCAAATACGCTGTGGCGGACAGGATAGTGGTGGTGGACAAGACAACCTTTGAAAGGCTAAAAGAGGAGAACTTCTTTCCAGAAAGGCTTGTCTATATACCCAGCGGGCTTGACCTTGAGAGGTTTAGACCCTTGGGAAGGGAGAAGGCACTACAGAAAAGAAAGGAGTTAGGCATAGAGCCAAATAAAAGGGTTTTCATAAATATAGCCAACTGGAACCCAGAGCATAAGGGTCAACCTCTTCTTATAGAGGCTTTTTCAAGGCTTGAGTGTATGGACTGTCTTCTTATCCTCGTAGGGCTTGAAACGGACAGGTATGCACCAGAATATGCAAAAAGGTATGGTCTTAAAGGTAGATTAATAGGTCTTGGCTTTAGGGAAGACGTGCCAGAGCTTTTGAATATGGCGGACTACTTTGTCTTTTCCTCTTACTTTGAAGGTATAGCAGGGGCGGTGCTTCAGGCTATGGCTTGCCAAAAGGTGGTAATATCCACCCTTGCAGGTGGCATAAGGGACTACCTTGTGGATGGTGAGAACGGTTTTGCGGTGCAGGTGGGAGACCTTGAGGGCTTAGCGCAAAAGATGTCCCGTGCTCTAAGTCTTTCAGAAGAGGAATACAGAAAAATTTCCACAAAGGCACTTCAAACCGCAAGCCAATACTCAATAAAAAGCACTGTAGACAAGTATGTGGAGCTTTTTAGGGAGCTGTTGGGTATACATTAAGCCCTTCAAAATACTCCATAAAAGCCTTGTTTATGTATATGCTTCCATCCCTAAACAGTAGCAAAACACCTATGTGTGGATTTTCCTTAAGAAACTTCTCCCTGCTTTGGTCATCCATAGCCAAAAGAGCAGTCTCTATCGCATCGTTAATAGTGCAATCTCCATAGGCAACTGTTGCTTGGAGCAGGTTATTTTCCCCACCCAGAATGTGCTTTCTTAGGTAATTTCCGCCCGTTGAAAGGCATAGGTCTTTTGCGTTGTAGCCTTCTGCGAGTATTTTGTTGTTTATAGGGTTAAAGACCGCAAGGCGTCTTTTGTGTCCCCACACCCTTAAGTCGCCCGCTATGGACAAAAAGCCCCAGTCCGTTTTCAACAGCTCATAAGCCTTTTGCACCGCATAACCCTTGCCAACACCCCCAAGGTCTATAGCCATACCCTCTTCCAAAAGACAGACCCTATTTCCTTCTATCTTCACCTTCCTGTAGTCTATGAGCCTTTTGGCTTCCTCTTCCTTTAGCATACCCTTCCTTTTGTAGTTTATAGTGTAGCTTCCCACTGTTATGTCAAAAGCAGCCCCTGTCCACCTTGATGCCTCAAGGGATTTTTTTATGACCTCAAGGGTCTCTTCAGAAACTTCCACACAACCCTTGCCAGCCCTCTGGTTTATCTGAGAAACTTCAGAGCTTTCCAAGTAGTCAGAGAGCTTCTCCTCAAGGCTTTTCATATATCTATAGGCTTCATACTCTTTACCTTGAGGAAGTTCAATAAGAGCGTATGTCCCCATTAGGTGGAAAAGTTTTTCCTGTGAGAAGGCAAGGGCTATAAAAAGCAAAAGGGCAAAGAGCCTCACCTTCTTCTCTGTCTGGTTGGTTGTTGTTTTTGTGGTGCCTTTGGCTCTTGCACAGAAACTTTTACCTCAAAGTCCTTTATAACCACCCTTGCAGGCTTTGCCTTTCCTTCCTCAAAGACAAAGCTAAGCATAGGATGGTTTTCCAAGCTGGAGGACAGGGTTTCATCCACAAGTATACCACTTACAAAACCTAAAGCCAAAAGGGATGGTTGAAACACAAGGCTTGGTTTTCCCTGATATTTTAGCACCCTCTTTAGGTCTTGGTTAAACTGGCTTTGCACCTCTTCGTGAGGTCTTTCTCCAAAATAAGCCATGTAAACATGAAGGGGCTGAAGAAGTTTGAGCCTATCCTCAAGTCCCTCTCCACCCCTTACATAGTAGGCTTCCACACCCAAGGTCTTCAATGAAGCTACCAAGGAAGCGGAAAAGAGAGCACACAGGTCTGAGGTTTCCATATAGACCACTGCAATGCGGTTATATCCCATGTCCTTTAGTAGCTTGGCTATTTGGACGCTGGCATTTATGCGTGAGTTTGCCCTCTCTGGCACAAGAAAGGGGTTCACCTGCTGGGCTAAGGATAGAGGAGAAAAGCACAGGGCAAAACCTAATCCTAATATAAACTTTTTCATGACTACCCTTATTATAACATCTTGCGTCGCCCAGTGTGTTCGTGCATGGTCTGTGACCTTCTTGAAACTTTATGACTCAGGTGGGACTGCTGAAGTATTTTACTTTTTATAGGGTTTACTAAGGTAGCATCAGCGAAGCAAAAGGGTTATATCTTTGCTATAATTATCAAAACCATGTGGACGCTAAAAAGAAGTGTTTTACTGATATCTCCCATTTCTCTCATAACCAACTTTATTCAAGAGACAGTTAGACCTTACTTTAGCAGTGTTTTTCTGGTCACGAGTGTATCCGAAGCTCTTGAATATCTTAGAAACCAAAATGTCCCTGACCTTATAATAGGTGCTTATATTCTAAAGGATGGCACCCTTTTTGAATTTATAGAGGCTTGTAAGGTAGAAGGTATAAAATGCCCACCAATCTTGATGGTTACCTCAGAAGAAGATGAAGTTGTTATTAAAAGAGCTCTTGAGTTGGGTGTGTTGGAAGTAATCAACAAAAAGGTTTTAAAGGAAAAACTTAGGGATTTTATACACGAATTTGTGTCCTCTATTGACATAAGAAAGCTAAAGGGTAAAATGGTTTGTGTAGAGGACAGCAAGGTATACACAGAATTTATAAGCAGAGCACTTCGGGAAACTGATATAAGGCTTTTTACCTTTGATAAGGCTGAAGATGCTTATGAATTTCTTAAAAAGGAAGGTGGGGATATATTAGTTGTAGATTTTCTTCTAAAAGGAGATTACTCTGGTCTTGACCTTATAAGAATGGTAAGGAGGGAGCCAGGGCTTAGCTTGTTGCCTATCATAGTAATGACAGGCTTTGACGATATGAACAGGAGAATGGAGTTTTTCAAAGCGGGTGTGGACGATTACCTTATTAAACCCTTCTCCGGACAAGAATTTCTTGTAAAGGTGCGTAATCATTTGCAAAAATACGGGGCTTTAAGGGAACTGGAAGAACAGCTTAAACAGATTAGAGAAGAATCTTTCAAGGACCCACTTACTGGTGCTTACAATAGAAAGGTGCTTGAGTTCGTGGAGAAAGAGGTTCATTATGCAAAAAGGAACAATAAACCCTTTAGTATTGTGCTTTTTGATATTGATAACTTCAAATACATAAACGATAGGTACGGGCATGCGGTAGGTGATAGTGTGCTTTCTAAGTTTTCAAAACTAATACATGGGTGTATAAGAAAAAGTGACTACTTTATAAGATACGGGGGTGAAGAGTTCTTGCTTGCAATGCCTGAAGCAAACAGTGCTTCTGCTAAGAAGAAGGCGGACAATATAAGAAAAGCCTTAGAGGAGTTAGACCTCGGCGAACTAAGGGTGACTGTAAGTGCAGGTGTTGCTTGTCTGCCAAAGAACAAAAACATAGAATTAAAGGAACTTATAGAAAGGGCTGATAAAGCCTTGTATAAGGCTAAAAACTCCGGTAAAAACCGCGTGGAAGTTTATAGCGAAGACACTGAATGCATTAGTGATAAAGACTAAACATGGAAGACTTTAAGGAAAAGCTCAAGAGTTTAGAGAGGTTGTCCCTTGACCCTTTTAACCCAGAGCCTCTAAGAAAAGAGCTTGAGGACATTTTAGAAAAGGTTCCACAGATGAGCAAAGAAGAGCTTGAGGACCTAAGTTTATTTTTTGAGAAGTTAAAGAAGCGTCTTGAAGAGAACTACCGTATTTGCTTTGGATGGATGGACGATATATTTAAAAAAGGCTTCAGAAAGCAGGCATGAGCTTTTTTATAATTCTTACCCTTTTTGGTTTATCTTACGCCCTTGACTTGAGCTTCATAAACTATCAGTCCCACAAGCTTATAGAATACATGAAGAGAATAGAAGAGTTTCCACAAAAGCTAAAGGGAGAAGAAATCAGGGAGTGGATAACTCAAGACAGGCTTCCAGAGGGCAGGCTTTTCATAGGAGAGAGGTTTTTTACAGAAAAGGACCTTGAGAGTTTTATGGAGGAGACTAACCTCTCTGCCATACCAGAAGAGGTTTATGTGCGTTATGGCTGGACGCTAAGAAGGACCAATATGCGTATGTATCCGAGCGATGCGGTAGTTCATAAGGGAGACCCAAGAATAGACTACAACCAGTATACGCTTCTTGAGCCTAATACCCCTTTGGCTATACTTCATAGCTCAAAGAGTGGAAGGTGGCTATACGCGCATGCACCCTATATGAGAGGCTGGGTAAGGAAAGAGGATGTGGTCTTTGTGGAAAGAAATGAGCTTCTCAAAGTTATGAGCTTACCCTTTTTGGTGGTAGCCAAGGGAAGAGTAAAGGTAGATAACACTGTCTTTGGACTTGGTTCAAAGGTCTACTACGAAGAGAAGAAGGGAGACCTCTACAAGGTAGTCCTTCCAGACAGGAGGAAGGTTTGGATGAAAAGGACAGAGGGTCTTGAGGAAGGCTATACAGCCTTTAACGAAAGAAGGACTAAGTCCATCTTAGACAGTCTTCTTGGCACACCTTACGATTGGGGTGGAAAGGAGGGAAGGTGGGATTGTTCTTCCTTGGTGCAAAGCCTTTATGCCATATATGGACTTGAGCTTCCAAGAAACTCCTCCCAGCAGGCACAGATAGGCAGGCTTGTAGCGGAGGGTTTTGGTAGCTACGAAGAGTTTAAAGAAACTCTCAGAGCCCTGCCACCCTTTAGGACACTTCTTTTTATGAGAGGTCATGTAATGATATACGGAGGCTTTGAAGAAGGTCAGCCAGTTATCTACCATGCGGTTCATAGACTAAGAAAAGAGGATGGTTTTCAATGGCATGTAAACAGCATCTATAAAAACCTTCTTGAAAGAGACGGGTTGAGAAACCTTTATAAATTTATAATAGCGGTTAGGGTGCTTGACTAAAGCTCAAGGTCTTCTCCAAAATCTGGTATGTGAGCTTCAAAACCTAACCTTTCCTTTATTTCCTTGCTAAAGACCTTCATTTTCTCCCCTTCCCCATGCACTAAAAACACTCTCTTGGGCTTTGAGGTGTAAGAGAGCCACTCAATAAGACCCTGCTGGTCCGCATGGGAAGAAAAGCCGTTTATGGTAAAAACCTTTGCTCTAACCGCTATATCCTCTCCAAATATCCTCACACTCTCCGCTCCCTCTATTATCTTTCTTCCTAAGGTTCCACGAGGTTGATAGCCTACAAAAATAAGTGCACATTCTTCACGCCAAAGGTTGTATTTAAGGTGATGAAGCACTCTTCCGCCGTTAAGCATACCAGAGCCTGCGATTATTATTGCACCAGAGCTTATGGAGTTTATGGCTTTTGATTCTTCCACTTCCTTTGTGTAATGGAGGTTGGGAAGTTCAAAGGGATTTCTCTCCAAAAAGACCCTGTAGGTTTCTCTGTCGTAAAACTCTGGATGGGATGTAAAGAGCTTTGTTATGCTTATGGCTAATGGACTGTCAAGGAAGATTTCACACCTTGGAAGCCTGCCTTGTTCGTAAAACTCCCTTAGCACATAGAGTATTTCTTGGGCTCTCTCAAGGGCGTAAGAAGGAATTATTACGTTTCCACCTTTTCCTATAGCATACCTTATGGCATCAAGTAGCTCTTCCTTTGATTCTTCAAAGCCTTTATGATTTCTGTCTCCGTAGGTGCTTTCTATAAAGACGTAGTCCGCAGGAGAAGGTGTATCTGGGTCGTGGACTATGGGTTTATTTTTGTTTCCAAGGTCTCCAGAAAAGATTATTCTCTTGTGCCTTTTGTCCTCGTATACTTCAAGCTCCACAAAGGCAGAACCAAGAATATGTCCAGAATCTCTGAGTTTTAGACTTATACCCTTAGAAAGCCTATACTCCTGACCGTAGGTAAGCATTGTTTTGAAAAGCTCCATAGCCTCTAACACGTCGTATTCTTCATAGAGTGGTGGTTCTGGCACTTTCCCAGTCCTTTGGAGCTTTTTTAGGGCGGTTTTGTAGTTTTCATACATAACCTTGCTGGCATCAAGGAGCATAAGTCTGGCTAACTTGGCGGTAGGCTCTGTGGAGATTATCTTACCTTTAAAGCCTTCTTTTACAAGGAGCGGTATCCTTCCACAATGGTCTATATGAGCGTGTGTAAGCACAAGATAGTCTATTTCCTTTGGGTCAAAGGGAAAGGGTTCACGGTTTTTCCTTTCCTCAAGACCTTGAAACATTCCACAGTCTATAAGAAGTTTTAGACCCCTTGCCTCCACATAGAAACAGCTACCAGTTACCGTCTTTGCACCGCCGTAAGGAATAACTTTCATGCCATAGTCTCAATGTATAGCTTTGCTACCCTTTGGGCTAAGGCGTTCATCCTTCTTATATATCTTGCCCTTTCTTGGACAGAGATAACACCCCTTGCGTCAAGAAGGTTAAAGGTATGAGAACATTTGAGAAGATGGTCGTAGGCAGGAAGCGCAAGCCCTTCCTCAAGAAGTCTTTTGGTCTCCTTTTCGTATATTTCATAAAGTTCAAAAAGCACCTTTGGGTCTGATTTTTCAAAGTTGTATACACTCCACTGGTATTCCGCAGGCTTAAAGACCTCTCCGTAGGTGAGCCACTCGTTCCACTTTATATCAAACACACTGTCCACATCCTGAAGATACATGGCAATCCTCTCAAGCCCGTAGGTTATCTCCACCGATATCTCCTCAAGGTCAAGCCCACCCGCCTGCTGGAAGTAGGTAAACTGAGTTATCTCCATACCGTCCAACCACACCTCCCACCCAAGCCCCCAAGCACCCAAAGTAGGAGACTCCCAGTCATCCTCCACAAAGCGAATATCATGCTCCTCTGGGTTTATACCAAGTGCCTTTAGGCTATCCAAGTATATCTCCTGAGGGTTATCTGGTGCAGGTTTTAGGATAACCTGAAACTGAAAGTAGTGCTGAAGTCTGTTAGGGTTTTCGCCATAGCGTCCATCCTTTGGTCTCCTTGAAGGCTCCACATACGCCACGTTCCATGGCTTTCTGCCAAGCACCTTGAGAAAAGTAGCAGGGTTCATAGTCCCCGCACCCGTTTCTATATCATAGGGTTGCCAAACCGCACATCCCCTCTCTGCCCAAAAGCGATGCAAGGTCATGATAATTTCCTGAAAGGTCATGAGAGTTATTTTACAGCATTTTCTCACTCAATGACATAAACCAAACTCTAAAGCACTATATCATCGCTATGGTCAAAGTGCTTACCTATTTTTATAGTTTGTGCATTTCTTCTTATCCTAAAGACTGCAATACGAAAATTTGGGCTATCCTCTCTTATTATCTTTGACTTAATGTCCTGCAGGCTATCGTTGCTTTCAAAAACACTGAGCTGGACATGAAGCCCGTCCTTTTTCAAAGATTTTCTAACCCTGCTCCTTATGTTCTCTTCTGTATAGTCATACACTACAAGCCTCATCGCATTCCTCCATGTTAAATATTTTAAAAATACTGCTATAAAGCTCCTCCACACACCTTTGTGTGATGGTGTGGTATTGCTCCAACACTACATTGAGCCCCTCTTTATTTAGCTTTTTATCGTCCAGAAAGTGAGCCTTACCAAGTTTACCAGAAAGGAATAGGTCAACCACAAAATTCGTAAGCATTGGTCTGACCGGCTCCATTATGTCAGAAACAAAACTGGCGTGCTTACCTCGTCTTGTGTGTAAAAAAGATATATATGGATCAAAGCCCAAAGAAGTAATGAGAGCAAAGGTTTTTTGATAGCAAAGGGTATAAACAAAGCTAAACACCGCATTTACAGGGTCTGCAGGAGGTCTATAACTTCTTTCTTTAAAGGTTGGCAGTTTTTTGGACACACTTTCAAACATAAACCTTGAAACCAATCCTTCGTATCCCATAAGCTCTTGCAGATCCTTAGCTTGCTCTATAAGTGCCAAATAAGGGTTTAGGTCTATCTGAAACTCTTTAATTATAGCCTCTGCCTTTAGCCTAACTATCTTCTTTGCAGTCTTCAGCTTTGAAGTTTTCCATAGCTCATATTGTGAAATTCTTCTTTCTACCAAAGAACTTATATTTTCCTCAGGTATAAAGATACCCTTTAGTCTAAAGTTTTTTGAAAGGAGACATAGGCTTACGCCTGCTTTTGACATCATGTGTATGGCTTCTGTGGTAATGCTTCCAGACCCTATTAGCATTATACTAGAAAGGTGCGAAAGTGCATAGCTATTCTCTCCGTTTTTTGTTCTTATGTGTAATCTTCCCCCCTTCCTGTATACCGAATAGCCCTGAGAGATGATAAGAAGAATGCTCATAGTATAAAGGTTTCCCAAGGTTTTATGAGATAGCCTTCCGCCACTTCAAGCTCTTCCACAGGATAGACAAAGAGCCTGTCCGTTTTTGGATTTATGTAAGGTTTTAGCCTTTCAATAAGCTTTTGCACTTCAGCTTTGTCCATGTCGGTTATGTAAAAGGTGCTCCTTTGGATGTGAAAACCTACAGTTCTCAAAATGCGTGCAACCTTAAGCCTATTGGTCTGTTCACTTATATCATATACAACAACCCAGCTCTTCATTTCCTTAATACCTCACTTTCCAAGAACTCTATAAAATTTTTAACACTGAGAAGAAACCTCTCAGACCTATGCCAGCACAAATAGGATAAAAAGCACCTTACTATATCCTCCCTCGAAAGTGTGCCATTTTCTTGAAGTCTTAAATCTGTTATAACCTCATTTGCTGCAAAATCAAAGGCAATTGGAAAAAGCAACCATTCAAAAAGATTCATCCTAACCATAATGTCAGAAAAAACCGTGGGTATAAAATCTTCCATGTATGGCACTGCTCTGTTTATAAAAAAGATAGGCAAACTCAAAGCTATGGCTGTCTTAAAGTAAGCAAACCCTGTGGAGTATGCATTGCAAGGTGCTAAGAAATACTCACGCATGAGAGCGGTAGATATTCTAAATGCTGTCATATAGTATTCGTCTATATAGGTGTTTACAAGCCTTCCGTAGGCTTTGACGCTTTTCTCATCTAAGAGTTTAAAGTTAAAAAGCTTTATGTTGTATTTTTCGTCTACCATTGCAACCGCTTTTCTTGTTTTCACAAGTTTGTCTGAAAATAAAACAATCCCATGGCATTCCTTAAGCCTTTTAACTTTTCCATCAAAGGATACACATATTTTTACATCAAACATCAGTATACCCTACCTGTTAGAAAACTTCTCTCTTATTAAGTTGATAAGATTCTTAAGAGTGTCAAGAGTTCTATTAGCTATATTTTTAGCCATTGTGTAGCCTTCTTTAAGTACCTTGTTAAATGCACTGTATACCTGTGGATACAGCTTCTTTATGCCCTCAGCTACAAACAGAACGGTTTTTGTTAGCACATCTATAGTTGTATAACCAATGTTTACTATTAGGTCTATAAATTTGAAGTATGCAAGCAAAAGGGATGCCCCAGCACCAGCGAGGATAGATGCTATAGAGGACAGAAAACTAACAAAACCAGAAAGAGTATTTGCTATATATTCTCCTACAAAAGGTATATGGAATATTGGTTCAATCAACAATGCAAAGGGTGCACTTATCATACCGTGTATTATGTAAGTTAAAGCAAGGAATGTAACTATGAATAAAGCCAAGGAGAGTAATTTCTTTCCGATTTTCCTCATCCATTCTCTTGTGTTCCTGTTTGTGCGTGATTCTGTGCCTTCCTGCCCTTTATAATTCGTATTGCTTTTTCTGGCTTTCACATTTATCTTTGTGCCATCAGGTTGTTCTATGCTAAACTCTATATCATCAAACCCTTCGCTGCTAAGAGATTCTGCAATATTCTTTATTAAAGAAGACACATTTGTGTATTCTCTTTCTTTGAAACCATCTTTCTGATCCTGTGCTATTTTGCATAACTCTTCAAGCTTATCTATAACCTCTCTGTCTAGTAAGCCCTTGTGCTTTTTTAGCTCAGCAATAGCATTTTCAATATTTTTAAGTTTTTCCTCTATTGAGGTAGCTTCATAAACAGGCTTTATATACTTTGTAGTATATTCTTTAGCTTTATCCAAAGCTTTATGAAAATCTTCATATTTATCAGGGACTATTTCTACTGGTTGTCTATTTATCGCTTTAGTTACAACTCTTTTCCTCTCCATTTCTTTCTCCATCATGATACTTATATAACTGAACAAAAGCGGACCTTCTGACATACAGAATGTGAAGTTGCAACTCCCCACGGGTCAGATAAAAATGCAACAAATTCTACTCCCACTCTCGGCGATCTTATGAAAATATGACTTGCAACTCCCCACGGGTCAGATAAAAATGCAACGTAAGATAATAGGTCCGGAAAAAAGACTTATC
>JAXSOH010000038.1:0-15021 GCA_037925805.1 Aquificaceae bacterium
AATAGAAGCCAAGGAATGGAAAGATGCTGGGTTTTCTCCAAATGAAGCTAAGGAATGGAAAGATATTGGGTTTTCTCCAAGCGAGGCTAAGAAATGGAGAGACGCTAGGTTTTCTCTAAATGAAGCCAAGGAATGGAAAGATATTGGGTTTTCTCCAAGCGAGGCTAAGAAATGGAGAGACGCTAGGTTTTCTCTAAATGAAGCTAAGAAATGGAAAGATGCTGGGTTTTCTCCAAATGAAGCTAAGATATGGAAATATGCTGGGTTTTCTCCAAACGAAGTTAAGAAACAGGAGGAAAGATGGAAGATGGTTATTGCATCGATATTCATTCCTTTTTTATCACCTATTGTATTACTTGCTTCATTACTAAGTGAACTACGTCAAAAAAATCAAAAATGAATTTTCTAACTGTTTTAAGCTATGAGGAAGAAAACAAAAGACCCAAAGAAGAGAGAATTGTTAAATGGTCACAGAAAGCACACTCGAAAACTTCATCAGTAACACCCTGAGACGAATAAATGCATTAGCCAATGATAACAAAGGAGCAGAAAAAGATTATATATACATAATCTCTGTTATGGAGATGAGAGAGTGCGTATACTTAATCTTTCTGAGTAAAATATTAACAATGCGTATTGGTTTCCTTGTGAGTTCTTTAGTTTACTTGTGGATTTCAGGTAAGATTATGAATTTGTTTGGGGAAATTGCTGAAAAGACAGGGAGGATACAAAAATGAGTTCAATAGTGACTGGTATAGGTTTTGTGCTAAGGACAGAAGGCTTTTACAGAAAATACTACATACAAGCTTTTGCGGAGCAGATAAATCATGTGATTAATGAAATAAAAGCCTTACTTAATCTGAAAAAGGACCCACATATGGAAAATACTTTGATTTATGCAGTAAGAAATACATTAGAAAACTACAAACAAGAGCTTGCTGGACTACTTCCTTACTTTTTAAACAATGGTGAAGAGTTTAATGACCGATTTGCTGACTTAATAAACCGTATAAATAACCACATAACAAAATACAAAATACTCGTAAGGCAGGTCAACAGTATATACTCAATACACGGAGATAACAAAAAAGCCCTATACCAATCCTTGCTTGAAATACAAGACTTGCCAGAGGATATAAAAAAATATGCAAAGAAGGAGTTAGATAAGATAATCTTGGAATTTGAAAAAGCGGTTTTGGAAGATTTTGACAAAAGACTAAAGGAATACTCAAAAAATCTAATAGAAACCAAGCCTAAGCAAAAAGAGAAAAAGGATACTCTAAAAGAAACCAAAGAGAAGGTAAAGAACTTTGCCAAGTTTATTGAGAGTATAGACAAGGAATATTATCAAGAGCATATCTCTAACCTTGTGGAAAGGGTAGAAAAGGCTTTTGGTGTGCAAGAGGTGGAGCTTTTGTTTGATGAGATAAAACTGCGATACCTTAAGCTAAAGAAGGAAAAGATAGAGAGCGAAGTATATAGGGAAGAGATTAACAGAATCCTTGAGCAGGTTAAGTCTGAGGAGCATAGAAGGGAGATAGAAAGGATACTAAGTCAAAGAGTTATTACAAAAGAAGACTACTCAAGGGCTTTGAAAATTCATGCGGAGAGTATGTTAGAAGAGGCTAAAAAGCCAAAAATGGAAGCTAAGAATGTATTGGATACACTTTCTGAGCTTGGATACAATATAATCACACAGGACAATTATGGAGTTTTCTACTTTGATACTCCATACGGAGAAGAATACAAAGTAAGGCTTAAGTTTGAGGGAGATGGCTTTACTATTCAGTTTGTAAGGATTATTGATGTGGAAGAGAAGGAGCTTTCTGAATACGAAAGAGAAGTGGATATGAGAAAAGCTAAAGAGTTTTGTAAGAGCCTTGATAGTATCTTTGAGTATCTTGAAAGGGAATATGGCATTATGCTGGATATAACAAGGAGGATAGAGCCTGAGGAGAGGATGTTCTATATAAAAATGCAAGACTTACCAGAGGCTGTAAAGGAAAAGAAGAAAGAAGACATAAAGCACTACAGGAGGATGAGCCTTTGAGGGTTTTTTGTTTTACTCATAGGGGAAAGCACAGGAGCAATAACGAAGATGCACTTCTTGTGGGTTCTAAGCTATACGCAGGCGAGGACATGCAAAGGGTTTTGTATCTAGAGGAGGAGGGAAGCCTGTTTTGTGTTGCGGATGGGCTTGGTGGGCACGCAGGTGGTGAGGTGGCAAGCAGGCTTTTCCTTGAGAAACTTCTTGAACTTAAACCTTCAAACAAAGAGGAGCTTGTGCAGGCACTAAGGAGTGCAAGGGAAACTCTGCAAGAGACCGCAAGACAAAAACCTGAGCTTTATGGTATGGGTTGCACTACCGCAGGCATTATATTGAGGTTGGAGTCCGCAAAGGCTATTGTCTTTAATGTGGGTGATTGCAGGGTCTATAGGGTCTTTCCAGATGGTGTATTAAGGCTAAGCAGAGACCACTCTCTTGTAGAGGAGCTTGTCCTTGATGGCATAATATCAAGAGAAGAAGCTAAGTCTCATCCTCAGAGGCATGTGGTAACCTCTGCAATAATGTCAGACAGTAGTGATTTTAGTGTCTATGCACAGGAGGTGGAGCTGTTAAAGGGAGATAGGTTTGTAGTGTGTTCTGATGGTTTGTGGGAAGAGAGAGAAGATTTTTATAACCTTTTTGAAGACCCACAGGGCTTTGTGCAAGAACTTTTTGAAAAATATACTCTAAAGGACAATATAACCTTTATAGCTTTGGAGGTGGAGGATGACACGCTGGGCTAAGGAGATAAGTCTGTATATGTCCTCTATTCCTCAGTTTATCCTGCATGGGAATGTTTACGATATATATCCTTACAAGGTTAACGATGTGGTGGTGCCTTATACTCTTAGAAACTACCTTTCTGAGTTTTTAACTAAGCAGGAGGGTTTTGGGGTTGTGCTTGTCTTTGAGCCTTTGTATGGTTTTAAAGTCCTTGCTGGAACAGAAGACTTGGCAAAGAAGGCGGGTATAAGGCGTCTTGAGGAAAAGTCTCTTGCCAATGTGGCGGATATGTTGTATGAGGTAGTAAACAATAAAGAGGTTAGAACGGGAGTTATTATTGATTTTTCCTCAAGGTTGCCTCAGGTTAACGGAAGGGAGATAGATGAGTTTTACTACAAGACCTTTCGTTTGAGTATGGAGGCTGTGCCCTCTGGCATTCCTGCAAAATACAATCCAGTTATCTTTGTCTTTGAAAAGGACACAGACCTACCTCATTGGTATACCGCAAACAATCCCTTGGTTAAGGTCATAAGTATTCCGAAGCCTGACGTGGAAATAAGAAGATATATAGCACAGGCGGTTCTACAGAGGCTTTCGGGATGGCAGGAGTTGAGAGAGCAGGAAAAGAAAAGCCTTATTGAGGGATTTGTAGACCAAACCTCTGGCTTATGTGGTAAGGAAATCCTCTCCATATCAAGGCTTGCCATGAGTGGAAACATTCCTGCCAGAGAGATTAACGAAGCGGTAAGAAGATACAAGGTTGGTGTTGTAGAAAATCCTTGGGCTAAGCTAAGTTTTGAAAAACTGCTTGATGCGGAAGAGCTTATAAAGAGAAGGGTAAAGGGTCAAGAAAAGGCGGTAAGGAAAGTCGCAGGTATACTAAGGAGGGCTTTTTATAACCTTTCTGGTGCACAGTTTTCCAGATATAGCAGTAAGCCTAAGGGTATTCTCTTTTTTGCGGGACCTACGGGAACTGGAAAGACGGAGCTGGCAAAAACCATTGCGGAGTTGATATTTGGCAGTGAGAGTAGCTATATAAGGTTTGACATGTCTGAGTTTGCCCAAGAACACACTGTCCATAGGCTTATAGGCAGTCCTCCTGGTTATGTGGGATACGAGCATGGCGGTGAGCTTGTTAACGCAATAAAACAAAATCCTTTTAGCGTGGTTCTGTTTGATGAGATAGAAAAGGCACATCCAAGGATTATGGATATCTTTTTGCAGATACTGGATGACGGTAGGATAACCTCTGGAAGGGGTGAGACGGTTTATTTCTCTGAGGCTATTATTATCTTTACCTCTAACCTTGGCATATATGAGGTCTTACCAGATGGCACAAAGAAAATGAGGGTGAAGTATGAAAACTCCTACGAGGAGATAGAAAAGGAGGTTCTGGAGGCTATAAAGGACTACTTTTACTTTAGGCTTGGTAGACCAGAGATACTAAACAGGCTTGGAGAGAATATTGTGGTCTTTGATTTTATAAGAGAAGGTCCTGCATTGGAGATACTTAATAAGATGCTTAACAATGTCTCTGGTAAGTTGTGGGATGAGCACAAGCTAAGGTTAGAAATAGGAGAAAGGGCTATGGAAGTTATAAAGTCCTATTGTCTTAGAGACCTTTCCATGGGTGGTAGAGGAATAGGAAACAGGCTTGAGGAGGTTCTAATAACGCCTTTGAGCAATCTCCTCTTTGACCTAAGACCTACAGAAGGTAGCAGGGTGGTGATAGAGGACATAGTGGCAGAAGAGTATGGCTACAGGCTTATAGGAAGGCTTGCGTGATGGGCAACCTAAGGGTAAACCTTGTTTACTATCCTGTGCTTACTCTTGGACCTTTTGATAGGGTTGGTGTATGGCTACAGGGATGTTCCATAAGGTGTCCTGGATGTATGTCAAAGCATACTTGGAGCTTTTCTGGAGGATACTCTATTAGTGTAGAGGAGCTTTGTTCTCAGGTTATTTCTTATAATTGCAAGAGGTTAACCATCTCAGGAGGAGAGCCTCTTGACCAATATAAGAGCCTTTTGGAGTTTTTAAGCTGTGTGAGACCTTTTTTCCAAGACATTCTGCTTTACACTGGATATGAGCTTAGACTTATGGAAAGAAGGTTTAAGAGGGTTTTAGAGCTTGTGGATGTGCTTATTGCAGGACCATATCTAAAGGGAAAGCCTTCAGGGAGTAGACTAAAGGGGTCGGAAAATCAACAAGTTCTTTACTTAAAGCCTGAGCTTGAGGTTCACTATAGAAGGTTTGAAAACTCTGCCAAGGTCCTGCAGAGCTTGGTGAAAGAAGGAAAAACTTACATACTGGGGGTGCTATAAGATGGCTAAGGTTAGGATTTGTCCTAACTGTGGCTTTGAGAACGAGCCTTATGAAACCATGTGCGTAAAGTGCTTGACAGACCTCACAAACGCACCCTTAGTGGATAGGTCTGATAAAAGTTTCTCAGAGGATAAGACGGTAGTCCAAACAAAAACCTTCTTAGTGCTTGAAAATAAGGATTTTGTAATAAGACTAAGCCCAGAGGTAGAGCATATACTTGGAAGGAATGGAGAGGGTAGCCAATATCTTAGCAAGTTTCCTTATGTCTCAAGAAGGCATGCAAGGGTCTTTTTCAAAGAAGGAAAGTGGTTCATAGAAGACCTAAATAGCACAAACGGCACATATTTAAACCACAGAGCGATACAGGGAATCGCAGAGCTTACAGACAAAAGCGAGGTTTCCCTCTCCTCCTCTGTAAGTTTTAGAGTTAGGATAGAGAAGAGATAATATGGCTTTACTATAGAGGCTTTATGGTATATAATTTTATCTCTGTAGGCCCGGTAGCTCAGTTGGTAGAGCACCCGGCTGAAAACCGGGGTGTCGGCGGTTCGACTCCGCCCTGGGCCACTTTCAGAAGTTCAACCCTTATCCTGTAGTCTATGAGTATATCCAAAGGTTCGCCTTTAAGTGTAGGGTCAAGGAAGGGAATGGCATAGGGTGAAGTGCTCAGTTTTATCCTTTCCTCCTCCGAGAGGTTATCCTCACACAAAAGACAGGCTTTAGTTCCGCCTCTTTTCCTTCCTACGCTTTTAGTGGTGCATATGCCAAAGCCAAGCTCCTTTAAGGCTTTTCTCACAGGCAAAGAGGATGTGTAAGAGACCCAAGTGCCTTCTTGGCTCATAAGCCTCTTTATCTGAGCCAGAAAGTCAAAGCTCCAAAGCTCGGGGTTTCTGTATGGAGAAAAGCCATCGTGAAAGACCGCATCCGCAGAAAACTCAGAAACCTCTAGTATGCTCTGCCTTGCATCTCCAAGGTATAGCCTAAAGCGTATGCAGTCCTTTTCAAACTCTGGAAGATTGTCCCAAAGAAGTCTGTGAAATTTGGCAAACTCCTCTGGAAGAGGTGGAACACTTTGAGGAAGTTCCTTCTCAAAGGAAAGAACCTCTATTTCCAAAGACGGGTTTATGTCTCTTAGCTTTTTTATGGCTACTGCGATGTTGTAGCCAAGTCCAAAGCCTATGTCAAGAATACGAACCTTTTTGAGCTTTTCTGCCTTTTCCAACAAACCAGAAGGCTCAAGAAATTTTTCAAGACACTCCCTTACAGCACCTGCGGATATGCTATGGTAGGGCTCTCTGTAGAAGAGATGGATAAGGGTATAATCGCCAGCTTGTGTTTGGACTACACCTCCGCCACTAACAGAGGGCTTAAGCCAAGCGTTAATCTCATTTAGTATAGACCTTATGCTTTCCTCTGATAGATTAGTTTCTGTGTCTCCTATACGCCTTCTTAATAGTGCTTCTATACTCACAATCGTAAAATTTAAGGTTAACCCCTCAGTAGAAGAAGTGATACCTCAACTTCTCTACATAGAAGGCTCAAGCTCATAATGCTTGTATACACACTCCCACCAGTAAGATATTCTCAAAAGTGTTGCCTCATCAAAGACCCTTCCTATAAGTTGTCCACCTACAGGAAGTCCATCGGACATACCAATAGGTATGGATATGCCTGGAAGGCTTGCGAGGTTTATGCTAACCGTGAAAACGTCTGAGAGATACATGGCAATTGGGTCTGAAGTTTTCTCTCCAAACTTGAAAGGAAGTGTGGGGCTTGTAGGTGTAGCAATGAGGTCTACCTTTTCAAAAGCTTTTTCAAAGTCCTGAGCTATTAGACTTCGCACCTTCATAGCCTTAAGATAATAAGCGTCATAATACCCTGCAGAAAGGGCAAAGGTGCCAAGGAGTATCCTCCTTTTTACCTCTGGTCCAAAGCCCTCATCTCTTGTCCTTGCATACATCCCAAAGAGGTCTTTGTATTCCTCTGCCCTGTATCCAAACCTAACACCATCATAACGTGCAAGGTTAGAAGAAGCTTCGGAGGGTGCTATGATGTAGTAGCACGGTATGGCATGCTTCACGTGAGGGAGGGAAACCTCTTCTACCTGTATGCCTTCCTTTTCCATCTCTCTAAGAAAGTTCTCAAAAGTCTTCCTTACACCTTCCTCTACTCCATCTTGCATAAATTCCTTTACTACCCCAACTCTTAGACCCTTAACATCTTTTCCAAGCTCCTCTCTATACTTGGGAACAGGTCTTTTACTGCTTGTAGAGTCCCTCGGGTCGTATCCTGATATTACCTCCATAAGAAGTGCGATGTCTTCTGTTCGCCTGCCAAAGGGTCCTATCTGGTCGAGGGAAGATGCAAAGGCAACAAGACCATACCTAGAAACTCTTCCATAGGTTGGCTTTAGTCCAATAACTCCACAAAAGCTGGCAGGTTGGCGAATAGAACCACCTGTGTCTGAGCCAAGGGAAAGAGGAGCAGAGCCCACCGCAACTGCCACCGCAGAACCGCCAGAAGAACCGCCGGGGACTCTCTCTAAGTCCCAAGGGTTTTTTGTGGAGAAAAAGGCGGAGTATTCTGTAGAAGAGCCCATGGCAAACTCATCCATGTTGGTCTTTCCAACAATCACAGCTCCTGCCTTCCTTAGTCTCTCTATGACAGTAGCATCGTAGGGAGATATATAACCTTGAAGTATCTTTGAGGCACATGTAGTAGGATAGCCTTTAACGTTTATGTTGTCTTTTATGGCTATGGGGATACCAAGCAAGGGTTTGTTTTCAGAAGGCTGAAGTTTTTTTGCAGTTTCAAGAGCCTGCTCGTACAGTGGCAGTATGTAAGCCCTGACCTTTTCTTCCGTCTTTAGAAACCTCTCATAGAAGCTCTGGAGAACCTCCTCTGGCTTTAGGTCTCCTTTTTTTATCAGAGATGTAAGCTCCGCAACAGATTTTTTCCACAACATAGTTTATAGTTTATCATATGAAAGATTTTGACTTGCAGGCGGAGAGGTGTGACATTAGAAGATATAAACCATGGTTAATTTATGGTTAATGTTTGGGACTATTCTATAACTATCAAAACCTTTAGGAGGTGCTAACATGAGGAAGGCATTAGTTATACCTACAACTCTGGGAGCCCTTTCTACCCTTGCCATCGCCCACCCAAAAGAATACAAGCATCATCACGAGTGGTGGCACCATTCGGAAGAGTATAAGCACCATGATAAGTTCTGGTGTCAGCAAGACTGGGTCAGGTGCAAGCAGTTTAGGGAGGAAGCTCTTAAGATAAAAGAAAGAAAAATACAGAGAGAAATGGAATGCTTGCAGAAAGCAAATAGCTTTTGGGCTTTTGAGGAATGCAAGGCTCAGGTAAAATGGCAGGGTAAAAGGGAGATGTTTGAGCTAAGGCAAAGGTTTATGGAGGGCGTTAGCAGGTGAGAGTGCTCCTTGTGGAAGACGACAAAAGCCTTGCGACCGCACTCAAGGAGCTCTTGGAACAAGAAGGTTATAGAGTGAGGCTTGTCCTTGATGGAAAGCGAGGACTTGAACTCGCCCTCTCTGAAGAATTTGACCTTATTTTGCTGGACTACTTTTTACCCGGTATGGATGGCAGGGAGTTTCTCAAGAGGCTAAGGTCAGAAGGCTCAAAGGTGCCAGTTATAGCCCTTACTGTGGTTTCCGATATAAAAAACAAAGTGGACTTTTTCCAAACAGGTGCGGATGACTACATTACAAAACCCTTTCATTTTGAGGAGCTTTTGGCACGCATAGGAGCTGTCCTTAGAAGATACGCAGGGTTTGAAAGTGCGGAGGTAGACTTAGGAGATGTAAGAATAAACCTAAGCCAGAAGAAGGTTTTTGTGGGGCAAGAAGAGGTAAACCTAACCCTCGGTGAGTATCTCATATTGGAATATCTCATGCTAAACAGGGGTAGGTTTGTATCAAGGGAAGAGCTCTTAGAAAAGGCTTTAAGGAGCTACGAAGCGGAGAGCAATACGATAGAGGTTCTCATACATCGCCTAAGGAAAAAGATAGGCAGGGATATAATAAAGACACAAAGAGGTCTTGGATACAGGATTTTATGATGTCTCTGCGTAGGAGTTTTGTTATCTTTCTTTTTGTGGTCTCTTTTGTTAGCGGGTTTTTCTTTGTGGGTATATACTGGGGTGCAGAAAGAGCCTTTTATATCCCAATAGACAACCACCTTGTGGAGGACGTGGCAGAGTTTGAAAAGTTATATACGGAGGGTGAGGATATAAACAAGCTTGAGCCCTTTGTGCTTAGAAACCAGAAGGGGCTTGTGGTAGATGCAGGCAGGCTTGACATAATACCGCCTTTTAACCCAAACACATTGCCCTATATAGATAACTTTAAGTTTGGAACTCAAACCTATCGCTTTATAACCGTGAAAACCTCAAAAGGCTCTTACCTACAGTATGGTATAGATATAAGTCAAGGAATGGAATTTCTTGAGCTTCTCAGGCATGTGCTTTCTATAGGCTGGATGATATTTATCTCTCTTATCCTTATATTTTATTGGCTTTTTGTTCGCAGTAGCCTTCTGGGGCTTGAGAGAGCTGTCAGAAACAGCCTTGAGGGAAAAGAGGTAAGCGTCTATGCGGAGATAAAACCTCTTGTTGAAGAGTTAAGGAAAAGGGTGCAAGAACTAAGAAGACAATCAATACACTACAGAGACCTTCTCATGGCTCTTAGCCACTCATTAAAGACACCTCTTGGCAGGCTATACCTAAAGATAGACCTGCTTTCAAGAAGACATAAGGACTTAGACCTAAGGGGTATAAGGGAAGAGCTTCATCAGATAGAAAGAAGTGCAAGAACCTTCCTCAGGCTTACCAAACTGGAAGCTCAGTCCTATACCCCATCTTTCCAAACCCGCAATATAAAGAGCTTGCTGGAAGAGCTTTTTAGGTTATATCCATCGGAGAAATTAAGAAGCGACCTTGAGGAGTCCCTTGTGGAATGCGACCCAGAGCTTGCCATGGAGGTTTTTGACGTGCTTTTGGACAACGCCATAAGGCATGGAGAGGGAGAGGTTTGGGTTTTCTTAAAGGATGGCAAGCTGAGGGTGGAAAACCTATCCTCTAAACCCTTAGTGGATGGCATCTTTGAAAAGCCAGTGGGTGGTGTTGGGCTTTATGTGGCAAAGAGGCTCTGTGATGTTTTGGGTTGGAAAATAGGGGGGAAGCAAGAGGTAGAGGGTGAGCTGTATAAGGTTTCCTTCTGGGTGGAGTTTCCCAAGGGAGGTTAATGTTATGTTAATATTTTCTAAGATATAATTGAAGCCAATGTTTTTAGCCTTTGTCTTACTGCTTTATAGCCTTTCCTTTGCCCTTGATTTAAAGGAAGCCATAAACTCCACCATAGAGAACAGTCCGTCCATAAAGGGACTTTCCGCAGAAAGGTTTGTCTATGAGGGAAGAAGGCTAAGCTACCGTTCGGGTTTAAATCCCAGTCTTTCTCTGGAGGTGGGGAACTTTGGCACTTCAAAGGAGAGTTTTTCAAAGGCACCACTTTATAACTTCACCTACTCTCAGCCTATTGTGTATCCAAGCATCTTGAGGCTTGCAGGTGAAGTTTACAAGTTTCAAAGCACTGCCTTGGACTATCGTATAGAAACAGAAAAAAACAGGCTCGCAAGCGAGGTATACTCACTCTTTTATAATGCCCTTTATCTGAAAGAACTTCTAAAGGTTATGGAAGAGGAGCTTGTCCTTCAAAGGGAGATAAGGGATTTTGTGGAGAGGAGCTTTAAACTCGGTGAGACCACGAGGCTTGAGCTTCTGAGGGCAGAAAGGGAGCTTGAGCTCCTTGAGGGTGAGAGGAGAATAACAGAGGCAAGATACAGAGGGGTCCTTAGGGAGCTTTCGGTTATGGTGGGTAAGGACATAGACAAGGTAGAGGGAGAGTTTACACTTCCTGAATGGAAGGAAATAAGCCTTGAAGATACGCCTCTTTTTGCATACTACCGCCTTGGAAAAGAGAGCATATCCAAGCAGGTGGAGGTGGAAAGGCTCTTGGCAAAGCCTACCTACTCACTAAGCTTTACTGGAGAAAAGGTTGGGGACAGGGAATACGGCTTTAGGGTGGGTCTTACGGTAGGTCTTCCCATCTTTTACAAAAGACAGGGAGAGCTCTTAGAACTCAGTGCCCAAAGGGAGCTTCTGCTTGCGGAAGAAAAAAGTCAAAAACAAAAGGCTTTAGCCCAGCTTGACTCTTCAAAGACCCAGTATGAGGAGATAAAAAGACAGGTAGAAAGAATACAGAGGGAGCTAATACCACAGGCACAAAAGGAGCTTGAGCTTGCCTTCAAAAGCTACAAGCTAAGAACCATAACCCTTCTTGAGCTCTCTCAGACAAGGAAAAGCTACTACGACCTTTTGAGGAGAAGGTTAGAACTTCTCCTGCAGGCACATACAGAGTATGCAAAGGGCATAGCCTACGGAGGGTCAAAATGGTGTGGATGTTATTGATACCCTTTGTGGTGTTTGCACAGGTTATAAGGGTAGAACCTGCAAGCATGGAAAAGCTTGGAATAAGAACGCAGAGGGTAAAGATAGAAACTCAAAGCCCAGAGCTTAGGATACCGGCCCAGCTAAAGGCGGACGCAAGCATGAGCGTAGAGGTTTACGCACCCATTGAGGGTATAGTAAAAAAGCTATACGCAAAGGAAGGAGACAAGGTAAGAAAGGGTCAACCTCTGGCGGAGGTTTACTCTCCAAGGATAGCGGAGCTAAACGCTCAAATTCGTATGGCAAAGGTAAGGCTTGAGACCGCAGAAGACCTTCTCAAAAGGGAAGAGCTCCTCTACAAGGAAGAGGTCATACCCTATGCAAGATACTTCTCCGCAAAGGTGGAGTATGAAAGAGCACTTTCTGAATACAAAGCCCTTTTGCAAAGCAGGGACTCTTTTGGAGAGGTCAGAGGGGACAACCTTTTGATAAGGAGTCCAAGGTCTGGGGTGATAGTGGAGCAGAAGACAGTGCTTGGTTCTTCTGTGGGGTTGGGGAGTATGCTCTTTAAGGTTCAAGACTATTCAAGGCTGTGGGCTTACGCCTATGCGGACCCAGGCTTTAAGTTAGAGGGAAACAGCTTCTTGGAGTATGAGGGAAGGCTTTATCCTGCAAGGCTTGAGTGGGTTTCTCCGAGGCTTGACCCAGCCACTGGTAAACAGGTTCTGCGTTTTGTGGTAGATAGCAGGGATGGCAGTCTAAAGGAGGGGGTAAAGACGCAGATAGTATTAAGAGGAAAAGCCCAGAGGGGTGCTTGGCTTCCTGCTTCTGCGGTGCAAAGGCTAAAGGGTCAAGAGGTGGTCTTTGTGAGGGTAAAGGATGGCTTTGAGGTAAAAAGGGTAAGAGTGCTCCTTTCCTCTGGAAACAGGGTCATGGTGGAGGGTCTCTCTGAGGGAGAAGAGGTGGCAACAGAGGGTGTTATATTCCTCAAGGCACAGGCGGAGCGATGATTAAGAGGCTCTTAGCATACAGGCTTTTTGTGCTTTTGCTCCTTCCCCTTGTGGTGGTCTACGGTGTGTATAGCTTTCTTAAAATCCCAGTGGATACATTTCCAGACCCAACTCCTACACAGGTGGTTATATACACAGAAACACCCGGCATGTCCGCAGAGGAGACGGAGCTTCTCGTCACAAAACCTATAGAGTCCGCACTCTCTGGCATAAAGGATGCGGAGCTTGTAAGAAGTATAAGCCTGCCGGGGCTCTCTTACGTGAGCGTCTTTTTCAAGGATGGCACTGACATATACTTTGCCAGAAACCTTGTCTCTCAAAAGCTCTCGGAGGTGCAGGGGCTTTTGGGTTTTGTCCCTCGCATGGGTCCAAACACCTCAGGTCTTGGAAACGTGATGTTCTACATTCTACAGGACACCACAGGTAAATACAGCCTTGAAGACCTAAAGACCTTTCAGGAGTGGAGGGTCAAGCCCATTATAAAGGCTGTGGATGGTGTGGAGGATGTGTCCCAATGGGGTCCAGAAAAAGCCTTTCTTGTAAAGGTGGACACACAAAAGCTCCTTCAACATAACCTAAGCCTATACGACCTAATACATGCCCTTGAGGAATACGGACAGGTTGCAGGAGGTGGCTTTATCCAATCTCCTGAGGGTGATTTGGTGGTGCGTGGTCTTGGAAGATATGCAAGCGTAGAGGACCTGCTAAAGGTTCCTGTAAAAAAGACAGAGGATACCTACATAAAGCTCGGCGATATGGCACAGGTGGTTGCAGGCGAGCTTCCCAATAGAAGAGGTGCCTTTACCTACAAGGGTCAAGAGGTGCAGGGCAACATAGTCCTCAAAAGGGTTGGCGTAAACACTATGGAGCTCGTGGAAAGGCTAAAAAGGGCAATAGAGGAAGCCAAAAAGGTCTTACCGCAAGGCGTGGACATAAAGGTTATATACGACCAAGCATACCTCACCCAAAAGGCTATTAGCACTGTAGAGAGGGCTCTCATAGAGGGTATAGTCCTCATAACCATAGCCATAGCCTTGTATCTTTGGAACTTGAGGGTGGCACTTCTTGTGGTGCTCTCTATCCCACTGACTCTCCTCATTACCTTTTCTCTTCTTAAGAACCTTGGCATATCCGCAAACCTTATGACCATGGGAGGTCTTGCCATAGGCTTGGGTCTCTTTGCGGACGCCAGTGTGGTGGTGGTAGAGAACATATACAGACATTTTTCAGAAAACCGTCAGGCTTCAAAGACTACGCTTATGGTTTCCTCAGTCCAGGAGATAGTAAAGCCCTTGACCTTTGCCATCCTCATCATTGCAGTGGTCTTTCTGCCCATCTTTACCTTTGAATCGGTGGAAGGCAAATACTACAAGCCCTTGGCTCTTACCATAATCCTTGCCTTGCTTTCCTCTCTCTTTGTTGCCTTGGTCTTTATGCCCGTGCTTTCCTACTGGCTTCTCAAGGGAGGGAAGGAAGAAAGTGCCTTCTTTTCCGCTTTGAGAAAAAGGTATACTTCCTTTCTTTCCTTTGCCTTTAGGGTAAGACCTGTGGTGCTTTTGCTTGCCCTTACTTCCTTTGTGTTTTCCGTGTTTTTGCTCTCAAGGGTTGGAAAGGAGTTTGCTCCACCCCTCGAGGAGGGTGCGGTGCTTGTAAAGTCCTTTCTTGACCCTAATGTGTCCCTTGAGGAAGCCAAAAGGGTAGCAAGGCTCGTGGAAGAGACCGCCTTAGGATACCCAGAGGTGCTCCATACCTTTTCCAACATAGGAAGGGCAGAGGTAGGAGAGCCAGAGGACGTGAGCTACATAGAAACCTTTATCATACTAAAGCCTGTCAGTGAGTGGAGGAGCTTTAAAAGCAGGGTTGAGTTTGAAGAGCTTCTGAGAAAGAACCTTGAGGGTGTGCCTGGCGTGGAGTTTAGCTTTACCCAACCCATACAGATGCGTATAGATGAGCTTCTCTCTGGAGTAAAGGCGACCCTTGCCATAAAGGTATTTGGAGAAGACCTTGAGAAGATAAACCAACTGGCGGGAGATATAGAGGAGCTGGTAGCCCAGACAAAGGGTGCGGTGGATGTGGAAACGGAGGCTCAATCGGGCAAGCTCCAGCTTAGGATAGTTCCCAAAAAGGAGGTGCTCCAAAGGTATAACCTTACCACTCAGGACATAATGAAGGTGGTCTCCTACTACCTTGGTGGTTCAGAGATAGCACAGCTCCAAGAGGAGACCATACTCTTCCCTGTAATCCTGACCCTTAAGGAAAAAGCCTTGGAAGAGGTAAGGTCTTTGCCCGTGCTTGCGCAAGATGGTAGCCTTCTTACCCTCTCTGAGGTGGCGGATGTATACATAGCGGAAGGCTACAACAAGATAAGAAGAGAAAATGGCATGAGGTATGCACTTGTTCAAAGTAATCTTACCGGAAGAGACTTAGGAGGCTTTGTGCAGGAG
>JAXSOH010000039.1:0-15010 GCA_037925805.1 Aquificaceae bacterium
GTCTTTGAGTAGCCCACTGAACTCCCTGCGGTATTGTTCTACTTTCTCCTTGCTTGGCTGTTTCATGTTAACACCTCCTTACTTTATTTTTACACAATGGATGAAACAGTCCCGGTTATAGAGTTATACAGACCACAGAGGTTAATAGTTGAAAATCTCAAAGGCTTTCTGCAAAAGGTAATAAACAACTTTCCAAAGACTATAAAGCGGTGCTTATAAGGTTTGGGCTTGGAGAGTTAAAGAGGAAGTTAAAGGAAGTAAGCGAGGAATATGGCATAGAGGTCGTGTATGTTAATCTTGCCCATACTTCACAAGCATGCAGTAATTGTGGCTATGTAGACAAAGGGAACAGGAAGACAAGGAGTAAGCTTGAGTGTAAGCTATGCAATAAAAAGCTCCATGCGGATGTGAATGCAGGCAGGAATCTGCTTAGCGGTGCTAAGTGGAGTTTGCGTTTACGCAGGATGGAGCAAGCCATTATCAATCAGGTAGAGGAGTTTATGGCTCGTCTGTTTGATGAGCGGTTTAAGTGTCTTTGGAGTAAGGCACTTGGATTGATTGAGAGAAATCCTTACTTTCAGTCATTCCCTAAACCCGAGGTGTGAATAAATGTCCCTAAGAGGGATATCTGTCTACGCTAAGGGATACTCTTTCAGTTGCCTTATGTTGATACCTCAGATGAAATACCCCCTATAAGGCATAGATGTAGTAAGTGGAATTGCCACGAAGATTTAAAATTTATATTGTTAGACAGAGCCATTTTTTGTTAAAATACCACCCAGTGGCTATGTTAAATAAATATAAAGAGCCTGTGTATATAGACCTTGATGCTATGCCCGTTCCAGTGCTTCTGATTGACCAAGATTATAAAGTGGTCTATATGAATAGAGTGGCAAAGGAACTCTACGGAGCATCCGCAGAAGGTAATAAATGCTACTCTACAAGAAGTATTGTCTGTCCAGTGCATATTATAAAGGAAAGTGGTGTAAACTCTGCTTCTGCTATAAATATATGTGACACGGAGTTTGGCAAAAGGTATTTCTATATAATAGCAGGCAATTACAAGGATAGAAAGCTGTTTGTGGAGGTTCACATAGACTTAGAAGATTTGACAAAGGCTTTCACTCAGAGTGCTATACACCCCGAGCTTATGTTACACTCTGGTCCAATGGTATTCTTTCACTGGGATGCGGTGGAGGGTTGGCCACTTAAGTTCGTATCCTTAAACGTAAGTGAACTCCTTGGCTATACCGCAGGGGACTTTTTAGAAGGGAGGGTTCAGTATAGGGATATAATTCATCCAGAAGACTTGGATAGGGTGGTAAGCGAAGTTCAGTATCATACAGAATCTGGTTCTACAGAGTGGAACCATGAAGAATATAGGTTAAGAAGAAAGGATGGCAAATACATATGGGTTTATGACCACACTGTAGCAATAAGAAATGCGGAAGGAAAAGTCATTGGATACTACGGATACGTAATAGATATTACAGAAAAACACGAAAAAGAGGAGCTCTTCCGAAAACTTACGGAGGCAAACCCTCATGCTGTTTTGCTGTATGATTACGAAAAAAACAAAATAGTTTATGTTAACAAAAAGGCACAAGAGCTTACAGAGTATACAGAAGAAGAGCTCCTAAGCATGGACGATCCTTTCAACCTTGTTTATCCCAAGGATATGGATACAGCTACAAAAATTGCCGAAGAAAGGATAAAGGGCTATCAAGATATTCAGAAGGCGAGGTTTCGTATAGTTACAAAAAGGGGTAAGACAAAGTGGGTAGATTTTTATTCAATTCCTACAATCTACAAAAACAGAAAGGTAAACATAACAACGCTTGTTGATATTTCAGAGGATATAAATAGGGAAAGGATGCTTGCACACCTCGCAACCAGAGACCAACTCACAGGCATTCTAAATAGGCATGCCCTTACGCAAAGTTTTGAACAGCTCATAAATCAGGTTGAAAGATACGGAGGCACCTTTTCCATTATACTCTTTGACCTGGATAACTTTAAAAAGGTCAACGATATCTATGGGCATAATGTGGGCGACGAAGTGCTTAGAAGATTTGTAAAGGAAGCAAGAAAGGTTCTTAGAAGAAGTGACATATTCGGTAGATGGGGAGGCGAAGAGTTTTTGGTACTATTACCAATGACATCAGAGCCATACACAGTTGCAGAAAAGATAAGAAGAGTAATAGAAGAATGTCAGTTTTACAAAAATATTAGGATTACCATATCCGCTGGCACTGCAGTCTACAGGAAGGGAGATACTTTAAACAGCATGGTTATGAGGGCAGACGATGCACTTTACAAAGCAAAGGCACAGGGCAAAAATAGGGTAGTAACCTCTGAATAGCCAGAAAGCCTAAAAGAGACGGCTAAAACCCAAAAAGTTTACACACACTTAAAAGAAGGTATTAAGATTTTTTTATGCCACTTTACTACTTGGGCTTAGGCAGTAATGTGGAAGACAGGATGGCTTATATAATAAGGGCTCTTGACCTCTTGGGCGAATACGGCTCTATCAGAAGAGTCTCAACCCTATACATAAGCAAACCCTGGGGGAAAACAGACCAGTCAGAGTTTATAAACGGAGTTCTTGAATTTGAAACGAATATTGAACCCATAGAGTTCCTTAATGTCCTCAAAACAGTTGAAAAAAGGACAGGCAGAAAGCCAAGAGAAAGATGGGGTCCAAGGGAGATAGACCTTGATATACTTCTTTGTGAAAACCGCATACTTATGCTCAGCTTTCTCCGAATCCCCCACCCTTACCTCACAGAAAGAGACTTTTTCCTTTTCCCGCTTCTTGAACTCAACCCTAACCTTGCACACCCCATACACAAGGTCAAACTTGAGGCATACGCAAAAAAACTTGAGAACCGCCTTCTACCCTTTGCCTGTATATTACCACTTTAATTCGCTTCTTTTGGCGTAAGTCTGAGGCTTTGCTTGGAAAAAGTCCGTCTTTGTGTCGTTTATAGTCCTAAATTGGTCTATCCATTTCATAGGGTTTTCCATAACTTCAGGATACAGGGGCTTGTAGCCAAGCTGTGTAAGCCTAAGGTTGGAGAGATACTTTATATACCTGTCTATAAGATAGTCATTAAGACCCAGTATCTGGTTCTGCGTTACATACTTACCCCACTCTATTTCCTTCTCTGTGGCAAACTTGAAAAACTCATAGACCCACTTTTCAATCTCTGGAGTGAAAAGCTCAGGCTGTTCTTCCTTGAGGGTTAATATGATATTCCTAAAGAGGGTCACGTGAGTTAGCTCGTCTCTGTTTATATACTTTATCTGCTGAACGGTGTTTCTTACCTTTCCCTGCCTTCCAAGGGTATAGAAAAAGGCAAAGCCAGAGTAAAAGTATAGGCTCTCAAGCACATAGTTGCCAAAGACCGCCTTTATAAAGTTTTCCTCCGTGGGCTTTCTTATAAACTCGTTATATAGCTCTGCAATTACCCTGTTTCTCTCCATAAGAACCTTGTCCTGCCTCCAGTAGTTGTATATCTCGTCCGCAACCCTTGGGTCTACAACGCTTTCAAGGATAAACTGATAGGAGTAGCTGTGCAGTGCCTCTTGGAACTCTTGAGAAGTAAGAGCCATAACAAGCTCTGGTGCGGTAATATAGCGTGCAAACTCCTTTAGCATGTTTACCTGATAGGAGTCAAGAGCTATGAGAAAAGACAATACCATTTCGTAGGCTCGCTTTTCATACTCAGAGAGCTCCTTTTCATACTGTTTTCTATCCTCGTGCATGGGAATCTCTTCTGGTATCCAGAAGTTAGTAAAGCCCATAGTTTTATACAGGTCAAAAGCCCATTGATACTTGACATTGTTTAACTCCATTATGTTGGTGGGGTTTCCAAAGGCTATTTTCCTCCTTGATGGCTCTCTATCACCCTCAGGGTTAAAGATTATGCTTCTTTCCATTTTTTACCTCCTTAAGTGGAACAGCTTTCGCACTCTTCTATATCTGTCATGGATTTGCTCCTTGTGTAGTAAAGGGTTTTTAGACCAAGCTCCCAGGCAAGCTCATAAAGCTTAGAGAGCCTTGGACCGTCTATGTTCTCTGGGTCTATAAAGAGATTAAGAGATTGTGCCTGGTCTATCCATTTTTGTCTTACTGACGCAGACCTTATAACCCACTCTTGGTCTATGTTGTAGGCACTTTTATAGTGCCAGAAGTATTTATCTATCTCTGGTGGCACCTGAGGAAGTATTCCAGACATGTTTTCTTCTTTGTAATACTTGGCAAATATGGGGTCTACCGATGGTGTTGCACCAACTATAAGGGAAGTAGAACCCGTAGGCATAACCGCAATAAGGTAGGCATTTCTCATACCATACTTCTTGATATCCTCCGAGAGACCTACCCAGTCAAAGCCATTTTTAGAAATCCTTGTATTTTCCTCTGCACTCCTACCGAAGAATACACCCCTGCTCCAGTCTGAGCCTTCAAAGAGCTCATACCTTCCCCTTTCCTTTGCCAACTGCATTGAACCCTTTATAGCATAGTAAGCCAACCTTTCAAATAGGGCATCTGCAAACTCAATGTGCTCCTCTGACTCCCATTGTATGCCATGCTTTACAAGGCAGTAATGGTAGTTGCTAACACCTATGCCTATTGACCTGTATCTTTTGTTTGTCCACTCCGCCTCCCTTATGGCGTAGAAGTTCATGCTTATCACATTATCTAACATCCTCACAAGCAGTGGCACAACCCTTTCCATATCCTCCTTTGTATAGACCTCGCCAAGGTTAACAGACCCAAGATTGCAAACTACCACATCTCCAGCCTTCTTCTTGTGGACTATTGTCCCTTCTTCTGTAAGCGTATCCTCTATGTGGATGGTTGTAGACATGTTTTGCACTATCTCATGGCACAGGTTAGAGCTGTAGACCATACCACAATGCTTGTTGGGGTTTAGTTTGTTTGCGGTATCTCTAAAGAATATGTATGGCTCTCCAGTTTCAAAAATCACCGTCAAAAGTCTTTTCCAAAGTTCAAAGGCATCCACTTCCTTCTTTGCATGTGCTGGCAGTTCCCTCTCCAATTTTTCATAAAGCCTTTCAAACTCTTCTCCATAGAAATCTTCAAGGTTTTTCCCGTCCTTTACCTTCTTGCAGTAATAGGGGTCAAGCAAAGTCCACTTTTGTCTGTTTTTAAGCCTTTTCATAAAGAGGTCTGGTATGGCTATCGCCGGATGTATATCATGAGCCTTTTTCCTCTCATCTCCCACGTTGGTTTTGACCTCAAGGAAATCCAATACATCCTTGTGCCATATATCAAGGGTTATAGAAGCAGAGCCCTTTCTCATACCAAGTTGGTCTACATATATCATCACGTCATTTAGAATCTTCACCACAGGAAGCACTCCAGAGCTTGCACCTTTGAATTTTCTAATTGGTGCACCCGTTGCCCTTATCTTGCCCAAGTATATACCAAGACCGCCTGCAAACTTGGATATCTGCCCTGCCTTTTGCACGTTGTCAAAGATGTCATAAAGGTCATCATCCACCGTTAACACAAAACAGGAGCTAAGCTGTGTATGAGTCCTGCGTGCGTTCATGAGGGTAGGAGTTGCCAGAGATATTTCATGCTTGCTCATAAGGTCATAGAAAAGCTTTGCGTAGTGAAGTCTTTCCTCCCTTTTCTCTGGCAAGGCAAGGGTCATAGCCACAAGCATATACATCTCTTGAGGAAGCTCCACTATGTTTCCATTCTCGTCCCTTACCAAATATCTGTCTGCGAGCACCTTTATGCCCGTGTAGTTAAAAAGCAGGTCTCTGTCAGGGTCTATATATCTCGCCATTATATTGAAGTCTTCTTCTGTGTATTCCTTTAGGAGATATTCTCCATATATACCCCTTTCTGCGTAGGTTTTTACCAGCTTGTAGAAGCTTTCTGGGTTGTAGGGCTTGTATTTACCGTTTATCTTGTCCTTTACCTTGTAGCCTCTGAGATGCCCCACATCCTTGTAGAGGTCATAGAGAAGTAGCCTTGCAGCTACATACTGCCACTGTGGAGTCTGAGGCGAGACCTTCTCCGCTGCTGTTCTTACGAGGAGCTGTTGTATCCCCTTTGTGCTTATTCCGTCCCTGAACTGTATCTGGGCATCCAGCTCAAGCTCCATGGGGTCTACGTCTATTCCCCTGCACGCAAAATCAATAACGATGCGTATCTTGGATATATCCAGAGACTCTTTCCTTCCACTCCTTTTAAGGACATACATAAGACTACCTCCTTTGTTCTTGCCATAGGGTTAAGTGGAGATGGTTTTAGTTTATAGCTACCAGTTTCATAAGGCAAGCAAAAAGACTCCAGAAAAATCAAGGGTGTAAGCCATGCAGTTCTTAGTATGGTTTCTTCCATAAAAACATCTAAGAGTTGCATTATTCCATCTTCAGATAGGCTATCGCCTCAATATGATAAGTATTAGGGAAGTTGTCCACCATCCTTACACTAACCAATCTGTAGCGTCCCTCTACCAGAACCTTTAGGTCTCTTGCCAAGGTGGTGGGCTCACAGGAGACATAAACTATCTCTCTGGGTTTGTTTTTTTTGATAATCTTTGCTTCACCCTCAGAGAGCCCTGACCTTGGAGGGTCAAGGAAAAGAAGGTCTATGTTTTCTCCCGCATGCTTTTTTAAGGCTTCCAGACCACTTTCATGCTGAAAGCTCACATTACCTATGGAGTTTATCTTTGCGTTGTATTCCGCATCCTTTATAGCAGACCTATTGGTGTCGTAAGCAAGGACAAAGTCAGACCTTTCTGCCAAAAAGAGGCTAAAGAAGCCTATACCACAGTGTAGTTCAAGCACACGGTTAAACCTTCCCTCTGGAATGGCGGAGCCACAAAAATCCTCCCAAAGAAGATGGTTAACCTGAATAAAGGAATCCATGCTTACTCTGTATTTGTAAGAGCCAACCTTCACAAAGGTAAAATCCCTACCAAGATTGTATAGCCTGTTTTCCTTGTATAGAGACACGCCTACAACCCTTTTGGGAAGAACACCTTCTCTGAGCCTTTTGAGCTTCTCCTTTGGAAAATATTTCTCTGAAAGGAGCTTTATAAGGAACTCTTCTTCGTGAGGAGAGTAAAAAACGTGTATCTCTTTAAGACCCTTTACCTTTTTTGCAAGCTCTTTAAGAGAAGGAATGAGTTCGTTTACAGAAGGGTGGGCAACAGGACATTCTTTTATCTCTACTATTTCGTGGCTTTTTCTTTTAAAAAAACCCAACTTTCCTTCAGAAACCTTAAACTGAACCCTTACTCTGTAGCCAAACTCCTCAGAAAACACAGAAGGTTCAAGCTTCTTTAGTTCCAGCTTCCCTATTCTGTTCAAAGTTTCAAGAAGTATCTCTTCTTTTGACCTTACTTGGGATGGATATTCCATATGCTGGAGCTGACAACCTCCACAAACACCAAAGTAAGGACAAGGTGGTTCTCTCCTTGCGGAGGAGGGCATTATAACCCTCTTTACCCTTGCAAGAAGGTAGTCCTTTTTTTCCTGAAGTGTCTGAACTTCTACTATCTCGCCCGGGAGTGCGTAGTCCACAAGAACACTCTTGCCTTCTTTTTGTGCAAAGCCATAGCCACCATAAACTAGTTTTTTTACGAGAAGATTTTCTTGTAGGCTCATGAAAGCCTCATAAGAGCATCAAAATCTTCTTCAGACATAACGTCTATATGCCAACCAGTAAGTCTGTTTGCCAGTTTCACATTTACGCCGTGTTTACCTATGGCGAGAGATAGCTTTTCTTTTGGCACTGCTACCTCGACCCTTTTGTTTTTTTTGTCTATCTTTATCTTTGATACAGGGGCGGGTGAAATGCTTCTTTTTATGAGTTCCTCATCGTCAGATGTCCATCTTATCACATCTATCCTCTCACCAGAAAGCTCTTCGGATATGGGAGCTATTCTTGAGCCTCTTATGCCCACTATAACACCAACGGGGTCAACCTTTGAGTCTTCAGAATGCACTAACACCTTTGCCCTTTCTCCCGGCTCCCTTACTATGGACTTTATGATAACATCACCCCTTGCAACCTCTGGCACCTCATGTTCTATGAGCCTTTTGAGAAACTTTGGATGTGTTCTTGAAAGCACCATCTCGTATCTGCCCCTCTTTCTGCTTACGCTTAAGAGCAAAGCCTTGAGCTTGTTTCCTTGCTTGTATTCTTCTTTCCTTATTTGCTCCTTTTTGGGGAGTATTCCCACAACCTTACCAAGGTCTACTATTACGTCACCTTCTTCTGTCACCCTTCTTACTATACCAAACACTATTTCTCCTTCTCTTTCTAAGTATTCAAGGTATCCCCTTTCTTCCTCCGCTTTCTCCAACTCTTTCAAAAATTCTTCCTTTGCCGCATGAGCTGCTATCCTGTTTACATCCTCTGTAGATATATCCAAAGGAAATTTTACAATTTCACCGTTTTTCCTTCTCACTATGCAAACTCTTATCTGGTCATCCTCAAGGTGCACTTCAAGGTTTTCTTTTAGCCTTCTATCTTTTTTTATGGCGAGAGCTATTGCGTTTTTGAGGGATTTCTCCACAATCCACTCAGGAAGATTTTTATCCTTTGCCACCTGTTCTATGAGTTTTTTTAGGTTCTTTACCATCTTTCAATCTCCAAGTTGGCTCTTGCGATAAGAGAGAGAGGAATGTGATATTCCTTACCCGTTTCCTTTTCTCTAAATTGAAGAATGCCTTCTCTAATGCCCTCTATGTATCCTTTCATATCTCTCCTGCTTTCTATAGGCTCTCTTAGGACAACCCTTACAAGCCTCCCTTGGAAAAACTCAAAGTGAGAGGCTTTAGTAAGCTCTCGAGTGAGCCCAGGCGAAGACACCTCAAGCAAGTAAGACACAGGGATTACATCTTCCACGTCCAGCAAGGCACTTATCCTCTTGCTCACTTCCTCGCAGTCTCCTAAGGTTATACCCCCCTCCTTGTCTAATATTATCCTTAACACCCACCCTCTTTCCGGCTTGAACTCCACGTCAAAAAGTCTATAACCCAAACCCTTGACTATGGGTTCCACGATCTCCTTTACCTTCTCCGCTATTAACCTTTCTTGCAGATGCATGATTCTACAATTATAGCACTGTATAATGTTCTATGTATGGAACTTGAGGCTATCTTATCAGAGATAAGGAGAGTGCTCAAGGGGAAAGATGAAATAGTGAGATACTCTCTCATATGTCTTCTTTCTGGAGGGCATCTTCTTTTGGAGGATGTTCCGGGCGTGGGAAAAACCACCCTTGCCCTTTCCATGGCAAAAGTCTTGGGTCTATCCTTTGCTAGAGTTCAGTTTACAAGCGACCTTTTGCCCTCGGACATACTTGGAGTGAGCCTGTATGACCAATCAAAGAGGTCCTTTGTCTTCAGAAAGGGTCCAATATTTAGCAACCTCATACTTGCAGATGAGATAAACAGAGCCACGCCAAAAACCCAAAGTGCATTGCTTGAAGCAATGGCAGAGGGAAAGGTTTCTGTTGATGGAATAACCTACGAGCTTCCTCAGCCTTTTTTTGTAATAGCCACACAAAACCCAGTAGAACAGCATGGAACATATCCTCTGCCAGAATCTCAGCTAGACAGATTCAGCATGAGACTGAGCCTTGGATACCCAGACATGGAAACAGAAGCCCAGATACTTAGAGGAGAAAATCCTCTTGAGAAGGTTGAAAAGTTAAAGACGGTAGTAAAGATACAAGATCTTATATCCCTTATGGAAAGGGCAAAAAGATGCTACGTTTCTCCTGAAGTGGCTCAACTTGCAGTGGAAATAGCCCATAATACCAGACAACACCCTGATATAATCCTCGGTGTGTCTACGAGAGGGCTGATGCATCTCATAAACTGTGCAAAAGCCATGGCATTTACAAAAGACAGAGATTTTGTAGTTCCAGAGGATGTTTTTGAGCTTGCACCCCTCTGTCTTTCTCACAGGATAATAACAAGAGACGGCCAGCAGGCAGACCAAATCATAAATAGTGTAGTTGAAAATATAAAAGCGAGGTTTAAACTTTAACAGTAAACATATATGGGGTAGTAATGAGGTGAAAAAGATAGCATTTACCATAGCATTAGCTTCAGGTTTTGTAATTGCTCAGGACGAGCAAAAGCCTATAGACCCCTGTGGAAGCCCACAGGAGTTTTACTCCAAGGAAATGTTAGACAAGTGCTACAAAAACTACTTTGATGCCATAGTGGAAAGCAAGAAGTTAGCAGAAGACACAAGCAAGAAGATTAATGACATTGAAGGGAGGCTCAAGAAGTTAGAAAACTCTGCGGATGACCAAGAAAGACGCATAAGGGCTCTTGAAGATATACAAGCCAATGTTCTTAGGAAGATAGAGGAACTTGGTCAATACAAGTGGCAACTTGAGGAAGTGGGCGTTGTTTACTTTGATTTTGACAAGTTCAACATAAAGCCTTCTGAGGCAAAAAAGCTTGAGGTAATGTTAGAAAGACTAAGAGAAGACAATAGAGAAATACTTGTAGTAGGCTTTGCGGACAAAAGGGGAAGTAGCAGATATAACTTCAACCTCTCCACGTGGAGGGCACAGACGGTTGCCAGCTACCTTGCAAGAAAGGGCATAGATATAGGAAGGATAAGAATAGCGTCCTACGGTAAGGAAGTGGCAAAACTTCTTGGTTCAAAACATGCACAACAAAGGGCTGTAAGGGTCTACCTCATAAAGTAATCTCTTATCCTTCTGACACCCTCTTTTAGGTTACCATCCTTCGCAAAGGATACTCGTATGTATTTTCCCGTGATGTTCCTCCCAAAGTCTACGCCGGGAGTAATAGCCACCTTAGCTTCTTTTAGAAGTTTCTGCGATAAGCTATATCCGTCAAGTCCATACCTTTCTACGTTTACCCACAAATAAAAAGCTCCTTCGGGATATGCATCAATATCAAAAACATCTTTTAGCTCTTCATAAAGAGTATCTCTACGCTTTTTATAAATCTCTCTAACCTTTTGAAGATATTTGTAATCAAAGGCTTCAAGGGCGGAATATTGGCTAAGTGTGGGAGCGGATATAAAGAGATTTTGTAAAATGAGCTCCGCCTTTCTAACTAGAGCTTCGTCAGGAAGTATCATCCAGCCAAGCCTAAAACCGGGCATGCAAAAAGCCTTTGAAAAACCATTTATAACTATAGCCTTATTGCTAAATTCCAAGGCAGTTGTTTCTTTTCTATCGTAAACAAGCCCATGATATATCTCGTCAGATATAAAGTATTTACCTCTTTCTTCGCAGTATTCTATAAGAGCTCTTAGGTTGTCATCTTGATAAAGTGTGCCTGTGGGATTTGCGGGAGAAGATATATGAACAACGGTGAAGTTCTTGAGTTCTTTTAGATGGCCTGGAGTTATTTGATATTTCGTGCTTTTGTCCACGTTTACAAAAACCGGCTCTATGTTAAGCACATGGGCAAAGTTTTTATAGCAGGGATAAGAAGGGTCAGAGAGCACGACCCTATCTCCCGCATCCATCAATATGGCATAAGCTATAAGGAATGCTCCCGATGTTCCGCTTGTTATAACAACTCTTGAAGGCGAGACTTCAACACCATAATACTGGTAGTAGTGTTGTGCTATGCGTTCCCTCAGTTCCCAAAGACCTAAACTGGGTGTGTAGTAAAACCTCACATCCTTCACAGCCCTTTCAAGGGCTTCCAAAACAGCCGGTGGAGGCTCTAAGTCTGGCTCGCCTATCTCCATATGAACTACATCCTCCATATCCCGAGCTTCTTTGAGGATGTCCATAACTATGAAAGGGCTTATTTTGTCAAGTCTTGTCATCTTTTATGTTATCAAGAATAAACTTTGCTATACCTATACCCCCAGCTTCTGCCATCTTCCTACTGAGATTTTCAAGAAAGGTATCGTAATACAGTTTTGTGTCAAAGGACTTCCCCTCAAGCATAGGTTTAAAGGCTTCCTTCAGAACCTCTTTAAGAAGAAGGGATTCAAACTCAATAGCTATGTGTTTCTTGTCCTTTTTCAATGCGTCTCCGTAGTTCATTGCCGGTGTGGTAAACAAAATTTTTTTACCGTGCTCCATTGTTAAAATTATATTATGCTTTTTCTTATTCTTTTGCTCTCTTTTCCTATAAGTCTCTTTGCCCAGGTTTTCGTAATATCCAACTACCCACTTAGGAAGAACAACATAGAAAATGTTATTAACAAAGAGAACTACAGGGAGATTGTGGAAATAATAAGGAATATAGAAGATGTAAAAGATGTTTACCTAATGGAAACTGAGGAGGAAATATACGTTTATGTGGAAAGGTTTCCCATAGTAAGGTCTATAGATATAAAGGGGAATTTGACGCTTACTAAAGAGGAAATACTTTCTTACCTTGGTTTTTACGAAGATATGCCAGTGCGAGGATCAGAGCTAAAAAAAGAAGAAATAGAAGATAGAATAAAAGGTTTTTACATGGATAAAGGCTTTCTCGACGCTTCTATAGATGTGACAATAGTAAAAGATGAAGAAGGTTATATAAGGATTCATATAGAAATAGATGAAGGTTCTGTATACTTTACGGATGAAGGGGTATACAAGGGTTCAAGTTATCCAGCCTCTGTCTTAGACAAGACAATAGGGCTCGTAAGAGGAAGAGTTGTGAACGAGAGTCTTCTCAAAGAGGGAATATTTAAACTTCAAGACTTTTATAGCAATGAAGGTTTCTGGGATAGCTTTGTTTATTATGAGGGTGTTGAAAAGCTAAGGCTCAAAAAGCCCTTTTTGGATGTTCTTATGCCTGGGAAAGAGCAAGTAAGAAGAAAGCCTCTTATGCTTGTTGGTTCTATTTTTGAAGGTATATCAAACCTTTTTAACTATCCAACTGATACTCTTAGAGCTGTAATTGGAAGAGGGTTTGTTGCAAGACCTGTATTTCAAATTATTGAAGGTAAAAGATACAAAATCCAATGGGAAGGCATTGAGTTCTTTACTGAAGAAGAGCTTGCGGATATAAGCGGTTTACAGAAGAAGGGTGTTGATCCCTTTTCCTTAGAGGAGGCAAAAGAAAACATAAAGAAGGCTTACAATAGGAAGGGTTTTTTTGATGTTGATGTAAATTATGAATCAAATGAAGGTATCATAAAGTTCAAAATACAAGAAGGGGAAAGATATACAATCATAGGAGAAGGATTAGATGGGCAGTTTTATGATGAAGACACTTTAGAAAAACTTCTTAAATCCAAGTTAGACGGACTATACAAAGAAGGTTATACGCTTGCGGAAGTTAGGCTAAAAAAGGAAGTTTTTAAAGATAAAAAGAAAATAAAAGTGTATATTGATATAACTTCGGGAAAGAGGCAAATATTGAAAGATGTAAAATATAAAGGGGAAAATAGGAACATAAAGGAGCTGTTTGACAAATATAGGGAACAACTACCTACAATATTCAACGCCAATCTAATTGAGACCATAAACGCGGAACTACAAAAGTATTTCCTTAAGAAGGGTTTAATGGACGGCGATTTTGATATTGATGTTGAGGTTCAAGAAGACGGAGAGAACATCTTTTACACATACATATACAGAGTGGAAGAGGGACAGGTCTACAAGCTCGGTGATACTATCTACTACGGCTATGAAAAGACTTCATCCAGAGAGCTTTCTTATATGACAAAAAGGGCACAGAATTACTCGCAAAATCTTGACGATGAAACATTACACAACATGCTGACCAGTGGTATATTTAACGGTGTGTCTATAGACACCTTCGTTGACAAAGAGAAGAAAGTGGTCCACCGTCTAATTCAGTTGTCAGAAGATAAAAGAGGCATCCTTGACCTCTCCCTTGGATACAACACGGAAGAAAACATATCCTTTGAGGCTTTTATTGGCTTAAAGAATCTGTTTGGAGTAGGACTCTCCCCCGGCTTGAAATATAGAAAAACTGGCAAGAGGGAGCTTTATGAACTTAGCCTTTCTGATAACTTTTTGTTTTCAAGCAGATACTGGTTCAAATCTAATCTTTTTAAAACCTACGAAGAGCATAAAAGCTATGACCTTGATTCATACGGCTCTAACCTTCAATTAGGCTATAGGATAACTAGGAATACATCTGTAGGTCCTGTTTTTAGTATTCTAAGAAATGAGATTGATAGGCAAAAGTATAGTATCAGAAAATATGGGCTCTTTCTGCTCAGAGAGTTCAAGGATGATATCTTCTCACCAAACAGAATACACCACAATGCTGTGAATTTTAACTTTGCAGAGGGGGATGCGCGCTACTCTAAGTTTGACCTGTCCACCTTTTATCTCATACCACTACGGAGAAACTCTAATTTAAGTTTTAAGTTAGCTGGGGGTGGCGTTTGGGGTAATGCTCCTATATTTGACAGGTTTTTCTTAGGCGGTCTTAGAGACCTGAGAGGCTATTCTTACGAAGAGATAGGTCAACCTGATGGTGGTAAATACTACACCTTTGGAAGGCTTGAGCTTACATTTCCTCTAAGAGAACCCTTTATAGGAGTTGTCTTCGGAGATGCTGGAAATGTTAGCAAAAAGCCTAAGGATTTACTTACAGATATCAAAGCAGACGCAGGCTTAGCCTTGGGTGTAAGCACGCCAATAGGACCTATAAGACTGGATGTAGCCTTTCCCTTTGAAGAAAAATGGCTGAATAAGTTTAAGGTCTACTTGTCTGTGGGCTATTACTATTGAGGTCTTCTCTTTTCAATTTTTTGCTTGTATTGGTCTATCTTCTCCTTTCTATACTGAGGGTTCGTAAAGGGAGTGTTTCATCCATTGTGTAAAAATAAAGTAAGGAGGTGTTAACATGAAAAAGCCAAGCAAAGAAAAAGTAGAACAGTATCGTAGGGAATTCAGCGAAGTCCTCAAAGAGCTGATGGCTCAAACCATCGGCAAAATGCTACAGGCTGAGCTGGATGAATTCCTCGGCTACGAAAAATACAGACGCTCCAATAACCCTAACTCCAGAAATGGCTCATACGAAAAAACCA
>JAXSOH010000040.1:0-14880 GCA_037925805.1 Aquificaceae bacterium
TAACATACCCTCAAAAAGAATTATTAGCTGGGCATATATCCTCTTGCCCACCCAACTCCTAACACCTTACAATGGCTTGAGCCATCAGGTCTTTGAGTGGTTCACTGAATTCCCTGCGGTATTGTTCCACTTTCTCCTTGCTTGGCTGTTTCATGTTAACACCTCCTTACACTTTATCTTTACACAATGGATGAAACAGTCCCCAATAGCCCTATAAACCTATGGCTTGGTGCAACACATCTCTTATAATTTTAAAATGCTACGCCTTCTTGTCCCTGCAAGCACCAGCAACTTTGGTTCTGGCTTTGACGCCTTCGGTCTTGCCCTTAGCCTATACAACGAGTTTTATGTAGAGCCTTCTAAGGTATATACGATAGATATAGAGGGTGAGGGTGTAAGTCTGCCAAAAGACGAGAGCAATCTGTTTGTAAGAGTCTACAAAAGAGCCTGTGAGGTGTTTGGTCTTGAGGAAAAGCCTTTTAAACTCAGGCAGGTAAACCGAGTCCCTACCGCAAGAGGGCTTGGCTCTTCTTCCACTGCCATAGTGGGTGGCATCTTAGCCTGCGAGTCTTTACATGGCATTAGTCTAAGCCTTGAGGCAAAACTAAGGGTTGCCTTTGAGTTTGAGCCACATCCAGACAACCTGCTTCCTGCCTTTCTTGGTGGCTTTGTGGTGTGTGCAGGCTCTGAGGAGGGTGTTAGGTTTCTAAGGCTTGACTTCCCAGAGGAGCTAAAGGTGGTGGTATGTGTGCCAGACTTTGAGCTTTCCACCCAGAGGGCAAGAAAGGTGCTAAAGAAAGAGGTCTCTCTAAAGGATGCGGTCTTTAACCTGCAAAGGTCTGCTCTTTTTGTGGGTGCAATTCTTACGAGGAGCTTTGAACTTTTGAAAGAGGCAGTTGAGGACAAACTTCATCAACCCTACAGGTCTGAGCTAATACCAGGCTTTTGGAAAGTGCTCCAGAGGGCTTACGAGGCTGGTGCTTTGGCGGTCTTCTTGAGCGGTGCGGGTCCTTCTGTGGCAAGTCTGTGTATTGACGAGGCGGAAAAGGTGGGCTCTGCCATGGTTCAAGCCTTCAAAGAGGAGGGTATAAACTCAAGGTGTATAACGCTCAGAGCCTCCAAAGAGGGTGCAAGATGTGAGAGTTTTAACCCTTGATGTGGGAAATACCTCAGTGGACGTGTGCCTCTTTGAAGGGTCTTTGAGGTATGTGGGTAAACACAGCCATAGGGATGTGCCACTCTTGAGTGCAGACCTTGTGCTCGTGTCCTCTGTTAAACCCTCGGCGAACAATATCATCCTTGAAAAATACCCCCATGCGAGGTTTATAGGGGCGGAGGATGTGCCACTTCAGACTGCCTTTGAGGGAAAGGAGAGAGTGGGCATAGACAGACTGCTCAACCTTTACGGTGCGGTCCAGCTCTTTTCAAAGGACGTAGTGGTAGCCAGCTTTGGCACTGCGGTAGTCTTAGATTTGGCGATAGATGGTATATTTCAAGGTGGCTTTATAACTCTTGGTGTGGGCACTGGGCTTGAATGCCTTTCTCAGAGGGCGGAGTTAATTCCAAAGTTAGAGTTAAAAAAGACCATAGCCACCATAGGCAGAGATACAGAGACTGCAATTCTCGGTGGGTTTTATAAGCAGTATTTTTATTTCCTTGAAGGATGTTTGAGGGAGTGGCAAAAAACCTATGGCAAGAGCCTTAGTCTTGTGCTAACTGGTGGCGATGGATGGCTCTTCAAGAAGTTTGGCATATACGAGCCTCTTCTTATCCACAAAGCTATGCTTCTTCTTTCAGACTTTTATAGTAAGCCTTTATAAACTCAAGGGCTTCCTCTTTGGTCTTGACCTCACCCTCCAACTGGGCTTCCTCAAGAGCTTTTTTGAGCTTTCCCACCAAAGGACCTTGAGCTATACCGAGGGTCTGCATTATCTCCCTTCCATCAAGTAGGGCTTCTATTGGAACTTTTGAAAGTTTTTCTCTTTTAAAGCTCACCAAGTCATGTATAGTCTCAAGAAGTTTCTTTATCTCCACCTCTTGGTCACCACTACCTATAGCGTCCGCAATGGCGTGCAAAAAGAGATGACCTGCTATGTCTCCACACTCTCTCCAAAAGTTCGCCCTTCCCCTATCTGTAAGCTGACCCTTAAAAAGAGACTCTCTTAGGTAAAAGGGTCTTAGATGCTCTCTCACAAGCTTTGCCACAAACTCTACCGCAAGCTCACCCCATTTATAGGTTTTGCTATAGCTCCTTACCAGCTCCGCACCCAGTTTATCATGGTTGTAAAAGGTTATTTTCCCTTCCCTAATTTCAAAGGTGTGAGGCTTGGCAAGGTCATGAAAGAGTGCGGAAAGTTTAAGTAGCTCAATGTCAGAAAATTCCCCATGCACTTCCATTTTCCCAAAGTTTTCCAAAAGCTCCGCAGGCAGGTATCTGTCCCTCTCTTGGATAACCCTTTCAAGGGCTTCCAACACTCTAAAGACATGCTCCTCAAGAGGGTATATGTGATGCTCTCCTTGGTCTCTTATCTCCTTCCAACGGTCTGTGTCTGGGAAAAGCTCTTGCAAAACTCCATGTGCGTATAGGTCTTTAAGCACCCTATAGCTTTGAGGATGTCTAAGGATTTTGAAAAGCTCAAGATTTATCCTTTCAGCTGGTGCCTTCTTAACAAGATGCTTCTTTTTCTTTACAAACTCGTAAAAGTCTTCGGTAAGCTCAAGCCCCTTTTCTACCGCAAGGCGAAAGCCCCGTAGTATCCTTACTGGGTCTTCTTCAAGGTTTTTGAAAGAAACAGGTCTCAAAAGCCCCTGCTCTAAGTCCTCTACACCATGAGCTGGGTCGTATATTAGGGTTTGCTTTGCACCTATGCTAAGCACATCATCTATGCTAACCGCCATAGCGTTGGCGGTAAAGTCCCTTGAAAGCAAATCTTCCACCAGAGCCTTTTCTAAGTCTCTACCCTTTATCTGAGCAAAGTCAAAACGATACTTGTAGGGTGGAAGTCTCAGAACCACCGTCGCTATGGTAGGTCTCCTAAGCAGTCCCTTTTTCTCAAATTCAAAGTAAGAGCCACCTATCCTCTCTGCGAGCTTTTTGGCGGTTTCTCTTGGGTCGCAGGTTACCAAAAGGTCTACATCTATATGGTATCCCACAGGCTCACCCAAAAACCTATCCCTTACCCAACCACCCACTATAAAACAGTAGGCTTCCCTTGGCAGAACCCTTGCAATATCGTCAAAGTAGGTCATATAAAAGTTAAGTCCGTGCGCGGTATGCTTTATGCCCTTCTCAAAGATAAGCTCCTGCATAGTATAAGAATTTATCTCATAGGTCTCTCCTTAACAAATTCTTATGCCCCTTAGAAGAGAGCCATAAAGTCCCACAGAGGAAGCGTCCTTTTTGTGGAGCATCTTAACGAAATCTTAACAATCAACCTGTAAACTTATAGCAAAATCTTTAAGGAGGTGGTAAAATGAGAAAGAGGATGCTAAAAAGTGCTGTCCTCTCAATGGGAGCTTTGGCTCTCTTGTCCGTGCCTGCAAAGGCACAGCAGATAATCAAAATTGATGGCTCTTCCACCGTCTACCCTATAACAGAGGGCGTAGCAGAGGAGTTCCAAAAGGCAAAGAGGGGTGCGGTAAAAGTTACAGTAGGTATATCTGGCACAGGTGGTGGCTTTAAGAAGTTCTGCAGAGGCGAAACGGACATATCCAACGCCTCAAGACCTATACTGGCAAAGGAGATGGAAGAGTGCAGGAAGAGTAGTGTTCAGTATATTGAACTTCCCGTAGCATACGACGGTCTTGCGGTGGTGGTAAACCCCAGGAACAACTGGGCAACCTGCATGACGGTGGAACAGCTCAAAGAGATATGGAAGCCCGAATCTCAAGGCAAAAAGTTCATGTGGTCAGACTTTGACCCCAATTGGCCCAAACAGGAAATAAAGCTCTGTGGAGCTGGTTCTGACTCTGGAACCTTTGACTACTTTACTGAGGCGATAGTGGGCAAAGCAAAGTCTTCAAGAGGTGACTACACCGCCTCTGAGGATGACAATGTGCTTGTGCAGTTTGCCCAAAGGGAAAGGGGTGCTCTCTGCTACTTTGGACTTGCCTATGTGGAAGAAAACAAGGGCAAGGTAAAAGTGGTGCAGATAAAGAACCCCAAGACTGGTCAGTGTGTTGGACCCACATACCAAGCAGTTCAAAACGGCACATACCAACCTCTTTCCAGACCACTCTTTATATATGTAAACGCAAAGGCGGTGCGGGAAAGACCTGAGGTAAGAGAGTTTGTAGAGTTTTATCTCAAAAATGCAGGCAAGATATCCAAACAAGTGGGCTACATAGCACTCCCCGACAGAGCTTACAAGATGGCTGAGGAAAGGTTCAATAAGAGGGTGCTCGGCACCGTCTTTGGTGGTGAGCCAGAGGTTGGTCTTACCATAGATGAACTTCTCAAGAGGGAAGCTAAGCAATGACGCTCTCCATAGGAGTTAAAAAGACAATAGATATAGCCCTCTACCTTTTCCTGATGTTTATGGGGGCTGTGTCTATCTTTATAACCTTTGCCATAGTCTGGGTTTTGCTGGTAGACACCGTAAAGTTCTTCACCCACCCCGAAGGGGGTGGCTTTCCCACCTCACTTATAAGGTTCTTTACGGAAACTCAGTGGACTCCCACCTTCTACGATAAGCAAATAGGCATATGGCCCCTTGTAAATGGCACTTTTATGATAGCTTTCATATCCATGTTGGTCGCAGTCCCTCTTGGAATAGCCATAGCGGTATATCTTGGCGAATATGCCAGTTGGAAGGTTAGAGAAGCGGTAAAGCCCTGGCTTGACTTTCTTGAGGCGGTTCCCACAGTGGTTTATGGATACTTTGCCCTTTTGTTTGTTACACCCATACTCAGTAAGCTTTTTGAACCCTTTGGAATATACGTGGAAGGTATGAACGCCCTATCTCCGGGTATAGTTATAGGAATAATGATACTTCCCTACACCGCGTCCATGATAGAGGATGCCTTTAAGGGTGTCCCCCAATACCTAAGAGAGGCATCCTATTCCCTTGGAGCTTCTAAGCTCAGAACCGCTCTGTTTGTAGTGCTTCCTGCTGCCAAATCTGGAGTGCTCTCCGCATACCTTCTTGGGTTTTCAAGGGCAATAGGCGAGACCATGGTGGTAGCAGTGGCAGCTGGTATGTATCCTCAAATAACCACCAACCCTCTTGAGCCAGTTCAGACTATAACAGGATACATAGTTCAAGTAGCTCTCGGAGACCTACCCTTTGGCTCTTTTGAGTATCTATCTATATTTGCCGCAGGCTTTATGCTCTTTGGTATAACACTGATACTAAACTCTATAGCGGTTTACCTAAAATCAAAAACAGTGGGGTATTAAGATGGAACAGGGTATTGAAGTTAGAGGAGAATTAGAGACAAGGCTAAAAGAGTTTGACATAGAAGGCTACACAAAGGGTGTAAAGAAGAGGGATAAGCTCTTTGAAATAATTGGGCTTATTGCTACTTTTCTGGTTCTACTTTTCCTCTTTGCCATAGCTATAGACCTTCTCGTTGACGGATGGGCGAGAATAAAAGACCCCAACTTCTACACCTCTTTCCCTTCAAGGTTTGCAGATCAAGCAGGAATACTGTCCGCTTGGGTTGGGACACTTTACGTCATGGTGGGGGCAATCTTTTGGGCTGTCCTTATAGGCGTTCCAGCAGGCATATACCTTGAGGAGTATGGAGGTAAGGGAAAGATAGCCAGAATAATAGAGGCAAACATATCAAACCTCGCTGCTGTCCCTTCCATAGTATACGGTCTATTGGCTTTAGGAATATTCGTATACAGGTTTGAGTTCGGCGAAAGCATACTTACCGCAGGTCTTACCCTTGGTCTTCTCATGTTGCCTGTTGTGGTGGTCTCCACAAGAGAGTCTATTAGGAGAATTCCTCGCTCCATAAGAGAAGCTGCCTACGCTTTGGGTGCTACAAGATGGGAAACCCTTTTCCACCATATCTTACCCTACTCAATTGGTGGAATACTCACTGGTCTCATAATCGCAGCGTCAAGGGCTATAGGAGAAACCGCGCCTCTCATAACCATAGGAGCACTAACCTTTATAGCCTTCTTGCCGCCAGCACCTTGGGAAAACTTCATTGAAATGCTTAAGTCTCCCTTTACGGTTTTACCTATACAAATGTTCAACTGGGTCTCAAGACCTCAGGCGGCCTTTCACACCAACGCAGCTGCTGCAGGCTTTATCCTGCTTGTGATAGCCCTTTTGATGAACTCCATAGCCTTTTATCTGAGGTTTAAAGTAAGGAGGAGATACCAATGGTAAATCCTGCTAAAATGTTAGAAGAGAGGAAAGCGGTGCAAAGTGTAGGACCGGCTAAGGTTAAACTTGAAGCGAAAAACTTTAACTTTTACTACGGCAGTTTTCACGCTCTAAAGAATATAAACTTTCCCATACACGAAAAGAAAGTAACTGCCATAATAGGACCCTCTGGCTGTGGCAAAACTACCCTCTTGAGAGCCTTTAACCGTATGCACGACCTATATCCGGGAGCTCGCTATGAGGGTGAGATAATAATACATCCTGATGGTGTGAACCTTGTAGACTCAAAAACAGACCCACTTAGGGTGAGAATGCGTATAGGTATGGTTTTCCAAAAGCCTAATCCCTTTCCCAAGAGCATATACGAAAACGTAGCCTATGGTCTTAAGATAAGAGGTATAAAGAACAAAAAGCTACTTGACGAAGCGGTAGAAAAGGCTCTTGTAGGTGCAGCACTTTGGGATGAGGTAAAGGATAGGCTTCATACAAATGCTTATTCTATGTCTGGCGGTCAACAGCAAAGGCTTTGTATAGCCAGAGCCATAGCGGTAGAGCCAGAGGTCCTTCTATTTGATGAGCCCACCTCAGCCCTTGACCCCATATCCACCGCAAAGATAGAGGACTTAATAGTGGAGCTAAAGCAGAGGGTTACCATAGTGATAGTTACCCACAACATGCAACAGGCTGCGAGGATATCGGACTATACCGCCTTTATGTATCTTGGAGAGCTTGTGGAGTTTGGACCCACAGAAAAGATTTTCACAAAACCTGAGAAGAAACTCACAGAAGACTACATAACAGGAAGGTTTGGATAAAATATCTTTGTGTTTATATACCGCAGAAGGGTTCAGTTTTACGAGACAGACGCTCAGGGAATAGTGCACCACTCTAATTACTTTAGATATTTTGAAGAAGCACGGGGAGAGCTCCTTAGGTCTTTGGGCTATCCCTACTCAAAGCTGAGAGATGAAGGCGTAGATGTGGTCTTGCTTTCTGCGAATTGTGAATTTATAAAACCTCTGCGTTATGATGAGGAGTTTGAGATTGAGCTTACGCTCCTGCACTTAGACCGCTTTACCTTTTCTTTTCAATACCTTCTTAGGTCTTCAGAAACAATAAAGGCAAGAGGTAGCACAAAGCACTGCACTGTAAAAGAAGGGAAGATATACTCCATACCTATTCAGGTCAAAGAAAAGCTCATTCAATTCTTTTCAAATCCCTGTAAGCATTCCTAAAGCCTGAGATTATGCCCACAAAGAAGAAAAAGAGCAGTCCAAATGGGAAAGTTTTTAAACCCAAAAGACCTTCCATAAGCCACTTGTCAAAGGCATAGCCTACCAAAAGACCAGCTATTATTCCACCAAGAAGGTTAAAACCCACATTGAGTGCAAGAAAGTCTCTACCCTTCATCTTTTAAAAGTATAAAGTGCTGGCACTATAAAAAGGGCAGTCAAGAAGGAGGATATGACGCCTCCAAGCATAGGAAGGGCTATGCGTGATATTACCTCCGCACCCGTTCCCTGAAGGTATAACGCCGGCAGCAAGCCAGCTACTATAGTAAGCATGGTCATACTCTTTGGTCTAATCCTCTTTACCGCACCTTCGTATATGGCTTGGTAGAGGTTCTTCCCTTTGTCTTCTTCAAGAGCTTTCATTATATAGACTACCATTACTATACCCATCTCTGCGGATATGCCAAGAAGTGCCAGAAAGCCTGCTATGGAAGCCACAGACAACTTGTAGTCAAGAAGATACATAAGAAAAAAGCCACCAAATAGGGAAGAAGGTAGTATGAAGAGAACCAAAAGGGTTTCAAAGAGCCTTCCAAGACTTAGATAGACCAGAAGCACTATGCTCAAAAGCACAAGAGGAATTATTACCTTGAGGTCTTCCATAGCCTTTTTGTAGTATTCAAACTGACCGCTCCATTCATAATGGTAGCCTGCAGGCAGGCTTACGCTTTCTTGTATTCGTCTATTGCCTTCCTCTATTATCTTTAAAAGGTCCAAACCGGGCTTTGGTGTTATGTAAATATAGGCTACCAGCAAGCCCTTCTCCGACTTTATTTCCATAGGACCTTCAACCTTTCTGAGCTCTGCGACCGCCTTAAGGGGAATGAGTTTATCCTTTAAGGGTAGGACGAGGCTTTCAAGGTTTTCTCTGTAGTCTCTTGGGACTCCAAGGGTTATGTTGTATCTTTCTCTGCCAGATACATAGACAGACACCGGACTATTGGCTAAGAGGTTTTCCACCGCAGAGGTTAGCTCTTCAAGGCTAAGCCCATACAAGCCAAGCCTGTCTCTTAGGGGAATTATCTCTATGTATGTTGCACCGCTTAGTCTTTCCGCATAAAGGCTCATAACGCCTTCCATGCCCTGAAGGGCATTTTCCAGCTCCTCAAGAAGTTTCGAAAGCCCATCAATATCTTTCCCGTAGACTTTTATACCAAGGGGCGTCCTTATGCCTGTGGTTATCATATCTATCCTGCCCTTTATGGGCATAGTCCAGCTGTTCACTACTCCAGGAAACTGAAGAGCCTTATCAAGCTCAGATATGAGCCTTTCGTAGGTCATTCCCTCTCTCCACTGGCTTTGGGGCTTTAGCACTATAGTGGTCTCTACCATAGAAAGGGGAGCTGGGTCTGTGGCGGTGTTTGCCCTTCCTACCTTACCAAAGACGCTTTCCACTTCGGGAAAGCCCTTTATTATCCTGTCCTGAAGAATTAGTAGCCTCTGAGCTTCCTGTATGGAGATGCCCGGTGCGGTTATGGGCATATAAAGAAGGGTGCCCTCTCTTAGGTCTGGCATAAACTCTCTTCCTATGTTCTTGTAGAGTAGATAGGTGGCTGGTATTGAAAGAAGGGCAACTATTAAAAGAGCATACCTAAGCCTAATAGAGAGATGGAAAAGGGGTGTATAAAGTCTTATGAGGAGCCTTACCACTGGGTTTTTTTCTTCGGGTAAAACCTTCCACCTTCCAAGGTAATAAAGAAGGACGGGAAAGAGTAAAATAGTGAGAAAAGAAGCCACGAGCATGGCTAAGGTTTTTGTTATCACAAGAGGTTCAAAGAGCCTTCCCGCCTGACCCTTTAGAGCTAACATAGGGACAAAGGAAACCGCAACCACAAGCAAAGCAAAGAATATGGGTTTCCCTACCTCAGAGACAGATTCAACTATGGCTGTCTTTAAAGCCTTGCCCTCTTCTCTCTTTCTTGAAAAGGCTTCCACAAGCACTATACCCGCATCCACCATAGTCCCGATGGCTATGGCTATTCCACCAAGGGACATAATGTTAGAGTTGACGCCCATGTGGTTCATGAGTATAAAAGTTCCAAGAAGGGAAATCACCAAAAAGACCACCACTGCAAAGCTAAGGGGTAGGTTTAGAAGGAAGACCGCTATAACAAGAATTACCACAACGGACTCTTCAATGAGAACTCTCCAAAGGTGCTTTATCGCACTCTCTATTAGCTCTGACCGGTCGTAAACTGGGACTATATTTACATCCTCTGGTAGTCCTCTTTTTATATCTTTTAGCTTCTCTTTAACTTCCTGTATGGTTTTGTAGGCATCCGCACCATATCGCATTACCACTATGCCACCCACCACATTACCCATCCCGTTGTAGTCCGCAGTCCCCATCCTAAAGGCTGGAGTTTCCACCACCTTAGCCACGTCCCCCACCCTTATGGGTATGCCTCCCACTTCCTTTATAACAGCCCTTTCTATATCCTCCTTTTCTCGCACATAACCCCCTGCCCTTATGATAAATTCCCTTCCATTTAGCTCTAAATACTTACCACCTGTTTCAAGGTTAGAGCCTGCTACCGCTTTTGCTACATCTTGTAGAGAGAGCCCATAGTATGTGAGAAGCTCAGGCTTTAGGGTCACTCTGTATTCTCTTTCAAAACCGCCTACACTGGCTACCTCCGCCACATTAGGCACTGAAAGGAGGGCATACTTTATGTAGAAGTTCTGCAAACTCCAAAGCTCATCGAGACTTCTTTTTCCCGAGTAGACCACATACTGATATACCCAGCCAAGACCAGTGGCATCAGGACCAAGTTCTACCCTTGCCTGAGATGGTAGCTGACTTCTTATGGAGGACAGCTTTTCAAGAACCCTTGAGCGAGCCCAATAGAGGTCTGTGCCATCTTCAAATATCACATACACAAGCGAGTAGTTAGGCACCGAGTAGCCCCTGACAGCCTTCACCCTCGGAAGCCCCAGCATGGCGGAGCTAAGGGGATAAGTGAGCTGGTTTTCAATAACCTGCGGAGATTGCCCCATCCACTCGGAGTAAAGGATCACCTGTGTATCTGTTAGGTCAGGAAGCGCGTCTATGGGGGTTTTTCTTATTGCATAAAAGCTGTATACTAAGATAAAGGCGATGAGTATTAGAATTGCCAATCTGTATTTCAGCAGTAGCTCTACAAATCTACTCATTCAACATCCTTAGTGAACATGTCCAGTGTCAAGATGCTCAAGGAAAGTCCTATCTATCTCCCTAAATTGATAAACCCTGTTTTTTGCAGACCTTGGACTTTTGGCAAACTCCTGAGCGTCAATCCTGCTCCTAAAAGGCACAAGGTCATAACCCATAGGTCCTTCCTTTATAGGAACATAAAAGGCTTTTGTGCCTTCTATCCATCTGCCACTTTTATAGTCCTTTACCCAAAGCTCTGCCACCTTATCTTTGTTATCCAAGTAGTATTTAACTATGTGCTTAGAAGATTCCGCATACTTATATGAACCATCCTTGAGCTTTACCTGCGATGTTAGCTTTGGGTCAATGTTGACATCCATACCGCAGACTACACACCTTTCACCCTTTGGCGGTTCCTTAGGCTGTGAAAAGGCGGAAAGGCTTAAGATGAAAAGTAAAAGAACCAAAACTTTCATGGCTTGACCTCCTTTCATTTTAGTATTTCCTCCATCTGCCTTTTCATTTCATGGTTTTTCTCAAGAACTTTTTTCATAACATCCTTATGTTGAAGCATCATATGCATCATCCTTTCCATAAACTTAGGGTTTTCCATCATCATATCCATCATCTGCTGTCTACACCTTTGCATATGCTCCATCATCATCTTATACATCTCAGGGTCTTCCATCATCATGGGCATCATTGGCATCATCATGCCCGGTTTAACCTGCTGGCTTTGGGTATCATGCCTATGCTGGGCATAAAGGCTTGCAAGTGGTAAGGCTAACAAAGTAGCTGACAGTAAAAACTTCTTCATGTCTCTACCTCCTTACAATTTCATACTGTTTTTCGTAATCTCCTATAGCACTGGCTTTGCCATGAATAGAGGCTACACCTCTCAGGTTTTTGTCCCTTAAGACCCTTTTTACACCCTCTGGAGGCACATGACCTTCTATGAACCTGCCTTCATAAACCATTGTGTGGCATGACCTGAGCTGTGGTGGAACGGAAAGTTGACTTTTAAGTTCCATAAGCCTTTCTGGGCTTACCTCTACCCTTTTGACCTTAAAGCCATCTCTTTCCAGCTTTGAAAAATATTTACTGCAACAGCCACAACTTGGGCTATAGTAGGCGGTTATTTCAGAAGCAAAGGCACAAAAGCTAAGGGCAAGTAGTAAAGACATGGATTTTTTCATGGCAGAACCTCCTTATAATTTTTTTATGGATGTTTTTGTGTATTTTCTTGGGCTTTTTCTCTTTACCTCTTTGATGGTATATCTTCTCCTTCTCTATGGTAGGTTTATGGGTAAAAAGTAGCTCAGTGATGGTGTTCATGACCTCTTACCTCCTGTCCATAAAAGCCCCTTAGCTGTGCTTCTGAGTCTAAAAGAAAGGTTCCCTTAACCACCACCTTCTCACCCTCTTTAAGACCCTCAAGCACCTCATAGTAGCCTTCCGCTTTCTTTCCAAGCTTTACCCTTCTTGGCTCGTAGAGTCCCGGCTCCTTTTCCACAAAGACCACCTGCCTTCTTCCCGTATCCACCACAGCACTTTCTGGCACTGCAAGGATGTTTCCTAAGGGCTTTTCAAAGTAAACTTCAAAAAGTTGATTTATCTTCAAGTCCCTTCTTGGAAGGTCTATTCTAACCTTCAGCGTTCTTGCCTCCTTGTCCGCCTCCGGAAAGATGTATTCCACCCTACCATAAAAGGTTTCACTGCTTCCCACAGGGCTTAGCATAACCCTCATACCTCTCTTTACGCTTCCTGCATATTGCTGAGGCACTTCCGCAATTACCCATACCTTTGATATATCCGCTATTCGGTATGCAATATCACCAGCCTTTACAAACCCTCCAGATGAAACCTTTCTTTCTAAGATTACTCCAGAGTGAGGAGAGGTTATCACTTCCCCCACCTTTAGGTAAGAAAGCCTTTCCTTTACAATCCTTTCAAGCTCACCCTTTCCCATCTCCTCTAAGAGCTTTAGTTCCTCTTTTGCTACCTCCACCTCTGGATTCAAGACCTTCATGAGAGGTGTGCCTACTCCTATAAGCTCTCCCTCAAACCTTCCAAAGGTATCTAAGACCCATGCGTCAGACCTAAGAGTAATCTCATAAGTCCTTGAAAGGTCATAAGACACATACCCAATGGTGCTAAAGCTCTCCATAAGGTCAACCTTTCTCACTTCCTCTGTTTGCACTCCGATTAGCTGGAGTTTTTCTGGGCTTACCCTTATGCCCTCATCAGCAGAAGTTCCACCTCCTTCTCCTACATAAAGAGGTATAGGAACTTCCTTCTTTAGAAGCCTTCCCTCAACTTGAGCAACTATCTGCCATGAACCAGCCATGCTTATGTTTACAGTGCCCTCATACCTTCCTTTTCCAACCTCCTTAAGAATAGCATCCTCCCTCATCTCACCCATCCCGGGCATGGGTGGCATATAAAAATAAAGGCTCTGGAGTTTTCCCTCTGGACTGACCTCAAGGATTAGGTGGTTCTTGCCTACTCTGAGAGTGCCATCCTTTGAATAAAGCGTAAGCCTTATCCCCTCTGACTCAAGGCTAAGCAAAGACACATTCGCTTCATGCCTGCGGCCTCCAGAGCTTTTCTTAAGATATAGAAAAATGGGTATTATCAGGAAGCTCACAAAAAATATAAGTAAAAGTGCCTTCTTCATCGGTAAACCTCCGCCCTTATGTAGAGACTTTTTTTAGAAAGTTCAAGCTCAAGAAGGTTCATCCTAAGCTCCCACAGTTCTCTGTAGAGCCTGAGTATGTCCCTAAAGTCTGCCTTTCCAAAGGAATAGGAAACCTGAAGGGCTTTGAGTTCTCTTTCCTTTTCTCTTTTTAGCTCTTCTGTTAAGGATTGCAACTCCCTTATCCTTTCTTCCTCAATCCTTAGCGAGTTTATATCCCTTTTGACTTGAAGTCTTATCTTCTCCAGCTCTTGCTCCTTTGCCTTGAGGTCCTCTAACTTCTCAAGCACCATAAGGTTCTCCCTTCGAGACCTTCTAAAAGGAAGGCTCACGCTCGCCTTGAGACTGAACATATTGTCAAGCCCCGGTCTTATCATGTATTCCGCCATAAGCTCTAAGTCTGGCAAATATTCCACCTTCCTCCTTTCCACCTCAGCCTTGAGCCTTTCCATCTCAGCCCATACTACTCTTAGGTAAGGGCTTTTATCTTCTTCAATTTCCTTCAAGTCAATCTCTTCAATTGTTGGCTCTTCCCCCTTAAGCTCCATGCTTTTCCCCACAAGGCTATCAATTTCCGCTTTTATAATCCTCCTTTCTTCCATCAGATTTTTTATTTCCCTTTCTACTCTGAGAGCCTCCGCCTTTAGAGAAAGAAGGTCAGAGAGGCTCGCCTTGCCGAGCTTGTAGTTTTCCTCAGTAAGTTTTTCAATAGACCTTATCTCAGAAAGTATGTTCCTTAAAAGGTCTTCTTTCTTTTTTGCGTATAGCCATTCAAGGTATTTCAACTTTATATCCCTTATAAGCTCTCTTCTCGCCAGCTCCTCCTGAAGTTTGAAAACCTCACCCTCCATCCTCACAGTAAAAGCTTCTCTCTCCCTTTTTACAGGAAGCACATACATCTGGCTTATTCCTATAGAAAAACTACTCATGGGCTCATACTTGCTTGGATAGGGTCTATTTATAGGGATGTTGTTAAAGCCAACAGAAATAGATGGGTTTGGAAGGCTCTTTGAGTACACTTCTTTGTATTCCGAAGACCTTTTCATATGTTTATAAGTTTTTAGTGTTGGTGAATCCTCAAGGGCATGTTTTATAAGTTCTTCAAGCTCCCCTGCTCTGGATAAGGAAATAATAAGGAGTGTGAATATCATTAAAAACATGTTTGGTATTATAGGCTTGAGAATATTTTAATTCAAGACTTTTATTTCACTTTATTTTTGTATACAAAAAGCACAACTTTACCGTTAACTTTATCCTCTTTTAAAACACATATATGCGTAGTATCCTCCGTATAGCATTCATAGAGTATCCCTCAGCATAGACAAATATCACTTCTATGACCTTTGTATAGCTTTTAAACTTTTCGGGTATTCATCTCAATATGCCCTTGCTCTATAGCAGGGCAACTGTATTATATAC
>JAXSOH010000041.1:0-14812 GCA_037925805.1 Aquificaceae bacterium
TCGTAAGTGTCAAGGACTATGAGAGGTATAAGCCCTGTGTAGTTGTAAACATTGTGAGCGTCAAGACCGTTTACCACAAGCCTGCCAGAGAATATATCAAGTCCAAGAATAGCCCAACCTCTGAAGGCTATACCTGCTGCCTTTATCTCCTGAATACAGGCATCCCATGAACCGAAGTCTCCTTCTACCTTCTTTTTGAAAGCCTCTGAAGGCTCTCCCTTTGCACCAAGATGACCAAAATAAAGCTCGTGAAGGACAACGCCCATGTAGTTGAAGGTTTCCTCCACCTTTAGCTCTCTGAACTCGGAGTAGTTCTGGTTTGCTTTGCTTCTGTCAGAGAAGTTAAGGTCTGCGAGCTTTTCTTGAATCTCGTTGTATTTAGTCACATAGCCCTTGTAGTGAGCTTCAAAGTGTGGCTCAATCTGCTCGTTGGAAATGCCATTGAGGTTTGAAGGCTTAAGATGGTTCTTTGGCTCTAACTTATGCACTGGCATAGTTTACCTCCTTAGTGAGTTTTAGCCAATTATAATTCCCCTAAGAGCCCCTTTTCTATGAGAAAGCTCAGTGTCCATGCCTATGCATATGCCCACCCATACCTTTCTTTACAGGTGCTTGGACTTTGACCTCTCCAGACTTTTCAAACTTTAAGGTAAGCTCAACCGTATCGCCTTCTTTGAGAGGCTTTTTGAGGTTTATAAGCATAACATGAAGACCACCGGGTTTTAGTTCTACCTTTCCATCCGCAGGGATATCTATAGCCCTTACCCTTCTCATCCTACCTTCTATGGTTTCGTGGAGTTCGGTTATCTCAGAGACATTGTTGGACGCATCCACGAGTTTGTCCGCTTCTTTCCCTTTGTTCTCAATAACCATATAGGCAGCGGACATCTTAGAGTTGGGAGGAACTTCCCTAACCCATGCGTCTTTTACTTCAATCTTGGGTTGGGCAAGGCTAAGTCCTGCCAAGAAAAGGCTTCCAAGAAGAACTTTTTTCATGGCTTTACCTCCTAAGTGAATTTATAGATAATTTTAAGGAGGTTTTCATGAAAAGTCAATGAAAGCCAGCCCGGCGGGAGTCGAACCCGCAACCTTGGGATCCGTAGTCCCACGCTCTATCCAGTTGAGCTACGGGCCGTTTGGTATATATTATATGCCATAATGCTGAAAGAAACTATAAACCCCTTGTCTTTGCAATACGAAAATGCCCGCAGGTATTTTACGGAATTCATCTCTGAAAGGGAGCATCTTCTCCCCTATCTAAAGCCACAGAAAACACCTCTGCTACTTATGGACCTTCAGGGTATAAAAAGCAGATACATTGAGGTAAAGTATCACTTTTCTCAGTTTAAGGTTTACTATGCGGTAAAGGCTAACGACCATGTGGACATTCTTAAAACCCTTGCGGAGCTTGGCTCTGGTTTTGAGGTAGCTTCTTCAAAAGAGCTGGAAAGGGTATTAGAGCTTGGGGTAAAGCCAGAAAGGATAATCTCCAGCAACCCTGTAAAGCCCATGGACTTTATAGCCTATGCCTACGAGAGGGGAATAAATAGGTTCGTAGTAGACTCGTTCACAGAGGTGGACAAGCTGACAAAGACAGCTCCAAGGTCAAGGGTTTACGCAAGGCTTGTGGTTCCTAACGAGGGGAGCGATTGGCCTCTTTCAAAGAAGTTTGGAGTTGACGTGGACACAGCCCTTGACATATTGGAATACGCCCAAAGTAAAGGTCTTATTCCTTACGGTATCACCTTCCATGTGGGGTCTCAGTGCAACAACTTCAGAAACTGGCTTATAGGCATAAAGAGAGCAAGTGAGCTTTGGCAGAATGCAAAACTCAGAGGTCTAAGACTTCAGATGCTCAATATGGGTGGTGGTCTGCCAGTGAGGTATACCTACGAAGCCCTTAGGATAGAGGACATAGCTTACTATGTGAAGGGTCTTTTGCAGAAGTTTATGCCTTCACTTCCCCATGAGCTTCAGATTGAGCCAGGAAGAGGCATAGTGGGAGACCAGGGCATAATGGTTTGCAGGGTTATAGGAAAGGCAAAGAGGGGTGAGGAAAACTGGCTCTACATAGACACGGGAGTCTTTAACGGTCTTGCGGAAGCCCTTGGGGGTATAAGGTATCCCTTCTACCTTGAGAGGGGTGGAGAACTAAAGGAATGGACTATAGGCGGTGTTTCTTGCGATAGCATGGATGTGGTTGCGCGCATGGTGCCACTGCCTGAGCCCGAAGTTGGAGACTATCTCTATATACTCTCCGCAGGAGCTTACACCACCGTATATGCTGCAGACTTTAATGGTTTTCCTGAGCCTGAGGTTCTATGTCTTTGAAGCTTAGGGATACCGTATCATCCGCACCACCTACTACGTAGACCCATGCCCTAAACAAGGACTGGGAGATTTCAACAAAGCTCTTATCAACAGTAGGAATATTAAGTAAAAGCAGGGTGTTCTCAGCGAGTTTGAGCATGTATTCAACTTCCTTGAGCGGTATAGATTCCCTGTAGCCTACAAAAAGTACGTGAGGACCCATATGAAATACATCTTTCAAACCCTCCTCAAAGGTGTCTACATCCACACCTACCTCCCTCTGAACTACAATAGATTGTCCATGTCTTAACAAAAAGGTGAGGGGTGATTCCAAGATAAAAACCACTTTGCTGTAATTATCACACACACGCTGTAAGAGAGAGTATATAAGAACGTTTACAACAAGATGGTTCTTACCCTGAAAGACCAAAAGACCAGAGTTGTTTAGTCTTATTATCTCTTCCAGCTTATTGGTGCTAGATTTATCTGGACAAACTCTTTCGAGAGGTGGAATGTTGTAAGGTGTCTTTATTACATGCACCACATAACTACCTCTCTGTGTTACATACTTTACTCTAAATCTCCCTATATTCTGAATCCCAAAGGAGAAAATTCCTTCCCTCCCAAGAGGTCCCAAGGCAAAGGGTGTGTGGCTTCTAAGGGCAATTAGAGTATCTCTTATGTCTTCAGCAGTAAGAAGTGCATTAGATACCTTGATGAGCTGTTGACCTTTCTTTTCCATTATAAAAGCCTTTGGCACGAGATATATCTCTCTTATATCCTCATTGGCACTTAGATAGCTCACTATTTGTGGCATGTAGTTCATTTTATGGCTCCTTGTTGACAATTCTCATAGCATACCTTAGCCTTGGAATTATTTTATACCTAATCTATAAGCTCAGGAGGAAAAAAATGGCGGTAAAGGACATTATGGAAGCTCTCAGGGACGAGGTGGTTAACAACTCAAGACTTTCTGAGTTAGTTAAAGATATAAAGCTCATAGGAAGGACCCTTGAGATAGTGTATAGGCTTCCTCAAAGGGGTCTTGAGGAAGATATTGTTGAAAAGACAAGAAGTGTCCTTGAGAGAGTGCCAGATGTGGAGGATGTAAAGGTTAGGTTTGTGGAGGACATTCCCGCACAGCCTGTTATGGGTGCACCCGCCTTTACTCGCAGGAGGGTTCCTGGTATAAAGCACCTCATAGCGGTGGGAAGCGGAAAGGGTGGCGTGGGTAAATCTACCGTGTCCGCAAACCTCGCCCTTGCTCTTTCAAAGCTCGGATACAGGGTTGGTCTTTTGGATGCGGACATATACGGACCCAGTATCCCCACCATAATGGGTGTAAAGGGTCAGCGAGTGCATGTGGACGAAAGCAATAGGATAATACCCATAGAAAAGTATGGAATAAAACTGCTTTCTATAGGTTTCTTGCTTCCCTCTGAGGACACGCCGGTTATATGGCGTGGTCCCATGCTTATGAAAGCACTCACGCAGTTTCTCTTTGACGTAAACTGGGGAGAGCTTGACTACCTTATACTTGACCTGCCACCCGGAACAGGAGATGTTCAGCTTACTCTTGCTCAAAACGTGCATATGGGAGGTGCGGTGGTGGTGACCACTCCTCAGGATGTGGCTTTGGCGGATGTTAAGAAAGCGGTAGCCATGTTTAAGGAGGTTCAAATACCAGTTCTTGGTGTTATAGAAAATATGGCTTACTTTGTATGCCCCGATAGTGGCAAGAAATATTACATCTTTGGAAAGGGTAGGGTGGCAGAGTTTGCCACTACCTATGGGCTTAAGATACTGGGTTCAATACCCATTGACCCAGAGCTTGCGGAGACCTCTGACCTTGGAGTGCCAGTGGTAGAAAGCCATCCAGACTCAGACACCGCAAGGGCTTTTATAAGCATAGCAAAGCTAATTAGTGACATAACAGAAAGGAGGTAAAAGATGTTTGTAAAAAAAGCAGGTAAAAGGGTAGTTTACTTAGACCACATTGCAACAACACCGGTAGCAGAAGAAGTCCTACAGGCTATGCTTCCCTACTTTAGGGAGCACTTTGGAAACCCCACATCTCTGCATAGCTTTGGACAGGTGGCAAAAAAGGCTATAAACGAAGCAAGGGAAAAACTGGCAACTCTTACAAATGCCAACAGTCCTGAGGAGTTTATATTCACCTCTGGAGGTATAGAAGCCAACAACTTAGCCATAAAGGGTATAGCGGAGGCTTATGAGAAGAAGGGAAGGCATATAATTACCACGGAGATAGAGCACCACTCCATATTGCACCCTCTAAAAAGCCTCGAGAAAAAGGGCTGGGAGGTAACCTACCTAAAGCCAGACAAGTATGGACTTATAGACCCACAACAACTGGCGGATGCGGTCAGACCAGACACGGTTCTTGTAAGCATAGGGCACTCCAACAGAGAGATAGGGACTATACAAAATATAAAGGAGCTTGTAAAAGCGGTAAAGGAGAAAAACCCAAAGGTTATCTTCCACACGGACGCATGTCCAACTCTGGGACACTCTCCTGTAGACCTAAAGGATTGGGGTGTAGATGCAGTATCCTTTACCGCACACCTTATGTATGGACCTAAGGGTGTGGGTGCTTTATGGACAAGGAAGGGGGTAAAGATAAGACCACTAATAGAAGGTGGAACTCAAGAAAGGGGTGTAAGGGCTGGAACGGAAAACGTGCCGGGTATAGTGGGCTTTGGTGCTGCCTGTGAGCTTGCCATGAAGGAACTGCCAGAAAGAATGGAAAGGCTCTCCTCATACAGAGACAGGCTAAAAAAGGGTCTTGAAGAAAGGCTTGATATGATAGAGTTTACGGGACATCCCGCGCAAAGGCTACCGCATCATCTTTCTTTGATAGTCCACTTAATAGAAGGAGAAGCCATGCTCCTTAGGCTTGACCTTATGGGTATAGAAACCGCTTCTGGTTCTGCCTGCGTGTCTTTGGCTCTAAAGCAGTCTCATGTGCTCTTTGCTGTAGGTGTTCCCAAAGAGGTGGCTAACGGCTCTATAGTCTTTAGCTTTGGAAGGGATAACACGGATGAGGATGTGGACTATGTGCTTGAGGAGTTTCCAAAGACGGTAAAACTTCTAAGAGAGCTATCACCCTTTAACGCAGAAAACTGGGAGCAGTATGTGAAGGGCAAAAAATGAAAATTTTGGTCCATATATGCTGTGCACCCGATGCGGTTTACTTTTTGAAAAGGCTAAGAGAAGACTATCCACAGTCTGAGATAGTGGGCTTTTTCTACGACCCTAATATACACCCCTATGAAGAGTATAGGCTTAGGCTTTTGGAGACAGAAAGAACGTGCAAGGAGCTGGGCATAGAGCTGTATGAGGGCGAATACGACCTGGAGAGTTGGCTTTCTGCGGTAAAAGGCTATGAGGATGAGCCAGAGAGGGGCGAAAGATGTGCCATATGTTTTGACTACAGGCTCCTCAGAAGTCTCCGGTTTGCCAAGGAGGTAGGTGCCACGCATCTGACCACCACCTTGCTTATGAGTCCAAAGAAGGAGTTTCTTATGCTAAAAGAGAGCGGACAAAAGGTATGCCAAGGCTCAGGCATTGAGTTCTTGGCTTTGGACTATCGCAAGGGTGGTGGCACTCAGGAGATGTTTAGGCTTTCAAGGGAGCTGGAGCTATACCATCAAGACTACTGTGGATGCATATATGGACTTTTTAAACAAAAGAAAGCTCCAGTGCAGTGGGATTTGGTCTCCTTTGACGGCAGAAGACCGGGAAGCAAAAAAGAAATGGGCTTTATAAAGGAAATAAGGCTATTTTCTCAGTCTGAGCTTGGGCTTTCTTGCAAGGAGTGGGAGTTTGGCTTTCTCAATTGGAAGGTTTTGCAAGGAAAACTTGAGGTCAAGGGTCAGACAATTCCATCCTTTGTAAGACCTTACTCTCCCTCTATAAGAGGTCTTTTAAAGGCAGACCCGGTGGAAAAGGTGGGAAGGGTCATATACTACAACAAGGGCGGGCTAAGGGTAATTTTGACAGAAGGCTTGAGAGACGAACCTCTTGAGCATCCTGACAATCTATGCAATCCCACCTTTCTTGTTCCAAAGGAATATGAGGAAAGTCTCTTAGGAAACAGGGTCTCCGCGGAGCTTCAGACAGAGATAAACCCAGATAAGTCTTTTATTTTACTTATAGGCAGTTTAGATGCAGAGGACATAGCTTACCTGCCTGCGGATACTCTTCAGGACGGCACAGGGGTAGGTTTGGAAGGGCTAAAGGAGTTTCTAAGAAGAGAGCAAAGGGACATAGCGGTAGGAAGAAAAGCCTATCTTTTGGTTGGTGCGAGCACACTCGGAAACCCTGGAGTGAGATACTTTGAAGAGAGAACTGGTAAAAAGGTTAGGAGTTTTCTGTGTAGTCAAACCTCTTAGCCTCAAGCCATAAAATGTCCATCTCCTCAAGGGTCATCTGCCTTAGGTCTTTACCCATCTCTTTTGCCCTCTTTTCCATATATCTAAACCTCTTTTCAAACCTGTCGTTTGCCCTTTGAAGGCATAGCTCCGCATCAAGTTTTAGAAGTCTTCCAAGCTCCACCACCGCAGTGAGAAGGTCTCCCAGCTCATGCTCAAGCTCTCTTTTATCTCCAGAGGTCATGGCTTCTCTTAGTTCTTGAAGCTCCTCCATTATCTTTTCTATAACCTGTTCTGGTCTTTCAAAGTCAAAGCCCACAAGACTTGCTCTATCTTGAAGTTTTTGAGACCTCATAAGTGCAGGAAGGCTCTTGGGAACACCTTCAAGGATGCTTTCTCTATCTTTTAGCTTTCTCTCTTCCCAGTTTTTAAGCACCTCCTCTGGAGTTTCACAGCCAAAGACATGGGGATGACGCTCTATGAGCTTTTTATTGAGCCTTTTGATTACATCTTCTATGTTAAAGGCAGACCTCTCCTTTGCTATCTGAGAATGAAAAACCACCTGAAGCAAGAGGTCTCCAAGCTCTTCCTTTAGCTTTTCATCCTCTCCAGCATCTATGGCGTCAAGAAGTTCATAGGCTTCCTCTATTAGATACTTCTTCAAACTTTCGTGGGTCTGAGACCTATCCCAGGGACACTTGGAGCGAAGCTCCTCCATAATCCTCAAAAGCTCATTAAAGGCTTCCATGGGCTATATTATACTCAATGGTAAGAGAAGCCCTAAAACTACTCTTTCTCATAGTCTCTTATAACTTTATACTGCACTACCTGTCTACTTTAACGCCTGTTCTTTTATTTCCGCTCCAGTTGGAAGGTATCCTTATGGTTGTCTCTTTCACCTCCGCCCTTTATCTTGCGTGGCTCTTTGGATACAGAGAAAAGACCGTCATATGGCTTGCCTACGTGTCTCTATTTCAGATAATAGGGCTTTCTATTGCGAGGGAAGACTATGAGGTTATAACACAGTTTATCCCATCCTTGCTACTTACCTTATCCATCATATGGCTTTTTGAGTCTCCTGTTGAGAGAAAAACAAAGAAACTTGAAGAAGAAAGAAGAAGGCTTGAGGAAGAGTTAAGTAAAAACGATGCGGAGCTCAGAGGACTTGTGGAGCAAATAAACCTTTTAAGAGAGCTTACGGAAAGAGTTTCAAGAGAGAAGGAGATTATAGAGAACGAATTCAAAAAGCTGAGGGAAGAGGAGCTTACAGAAAAAGAAAAGCTTGAGCGTGAAAGGGAGATACTTGCCCAAAAACTTCAAGAAAATCAAAGAAAGCTCACAGAGTATACAGAAAGATTAGAAAGACTCACCAAGATAAACAGAGAACTATTTCAGATGCTTGAAGCCATGCAAGAAACAGAACCAAAGGCGGATAAGGAAGAAGTATCAAAGCTAAGACGGGACAGAAAGAGATTATCCAAGGAACTTATATCCATGCAAGAGTTTTTAGAAGAGCTTTCAAAGGAAAACACGAGAATAAGCCAAAAGTATGAAGACCTTTTGCAGAAGTTTGAAATAGAAAAAAGGGAAAGAGAAAAGCTCCAGCTACAGGTGGAAAGCCTCCTTAAGCAAGTGGAGAGCAAAAAACAAATATACGAAGACCTGCTATCAACTCTCTTTGAAAATGTAGAGTTTGAAGAGAGAGCAGTTAGGGAACTTTTGGAGCTCAATAAGGAGGCAAAGGGAGAGTTTCTCAAAGAGCTTATGCTCCTTAACATGAAAGATATAGACGAAAGGTTTGAAAACCTCAAAGGATACAAGAACATCTTTAAGCTAAAACCTATGGGTGGAAGAATATACTTTACCTTTGGCGAAGGCAAAAGATGGAAAGTTCTTGGCATGCTGTGGGGCGAAGATGATAAAAGCAAAGACAGGTATATTAAAGAGCTTTTGATAAAATATAAAAGTTAAGGGTAATCAAAAAGGAGGTTATTGATGAAAAGGTTAAAAGAGGTCATTGAAAGGCTTTTGAACTTTAAATCAAATGACTACATGGTCACAAACCTTTACCTTAAGCTTGATGTGGAAGATAGGGCTGACAGAAAGTATCTTAGGATCTTTAAAGACTTGGTTAAAGCTCAAAAGGAGCACTTAGAGGACAGAGGATTAGAAAACCATATTTTAAGGTCTGTGGAAGAGGACTTTAAGAGGATTGAGGATTTTCTTTCAGAACCTGAGAATCTCAAAGGATGCAGAGCAATGGCGGTATTTTCCTCTTCCTCCGAAGGACTTTTTGAAGTCGTTAAGCTACCATACACTTACAAAAACAGGCTTATAGTAGACTATGACCCTCTTATAAGAGAAATAGCGGTAATTGACGAAGAGCTTGGTAGAATAGGAGTGCTTCTTATAGACAGAAAACATGTGCGGTTTTTCCTTATAGACCTTGAGGGGACAACGGAGGTGTTGAACTTTATGGAACCTCTTGCCACAAGGGCGCACAAGTTTCACGCTGGAGGTAGCATGCTCAAGGGAGCGGAAGGAACTATGAAGTTTTCCATGCCTGCAAGAATAGGTGGTCCAAACATGGTCCAGCACTCTTTTGGTGAATACAGGTTTAATATGAGGATAAGAGAAGAAAAACATAGGCTCTTTAAGCTGGCAGGCGATGCCCTTATGGAGGCATGGAAAGAGAACAAGTTTGACAAGCTTGTTATAGGCTCTGATAGAGAGGATATAAGGGAGATAGAGAGCCATCTGCATCCTTATCTATTAGAAAGGCTTGTGGGATACATAAAAGCAAATCCCTCCCATGTAGAGGAAGAGAAAATAAAAGAAAAGGTTTACCATCTCCTTTCTGAAAAGAGCAGAGAAGAGGAAAAGAACTTAGTAGAAGAACTGCAGGAATTGGAAGGCAGGGGACTTGCGGTAAATGGAACTTCAAAGGTTTTGGAACAGTTATACAACGGAAACGTAAGACTTCTGCTACTTCCTGATGATTTCCAAAAACCGGGATATGTGTGTGAAAAGTCCCACCTACCTCTTCTTACGCCAGAATGCCCCTTAGAAGACAAGGTCTATCCTGTCCCAGATGTGGTGGATGAGGTCATTGAATTTGCCCTTGAGGAGAGAGCAAGGATAAAGGTAGTATCTTCAGAAGAGCTCAAGAGAAGGATAGACGGGCTTGCTTGCTTTATGCGGTTTGCTCTATGAACTATGAAAGGGTGGTAATATTCATAGATGGCTCTAACCTTTTTCACGCCATAAGGTATATTAACATAAAGATAGACTATCAGAAGTTAGTGGACTTTCTGAAGGAAGACAGAAAACTTATAAGAGCATACTTTTATGGAGCTATTCCTCAGGAAAAGGACATAAAGAAGAACAGCCCAGAGTGGGAAAGCTATTTCAGGCAAAGGAGGTTTCTTGAGGAGCTGTCTCTACAAGGCATAAAGGTAAAATTGGCAAAGCTAAGAAGGCTTCCCTCGGGTGAATACATAGAGAAGGAAGTGGATATAATGCTGGCAACGGATATGCTTAGCATGGCTCATATGAACACCTACGACACTGCAGTGCTTGTAAGCGGAGACAGCGATTTTTCCTATACGGTGGAAGAAGTGCAAAGGATTGGCAAAAGGGTAGAAAACGCTACCTTTAAGAAGACAAGCTCCTACCAACTTCGTAAAGTCTGCGATAGATTTTTGCTTTTGGATGACTATATGGATAGGTTTGTGGTGCAAGAAAAGATGGAAGTGTCTCAAGAACTCAGCTTTTGGGAGAGGATAAGAAGGTTATGGAAAGGGTAGTGTGTCTTAGGACTGGTCAAAGTGGATGTATTAGAGGTTTGAAGTGCATAAATGAACTAACAGAACAATTTGCCATAACTGTCGGAAACTTTGACGGCGTCCACAGAGGACATCAGCATCTTTTAGAGAGACTAATCTCAAGAGCAAGGGAGAAGGGTCTAAAAAGCTTAGTGCTTTCCTTTTATCCCCATCCGCTAAGGGTTTTGAGCCCTATGCAGGCACCCTGCGAGCTTACGGATATAAAGGAAAGGTCAGAGCTTATCCTCAAGCATGGTGTGGACCAGGTGGTTTTTATAGGGTTTGATAGAAGGTTTTCAAGGCTCCCTGCGGAGGAGTTTATAAGGGGGATTCTATGGGATAGGTTAAAGTGTAAGCACTTGGTGGTTGGCTACGATTGGAGGTTTGGCTATAAGCGTGAGGGTGAGATAGAGCTTGCAAAGGAGCTTGGCAGAGAAATGGACTTTGAAGTGGAAGAGACTGAACCTTTTAGGGTAAACGGGCATGTGGTGAGTAGCACACTTATAAGGAGACTGCTTCATATGGGGAGGCTTGAGGAAGTAAGTCTTTATCTTGGAAGAGATTATGCCATAAGAAGAAAAGTAGTAGGTGGAGACAACAGGGGTTCTGCTCTTGGCTTTCCAACCGCAAACTTGCAAAAGACAGAAAACCTTTGCCTAAAGGAAGGTGTGTATGCGGTCAGAGTTGAAGATAAATTCTTGGGCGTTGCTAACTATGGTATAAGACCTACCTTTGGAGGAAAAAAGAAGGTTTTGGAGGTTCACATACTTGATTTTGAAGGGAACATAAGAGGCAAAGAAATAAAGGTGGAGTTTCTGAAATTCCTAAGAGAAGAGAAAAGGTTCTCCAGCCCAGAAGAGCTAAAAAGACAGATAGAGGAGGATATTTCAAGAGCCAGAAGCCTCTTCTAAGTATCCTACATATAGCACTTTACCATCCTCGGTTAGACCAAAGGCTTTTTCCATCCTGTCTCTAAGACCCTTCTTGTTTTCCAAAAAATCCTTAAGGGTTTTTGGCTCTCCATGAGCCCTAAGCGTATATTCTTTCACTTCACCGTTGTCAAAGTGTATCTTTACAGGCATGCAGTAAAACTTAGAGTTTTCACCATCGTGGCATCTTTCCATTTCACCCACTACCTCAATGCTTACGCTTCTTGCCACAATCTTCATAGCTATATTTTAACCTATGCCTAACTCTTTTAGCTTTCTCCAAAGCGTGGTTCTGTGCATGCCTAACATTCTTGCCGCAAGGCTCCTGTTGCCCCCTACTTGTTCAAGAACCATTTTTATCTTCTCTCTTTCTTCCTCTTGTTCCCTCTGAGGATTTTCTAAATCAATCTGAATATCCTCGGTATTTATTAGGCTTCCCCTACAGGTAATTACCGCATGCTCCACTATGTTTTCAAGCTCACGCACATTACCAGGGAAGTGATAAGAGAGCAAAAGCCTCATCACATCAGAAGAATAGCCTTTTATTCTCCTTGAGTATTTCTTTGTATACTTTTCCAGAAAGTGCTTAAGAAGTGCTGGTATATCCTCCTTTCTTTCCCTAAGGGGAGGAAGGTATAATCTTACAACGCTTAGTCAGACCTCCTATTAAAGATAGAGTATCCACTGGACTATCTGTTTAGCTTCTACCTCTGGTAGGAATACTACCCCAAACACCCGCACCACCCTTGAGGGTTTTTCTGTAAGATAGTCCACCGCACCCCCTCTACCCTTGTATTTCTTAGCTATATCTGTATAGCTTGGTCCTACCTTTTTTGCCTTTATGTCATGGCATGCCATACAACCCTTCTGCCTCGCTAACTGTTCACTAGCTAAGGCAATATTTAAAAACAAACCCACAGAAAAAATAAGCTTCCACATCTTAAACCACAAGAAATAAAAAAGAGGGAAGGCTCAGGACCTTCCCAGGTGGCGGTCATTTGCCCGCTACTTCTCTGAGTGCTTTGAAAACCTCATTAAAGGATACCTCGTCGTTGTTAACGAATACCCCCACATTACCCATTACGCATACAGAATACTTTGGACCAGTAAGAGCCCAACCGTGCATAGGTGTCCATTCTTGACCAGAGAAGGCAGTATATCCATCGCACTGCATCTTTGCCATTGCACTATTCGCTGCACACATCTCTGCAGCCATAGCTGCGTGCTCCTCTGAAATATTGCCTTTGTAAGCAACAAGCTTACCATCATCGCTAAACTCGCCCGCAGCCCAAACACCTTTGATTTGCATGAGTTTGTCAAGGTTTGCCATGGTTTACACCTCCTTTTTAGATATACCTGGAAAGGGTTTCAAAAGTTTTGTCAAAGTCTGCCTTGCCAAGCTCCAAAAATACACCCACATTACCCATTATGCAGGCAGCGTATTTGCCACCAGCAACTGCAAAGCCTACAACTGGATAGAAACCATCCTGCCCCGTGTAGGCACTCCAACCTTTTGCCTGCATATTGCCCGTGAGCTTGTTGGCAGCGCACATCATCGCTGCTATCTCTGCAGATTTTTCGTTGATGTCTCCATAGTAAGCGAGGAGCTTGCCGTCGTCTGTAAACTCTCCTGCTGCCACAGCACCTGGCAAAGACATAAGCTCTTTGAGCTTGCTAAGTGTTGCCATGGTTTTACCTCCTTTAAAGGTTTTCACTTCCTATAAAGCAAACATGGTGCCATTATTCATATCTCACAAAATTCAAAACCGTCAACCCTTCCTTGCAGATATATTTTTAGATTATGCGTTGCGTGTTGCAACACTGATGCAACGCTGTGCAAGACTTGAAACGGGAGTGTTTCATCCATTGTGTAAAAATAAAGTAAGGAGTTGTTAACATGAAACAGCCAAGCAAGGAGAAAGTAGAACAATACCGCAGAGAGTTCAGTGAGCTACTCAAAGACCTTATGCCTCAAGCCATTGTAAGGTGTTAGGAGTTGAATGGGCAAGGGGGATATAGTCCCAGCTAATAATTCTTGTTGAGGGTATGTTATGAAGTATGGCAGAATTTACACAAGTTTTGAAACAGTCCTGCTGTGCAAGACTTGAAACTACACAAAACATGCATAAACTTTTACTCTTATGGTAAGGGAGATAGTTAGGTTTCCTCATCCTATATTGAAAACACCCACCCAGAAGGTGGACGTTATAGATAAAGAAATAAGGGAGCTTGTCAAGGACATGTTTGAGACCATGTATCATGCGGAGGGTGTGGGACTTGCAGCAAACCAAATAGGCGTGAGTCTAAGGGTTATGGTTATAGACACTACCCCAAAAAAGGAGAGCCCACCCGTTAAGCTGGTTTTAATAAACCCCGAGGTTATCTCTGCGGAAGGAAGCATAAAATACAAAGAGGGTTGCCTTTCTTTTCCCGGTCTTATGGTAGAAGTAGAAAGACACAATAAAGTAAAGGTAAGGGCATTGGACTTGAATGGCGAAGAGAGAGAATATGAACTTGAAGGCTTTCCTGCCATAGTTTTTCAGCATGAAATGGACCACCTTATGGGAATAACCTTTATAGACAGAGTGAACGGACTAAAGAGAAGGCTGGCATTGGAAAAGTATTCAAAACTGCAAAAGCAAAAGGCATGAAGGTAGAACTTGTTGACTTTTACCCCTTTGAAGTCTCCACAAGAAGACCACGACTTCTTGCCTATGCGGACGTGAAGATTGACGGGAAGATTCTCATAAGAGGAATAAGGCTCTACGAAGCAAAAAACGGAGGTTATTTTATATCCATGCCAGAATACAACCCAGAAAGGAAAAGAGCCATAGTGGAGCTTGAAGATAAAGAGCTTTTTGAGAAGGTGAGAAGGGTTGTGGTGGATTACTACAAACTGCTAACTTCTTAGTTTGGACGCCACTCTTGACAAAAGGAGAGCTTTTTTATATACTATGTGGCAAAGGACCCTTTAGAAAGTCCCACAGGTTTTGTAAGGAGGAGTATTGTGGGTATAACAGAAAAATTTCAGAACCTTCTTGAGAAACTTTTCCAGTTTGAAGCCTCTGACCTGGACTTTGGAATTTACCGTATTCTTAACTATAAACGAGAAAGGATTGAGAAATTTATCAAAGAAGACCTTATAAATAAGGTTGAATCTGCCTTTGCTAAGTATAAGGATGCAAGATTAACTAACATAAATCAAAGGTTTGAAGATGTAAGACAGAAGATTATTCAAAACTTCGGAGAAGATGCTTTTACACCCACTGGAGACCTTAAGGAAGAATTTAAAAATACACCTCTCGGTAAGGATTTTCTTACAGTAAAAGCACAAAAGGAAGAGGTAGAAACAATTGAG
>JAXSOH010000042.1:0-7055 GCA_037925805.1 Aquificaceae bacterium
AGGCAGACTATCGCACCACATACTCCACATGGCATCGCTTACTTCGTATACCCTTTTCCAAAAGGCTCTGTGGTTAAGTTCTGGAAAGGCTTTTGATATCTCCTCAAGGGCAAGTTCTCTGTTTTTCCACCTTCTTATAGTCTTATCCCCCAGATATATTACCATGGCAGGGTCTATAGGCTTTATGGGAAGTTCTAAACCCACATACTTTGCTATTTTCCCCACAGGAAGCTCTTCTTCCGCACCCACAAAGGTAGCAGCACCCACATTGTAATAAAAACCCTTCCTTTGAAAAGTCCCCGCACAACCCCCAAGATAGTCAAGGGCTTCAAAAAGAATAACATCCTTTCCCATATGAGAGAGAAGTGAGGAAGCCAAAACCCCACCTATGCCGCCACCAACTACTGCGTAGTCAAACATAAATATAAATATTCCCAGATAAGGGTATTAGATTGAAGCGTATGCTATAAAGGTTTAAAAGCCCTTTCTTTCAGTTAACGACCTTATCCCTCTAAGCCCTATGTCCCTTCTGTAATGCATGCCCTCAAACTTTATATTCTCAACCGCCTTGTAGGTCCTTTCCCTTGCCTCCTGTAAGTCCCTTCCCCAAGCACACACATTCAAAACCCTTCCACCCCTTGTGTATATTTTGCCATTCCTTTCTTCCGTTCCAGCATGGAAAAGCACTATATCCTCTAATTTTTCCACCTCCTCAAGCCCTAAAATCTCCTTGCCATCCTCTGGCTTTTCTGGATAGCCCTTGCTTGCAAGGACTACGCACAGGGTATGTCTTGGGTCTATGTCAAGGCTTATATCCTTGCCTTCATAAAAATCAAGCAGAGTTTGGAGGAAATCTCCCCTTAGCCTCATAAGAAGTGGCTGAGCTTCTGGGTCTCCAAGCCTTACGTTAAACTCTAACACCTTTGGTCCTCTATGGGTAAGCATAAGACCCACATACAGAAAGCCCCTGTAGTATATGCCCTCTCTCTTTAGACCTTCTATTACCCTTTCTACTATCTGCTCCCTTATGGCTTTCTCTGTATCCTCGTCCACAAAGGGATTGGGTGAGTATGCTCCCATGCCACCCGTGTTTGGACCCATATCACCGTCAAGAAGTCTTTTGTGGTCTTGAGAGGTAGGCAGGGGTAGGTATCTGTCTCCATTGAGAAGCACTATGTAAGAGGCTTCTTCACCTTCAAGGTATTCTTCTATAACCACCCTTGACCCCGCTTCGCCGAGACTTTTTCTTACCATTAGCCTTTCTATGGCTTGCATAGCTTCTTCTTGGCTCTTGCAAACCACTACCCCCTTACCACTTGCAAGCCCATCCGCCTTTATAACCACAGGAACATCAAAATCCTTTACAAAATTCCTTGCCTTTTGTGGGTCTTCAAATACATGAAACTCTGCGGTGGGTATACCATGCCTTTGCATAAACTCCTTAGCAAAAACCTTACTTCCCTCAAGCATAGAAGCCCTTTGAGAGGGTCCAAAGACCCTTAGACCCCTCCCTTCAAACTCGTCCACAAGACCAGCACACAAGGGTGCTTCTGGTCCAACCACCGTAAAGTCAATACCTTCCTTTTGTGCAAAGTCCGCAAGGGCTTTTATGTCTGTAGGCTCTATGGGTATATTTCTGGCTATCTTTGAAGTGCCAGCATTTCCCTTAGCACAGTAAAGGGCTTTTATCAAGGGACTTTGAGACAGCTTCCATGCTATGGCGTGCTCCCTACCACCATTACCGACCACTAAAACCTTCACAATTCAATTATACCAAAACTCTCTCCTCTGCTATTCTAAGAAAGTTTTCAAGAAGTTTCATACCCTCTTCTGAAAGAACGGATTCTGGATGAAACTGGACACCAAAGAGAGGATACTCCACATGTTGGACACCCATTATCTCATCGTCTTCAGACCATGCGGTTATCTTTAAAACCTCTGGCAGAGTGCTCCTGTCTATGACAAGAGAGTGATATCTTACCGCAGTAAAAGGGTTCTTGAGACCTTCAAAGATGCCCTCGCCTGTGTGTGTTATCTGAGAAGTTTTGCCATGCATAAGCCTTTTTGCCCTCACTATCCTTGCCCCAAAGGCATAACCTATAGACTGATGACCTAAGCAAACACCCAGTATGGGTATTTCCCTGTAAAACTCCCTTATCACATCCACAGATATGCCTGCTTCCTTTGGAGTGCAGGGTCCAGGAGATATCACAATGGCATCTGGTTTTGCCCTTCTTATGTCCTCAAGGCTTATCTCGTCATTTCTTCTTACAGCCACATCTGCAGAAAGCATCTGCAGGTATTGCACCAAGTTGTAGGTAAAGGAGTCATAGTTGTCTATCATAAGGACTCGCATGAGGATTAAAATATAAACCTACGGATGTATAGGTCAATTCTGTATGGCATATTCCTTACCCTTTTGTTTGTAGGTGGTTCATTGCTTTACATAGTCAAAAAGACTTTTACAAAGGACTTTTTTAACGTGCTTATCCATGTGGACAAGAAGTATATGCTTATGTCCTTTGCCTGTATGCTTTTGTATCATACCTTTGACAATATTAGGTTTTTTGTGCTTTCAAGAGCAATGAAGCTAAGATATTCCTTCTTCTACGGCTATGTTATATCCTACATAAATACCTTTGGTGCTACCATAACACCCTCACAAGCAGGTGGAGAGTTTATGTCCATGTATACACTTTCAAGAAAGGGTGGAAAATTACATAAGGTACTTAGCATATTAACTATGAAAATGTTAAGTGGTTCAACCTTTTTCATACTGGCTCTGCCCTACGTGCTCTTACACATATACAAAAACCCATCCCAAGGTATTAGAATAGGCTACGTTTTGCTCTTTTTCTTGGCTTTAGTGCTTTTCTCATACATACTTCTTAGGCTTTTCTTTAAGAGAAAGTCTTCCAACCAGCAAAAGCTCATCCAGAGGCTAAAATATAACCTTAAAAAATACTTGGTAGTCCTCAAAATATTTCTTAGGGACAAAAAGGCAAGCATACTTATTGCATGCCTGAGCAGTGTGCTTGTTTACATGTCTTTTTTGGCGTCGGGTGCTTTTCTACTAAAGAGCTTTAATCCAAAGCCGGAGATTTTAACCCTCATAGAACATCAGCTTTTGCTACTGTATGCCATATTCATGAGCCCAACTCCGGGTGGAAGCGGTGTGGGGGAGGTGGGAGCATTGTATGCCTTTGAACCCTTCCTGGAGCTTTCTCTTCTTGGAGGCTTTTCCTTGCTTTGGAGGTTTATAACTCAGTATTTGAGTGCAATAATTGGAGGTTTCTTGCTTGCTTTTCTTCTTATAAAGGATGCAAAAAGGTTTAAAGATGCTTGAAAGCCTCAACCCATACCTTTGGGCGGTCAAACTTAGAAACTGGGCTTATGACTTAGGTCTTATATCTCAATGCAAAGTTTCTGTTCCTGTTATTTCAGTTGGTAATCTGTCTGTGGGAGGAAGTGGGAAAAGCTCCTTAGTTAGGTATATAGCCAATATGCTTTCTGAGAACCTAAGGGTATGCATCCTTTCAAGAGGCTATAAGAGGAGCACGAAGGGAACACTTCTGGTCTCTGAATGGGGCAGGTTAAAGGCAAGCTGGCAGGAGGCTGGAGATGAGCCTTATATGTTGGCAAAGCTACTGCCAAGGGTTAGCCTTGTGGTGGATGAGGTGCGGTGTAGGGGTGCGGACTTTGCCCTTAGGGAATTAAAACCAGAGCTTATTATCCTTGACGATGGCTTTCAGCACAGGAAAATATACAGAGACTTAGACCTTCTTCTTCTCAGAAAAAGAGACTTCTCAGACAGGGTTTTGCCTTTTGGTAGATTGAGAGAGCCATTTGAGGGTATGAAGAGGGCGGACGCCTTTGTGCTTTCATACGGAGAGCTTGAGGACTTTGATTGGAGACATCCTCAAAAGCCTACCTTTAAGATGCGTAGAAGTGGCTGGAGGATACTTAGGAGCACAGACCACAGGCAGGTAGAAAACTACCATGAGCTTAGCTTTTTAGCCTTTTGTGGACTTGGAGACAACGAGCAGTTTTTCCAAACCCTTAGAAGATTAGGTATAAGACTGGAAGACACCATTGGCTTTCCAGACCACTATCACTATAGAGGCTTCAAACTTCAGGATGGCAAGTTATACATAACCACCTTAAAGGACCTTGTAAAGTTAGAGCCTGCGGAAAACCTTTTCTATCTTGACTTTGAGGTAGAAGTGGAGGGCTTGAAAGAGTTTTTAGAAAGTTTTATAATTAATAGACTGCAGAGGGTCGGTAGCTCAGCAGGCAGAGCAACGGACTCTTAATCCGTGGGTCGCGGGTTCGACTCCCGCCCGACCCATAGAATACAAACACCAGAAAATATTTCTCCCTCGCAAAGCATATATGTTAAAATCTCTACTATGTTTCAGATAGACTTGTCTGGTAGGAAAGTCCTTGTAACAGGTTCAACCCGTGGAATTGGAAAAGCTATAGCCATTTACTTTGCAAAGGCTGGTGCTAATGTAGTAATAACAGGGAGAGACCAAAGCAAGGCGGAGGGAGTAGCAAAAGAAATAGGACAAGCTCATGGAGTAGAAACCCTCGGTGTTGCCATGGACATGTCTGACAGAGGTTCTATAAATTCTGCTTATGAAAAGATAGAATCAGTCTTTGGTGGTGTGGACATACTTATAAACAACGCAGGTATAACAAGAGACAAGCTCTTTTTGAGAATGTCTTTTGAGGATTGGGAAGAGGTTTTGAGGGTGAACCTAACAGGCACATTTTTGATAACCTCTCTTGCAGTAAAGGGTATGTTAAAGAAAAGGTGGGGTAGGATAGTAAACATATCCTCCGTTGTGGGATTTATGGGTAATGCAGGGCAAGTGAACTATTCCTCTACAAAATCCGCACTTCTTGGCTTTACCAAAAGCCTAGCCAAAGAGCTGGCAAGTAGGAACATAACTGTTAACGCAGTAGCTCCAGGCTTTATAGAAACGGATATGACTTCGGTGCTGAGCGAAGACCTAAAGCAGGCTTATCTGAAAAATATACCCCTTGGCAGATTTGGAAAGCCTGAGGACGTAGCAAGTGTAGTGCTTTTCCTATGCTCAGACTATGCAAGCTATATAACCGGTGAAATACTCCACGTAAATGGTGGAATGTATTAGGAACTAAGTTGCGGATTTGATTGGTTGGTTTGAAGAGGTTTTATTGGGACTGTTTCAAAATTTGTGTAAATTCTGCCATACTTCATAACATACCCTCAAAAAGAATTATTAGCTGGGACTATATCCTCTTGCCCATTCAACTCCTAACACCTTACAATAGCCTGAGGCATAAGGTCTTTGAGTAGCTCACTGAACTCCCTGCGTTATTGCTCTACTTTCTCCTTGCTTGGCTGTTTCATGTTAACACCCCCTTACTTTATTTTTACACGATGGATGAAACGCTCCCGGTTTATTTACTTTTGCTTTTGAGATAATCTAAAACCCTCTGTGGGTCCGCAGAAGGGTCTACGCCCCTGTATATTTTTTCCACCTTTAGCTCTGGATTTATTAGCACCGTGTCTCTTGAGCAAAAGCCTGCTATTACAGTGACTCCATAAGCCTTTGCCACGCTACCCTTTGGGTCTGAGAGAAATTCCACAGAAAGGTTGTATTTTTCTCTAAACTTCCTTATGCTCTCCACACTGTCAGTGCTTACTCCAAAAACCTTTACCCTTAGTCTTTCAAACTCTGGCATTAGCCTTGTGTATTCCTTTGCCTGTGCGGTGCAACCAGGAGTGTCCGCCTTTGGGTAGAAGTAGAGGACTACCCACCTTCCTATGTAATCTGAGAGGTTAACGGTTTTACCTTCGTGGTTTTTAAGACTAAAAAGGTAGGCTTGCTGACCTTCTTGCAATGGAGCACCCGCTTGAGCTATACCAAGTAGAGCAAGGACTTTTATAATAAACTCCTTCATATTACCACCTCCAAAAGGAATAGGCTATTAGCAAAACACCAAGAGACAGGGGAATAAAACCCACATAAAACCAAAAGGTGGCAGAGCCTATCACAAGAAGAATACCACCCAGCTCAAGAATTTCCTTTCCCTTTACCCTTGCCAAAGCACTGTAGCACCTTGACTGGATATAAAGCCCAACACCAGAAACAAAGGCGGTAATTAAAAGCCTTTTTATGTCAAAACCATAAGAGTCAAGCACATGCTTTGCCCATAGCCCACCCACTATGGCAAGCAAAAGCCCAAGCCCAAAGGTCTTTTTTAGCTCTCCCAAAGAGGACCTCTCCAAAAGCCCAGCCATCCCATACATGAGAGCAAGACCACCAACCACTGCAAAAACCTCGTGCAGACCACCAAGAGGAAGGATAAGAGTGCCAGCAAGAGCAAAGCTCTGCGGTTCTAAGTTAGTAGTCTTTTTAACCTCCTGCATCGGTATATAAACATAAGCCTAAGGAATAGCCTTAACAAGACATTTGGTAGTAGGCTCTCTACAGTAAGATGGTCTTCTATCACCGTTGAGTTTCCCTTTGGTATGAATATATGCCTGTGTTCCCAGTGTTTTATAAAGAAGGGCTTTTTAAGGGCTATGTCTGTAAAGCCAAAGGGTCCCACATCCCTTATAAGGCTTTCCATAATCGTAAAACCGAGAAACTTCAGCCTTATCACCATACCCTCTTTTAGCTCCTCTTCTGGCTCTACCTTAAAAGATAAGGGTGTTATCTTGAGGAGATTTGCTGAATTGTTGAAAAAGTTTCTTACTAATTCCATTGGTGCTGTAAGGCTACAGTAGGAGAAGAATTCCATGTTCCTGAGAAAGTTTAGGGGTTTTACAGGAAGTGGTATGATATTTATCATATTGACAATGAATGAAAATTCGTTTATATTACTCTAAAGAAAAAAGTAATACGGAGAAGTGCATGCTTGTATTGTTGCTAATCTTACTGTTCTATACAGCTCAGGCTCATGAGTTGTGGATTGAAAGGGAGGGAAACCTTTTTATCCTTTTATATGGGCATATAAAACCAGATAGAGGGGAAGAGGCTACGGTCAGATACTTGCCAGAG
>JAXSOH010000042.1:7065-14663 GCA_037925805.1 Aquificaceae bacterium
TCTTAAAAACCTACCAAAGGACCAGGTAAAAGACCCAATAGAGAGCTGGTATTCTTTGGAAATTGCAAGAAGGATAAATGCATGGAAACCAAGAAGAGAGCCTCTAAGCAATGAGCTGGAAATTATCCCTGTAGAAAGCCCCTCAAGCCTAAGGATTGGTGAGAAGTTTACAGTTATAGCTTATTACAGAGGAAAGCCCCTTAGGGATGCACCTATCTATCATAATCGCAGGATAGTTGGCTCTACAGACGAAGAAGGGAGGATAAACCTAAGGGTTAGAGAAAAAGGTATTCAATTAGTGGGAGTTACTGTAAGGGAGAAGGACGGCACTGGAAAGGCAGATTATGTGCTTAAGACCTTTTATCTGATATTTGAGGTGGAGAGATGATTCTGGCTTTGTTTTTTCTCTTAGTTTCCCTTTCCTTTTCTCACGAGCTTTTAAAGGAGGTCCGTCAGGAAGGCAACTGCACGCTTGTGCGTTTTTACTTCCAAGATGGAAGTGCCTTTTCCTACGAGGAATATGAGGTTTACAGAGAGGGTGAGAAAATTCCCTTTCAAAAGGGCAGAAGTGATGCTCTTGGGAGAGTAGTTTTCTGCCCTGACAAGGACGGTCTTTGGCTTTTGAGGATAAGCTCTCAGGATGGGCATGGTGCAGAGCTAAGGCTCAATTTAAAGGCTGGCAAGGTGGAGCAAAAACACAGTAGATTTGAAAGCTATCAAAGGGTTTTTTCCGGTCTTGGTTATCTTCTGGGTATTTTTGGTCTTATTAGCCTGTTTTCAAGGAGGTGGAAAAGATGAGAAGGTTAACCCTTGCATTACTAACCCTTTCTGGCTTAACCTTTGCCCATCATGGTGTTGCCTCTCTTGGTGCGGTGGGTCTTGAAGGACCTGGTGCACCCCTTGAAAGCTCAACCTCCGCCACACTGCCAGAGGGCTCGTGGCTATTTTATACCAAGTTAGACAGCGTCAAGTGGAAAAAATACAGCTTTTCGGAGTTTCCAGACCAAAAGGACAGGTCAGACTTTTGGATGTTCGGAGTTGGATACGGTTTTAAGCCTTGGCTTTCTATATATCTTTTTGTTCCCTACAATGTAAAGAAGGAGTTAAGAAACGGCGGTCAAGACAGCTTTACATCTAAGGGCTTTGCTGACACTTCTTTGATGGCAGTGTTTGGCTTTAAATACGATAGGGGCTTTAAACTAATCCCTAAGAGTGAGAGCCTTGAGGATATGATGGACTGGCATTTTACCCTTTATGGTGGCATTAGCCTACCTACTGGCGACGCTAACAAGAAGGGCTATCAAGGAGAGTTTGCACCAGATATGGCTTTAGGCTTTGGAAAGCCCACACTGACAGTAGGTTTCACAGCCACAAAGCAGTTTGTAAACCTCCCTGAGCTTACCTTTACCCTTGACACGAGCTATCTGAAGTTTTTTGAGCATAAATATAACACAGGAGACAAGTATAAGTTTGGTGATGAGGTAAGGTTAAACACCGCACTGAGTTATAGAGTTTTCAAGGATGTGCAGAGGTCTCTGAGGTTTGACCTTATTACGGAGCTTAATTATCTTCACCTTCAGAAAGATAAGGAAAATGGAACTAAGTTGGATGACTCTGGAGGCGATATACTCTACGGAGTTCTTGGTGGGAGGATGTATTACAAGAGGGCTTCCCTTGGGGCTGGTGTGAAGTTTCCCCTATGGAAAGACCTAAACCAGCAGAGCCAACAGCAGGGTGCGGAAGGCAAGGAAAAATATAGGCTCATCATGACCTTTTCCCTCATGTTTTAGCCATGCATGTCCCAGATGGATTCATTGCACCCCAGGTTTTTGTGCCAGCGTATGGGCTGGTTATAGGTCTTGCACTGTATGGTTTTAAAAGGTTTAAGGAAAACCTAAATGAGAGAAGCATTCCCTACTTGGCAACCCTTTCCGCTTATGCCTTTGTCCTCAGCTCCCTTTCTTTGCCACTTCCTGGTGGCACATCCGTGCATGGAATGGGCTTTGCACCCCTTTCTATACTTTTTGGTCCATGGATCGCCTATCTGTGTATGTGTCTCGTTCTCTTACTTCAGGCGGTATTATTAGGTCATGGGGGGATAACCACATACTCGGTGAACGCCCTCGCCATTGGCTTCGTAGGAAGCTTTTGTGCCTATGGGATTTATAGCCTTTTAACAAAAAGAAAGTATGCTACTTTCCTCTCTGGCTTTATATCCACCCTTGCGTCCGCCCTTTTTATGTCTATTGTTCTTGGTATACATCCCTATCTTTTCACAGATGTGGATGGAAAAGCTCTTTATTTCCCCTATCCTCTCAGCATTACGATTCCTCTTCTTTTAACTTCCCATATACCAGTTGCCTTTGTGGAGGGGCTTTTAACTCAGGCGATAGTGAGCTTTGTAAGGAGGAGGGGTCTTGAAGGATAGATTTCTCCTGTTGCTTTACATGCTGGCACTTCTTCTTTTGTCCTCTCTCTCTTCTATAAAATACTTGCTCTTTTTCCTTTTTCTTCTTCTTCTTGCTAACGCAATATCCCTAAGGGGTAATTTCAGAGGGTCTATTAGACCTCCCGTGTTTGCCCTTTTTACTGCCCTTTTTATATCAACACCCTACGCCCTCTGGACTGGGCACTATTCTTATGTTTTTCTCCTCACCTTACGCGTGCTTAACCTTACACTTCTTACTCTTCTTGTTTTGAGAAATACAAACCTCTACTTGGCACTTGGCTTTTCAAAAACCCTTTCACAGCTTCTTGTTCTCACGTCAAGCCATATACTCCTTTACAGAAGGGTTTTTTCTGAGTTTAAGGATTCCCTAAGGAGCAGAAGCCCAGAGGGTCCGCAAAGAAGGGATATGATAAACTTCTCTGGAGGTATAGGGCTTTACTTTTTTGATAGGGCTCTTAGGGATTCTGAAGAAGTGGCAAAAGCTATGAAATCAAGGGGGTTTGATATTGATTGAACTTATAGATGTTTACTACCACTATGAAAACCACATAGCCCTAAGAGGCATAAACCTGAAGATAGAAGAAGGAGAAAGGGTAGTTCTGCTGGGTATAAACGGCTCTGGCAAAAGCACACTTCTTAAAATCTTAGACGCCTTAATCTTTCCACAAAAGGGTTCATACCTTTACCGTGGTAAAAGAGTTGAAGAAAAGACGCTAAAAGAAAGGGATTTTAGGAAAACCTTCAGAAGGGAAGTGGTTCTTCTCTTCCAAAACCCAGAGGTTATGATATTTAATCCTACCGTTTATGATGAGCTTGCCTTTTCTCTGAGACAGCTGGGGTTAGAGGAAAAGGTTATAAGGGACAAGGTTCTATACTGGGCGGATAAGTTCGGACTTACTCCCTACTTACAAAGACCACCCTTTGAGCTGAGCACTGGGATAAAACAAAAGCTGTGTCTTGCCTGTCTTCTCGTGCTTGAGCCAAAGGTTCTTCTTCTTGATGAGCCTACCGCACATCTTGACCCAAGAACCACAGGGTGGTTTGTAGACCTTCTTTGGGAGCTCTCTTGCACCACTGTGGTTTCCACGCATAACCTAAGCCTTGCAAATGAATTGGGTAGTAGATTGTTAGTCTTGGGAGAAGACCATACTTTGGTTTACGATGGTAAGATAGAAGAGTTTTTCAAAGATAAGGAGAACCTCATAAGGGCGGGTCTTTTGCATAGGCACAAGCACAGGAGCACTGGAGACTGGCATTTTCACAGCCTTTGATAAAATTTTAGAAAATGGAAAAGAGTGTAAGATTTTGTGTATCTTTGCATGAGAGCCTTCTTGAGGAGCTTGACAAGAGAGTAATAAGGAGGGGTTATGCGTCAAGGTCAGAGCTGGTTAGAGACCTCATAAGAGACCTACTATCCCAAGAAAAATGGGAAGAAAACCAAGAAGTTATCGGTGTTCTGAGCATAATATACGACCATCACGACAAAGAGTTAGTTTACAGACTTCTTGACCTTCAACACAAGCATCATGTTAATGTTCTCTGCTCCACCCATCTTCACCTTGACCATCATAACTGTCTTGAGGTAATAGTCTTAAGGGGTATGGCTGAGGAGCTTGAGAGCCTTGCAAACCAAATAGGCGGTCTAAGGGGCGTAAAACTCTCTAAGCTAAGCAGAGTTTGCCTTCCTGAGTTGTAAGCTTTGCAGAAGGTCCCAAACCCTCTCCTCTATTTCGTCCCTAACCTTTCTAAAAAATTCAAGTTTTTCTTCTATTGTTCCCTCAAAACTTGCTGGGTCTGGAAGGTCCCAATGAAGCATTTGAGAGCCGGGTAATACGGGACAGGTTTGTTTTGCACTATCGCAGAGGGTTATAACAAGGTCAAGCTCTCCATAGGGTATGGCTTCAAGCCCCTTGGGTCTTTGAGAGGTTATGTCTATACCCTTTTCCCTCATTACCTCTATGGCAAGGGGGTTTATTTCCTTTGCAGGTTTTGAGCCAGCGGAGTATACTTGAACGTTGATTTTTAAAATTTCCGCCAGTCTTTTTGCAAAACCCTCCGCCATCTGACTTCTCGCTGAGTTGCCAGTGCATATAAAACCTATCTTCATGCCTTTTATTCTATTTCTTGGATGTTAAGATTTTATTAAGATGAGAGGCTATAAAGAGGCTTATTACTCAGCCTTGAAGAAGATAGGAGAGAACCTTCCTAAGTGTTTTGGTGAAAATCTCCTTTCCCTTGTGGTTTTTGGTTCTGTAGCAAAAGAGACCTTTTCTCCAGAGTCAGACATTGACCTACTCGTTATCCTTGAAGACTTTAAGAGTAAAAGGGAAGAGTATGTGCGTTTGTTTGAATGCCTTGAGGAACTAAAAGAGGTAAACCCCATAATCCTTAAGAGGGAACAACTAAGAGAATCCTTATGGTTTCTATGGGATTGTAAGTTTATCGTTTTGTATGACAAAGAGGGTTTCTTTGACAGTTTTGTGGGGAGGCTCATGGAGTTTCTTCGTAAAAATGTGGTGAAGGTGGAAGGCAGGATGCCCTATTACGAGGTTATAAATGGTAAACCCTGAACTTGCCAAGGACTATATAAAGCGGGCGAAGATAAGGCTCAATGCTTTGGACGTTTTTATGAAAGAAAAAGATTATGCGGATGTTATAAGGGAATCTCAGGAGATAGTTGAACTTGTGCAAAAAGCTATGTTAATAAAGGTAGGTATAGTCCCACCTAAGTGGCATGATGTGATAGATGTGATCCTTGAAAACAGTGAAAAGTTCCCAGAAAAAATAATAAAAGCATTGAAAGAACTGAAACCAGTTACAAAGTGGTTGAGGAGTCAGAGGGAAATAGCCTTCTATGGACAACCTGATTTTATACCTACAGAGGACTACACAGAAGACGATGCCGCTCAAGCCTACAATCTTGCGGTTGAATATTTAAAGATTTACCAAGAGCTGTTAAGATTTTATTAAAGATGAAAAGACAAGGCATTAAGGAAAGGAAAAGGCTTGAGATAATCAGGACTGCCTGCAGGCTGTTTTCTGAAAAGGGTTACTATAACACCACCATGCCGGATATAGCACAAACAGTAGGCATGAGTGTGGGAAACCTCTACAATTACTTTGAATCTAAGGAGGAGCTGGCAAAGGAAATAATGATGACCGTCTCTGATTGGGTGGGTGAGAGGCTCAGGAAAATAAACGAGATGGAAGTTAACATGCATGAGAAGGTAAGGATGTTTGTTAGGAGTTTTTTTGAGATAGCCATTGAAGAGCCTGAGCTTATAAGCTACTTCCTTAGGGTCTATCTGGTAAACAGAGAAGTTTTCAGCGATGGATGTGAGGGTTTTGCCTGCGTAGCAAGTGTTATAACGGAGGTTATGGTTTTTCTTAGCGATGGGATAGAAAAGGGAGAGTTTAGAAATCAGAGCTTTTATCCAGCCTTTACTATCATAATGGGAACTCTTGGTGGTATGGTCTTTCTCCATAAAGAAGGGCTTCTTGATAAGCATCTAATGGACTACGTAGAAGAGGTATCAGAGAACATATGGAGGGCGTTAAAGGTTTAACCTTCTGTGGAGGGCAAGGTAAGGTGGTGTCCTGAAGGGTAAAAACCTTCTAACAAAATAGTAGCGAGCTATATGGTAGCTTGTATCAAAGCCATAGAAGTTAAGCCTCATATTTTCAAGCTCTTCTTCTCTGTAAGACCTTAAGGGTTTTTTGCTCCAGTCTTTGAGCCTTTCTTCTTTCTTTCTCATTAAAAAGTTCTCAAACTCCGCCGAGTCTACAAAGTCTTGTAGGAAGGCTTTGATTTTTTCCAGAAAGTCCTCAGGAGAATTACCTAAAACCCCGTCTATCAGTCCAAGCCTGAAAGCCTTTTCAGAGCTTATGGGCATTCGGTTTTCCATTATTTCCTTTCCCTTTTCCCACCCAACTCTTTTGGGAAGTGTGTAGGTCCAGAACTCAGAGCCATAAAGGTTTCCTATGTTCTTGTAGTGTGGGTTAAGCACCACTCCTTTTCTCGCAAAAACAAGGTCGCAACAGAGGGCAAAGAAAACACCACCAGCTCCTGCATTGCCTCTTATGCCTGCCACAGTTAACTTATCAAGTGTTGTAAGTATCTCTTCGCATAGGTCATCTATGGCGTTTATGTTTCTCCAAGACTCATCCGCTGGGCTTTCGGACGCTTCTATGGTATTTAGGTTCATGCCGTTGGAAAAGAAATCCTCACCACCAAGAAGGACTATAGCCTTTACGGGTCTTTTCTTTGCGTATTTTATAACATCAAGCAGTCTTTCACACTGCTGGGTAGACATGGCTCCATTGTAAAACTCAAAGTCTATGTATGCTATGTTTTTGTGTTCTGTGTAAACTATCTCTCTATAAGTGGTAAAGTCTACTGTCTCCCAAGGTTTTAGAGGCTCTTCTCTTAAACCTTCAATTAAGACCTCGGGTAAAACTCTTACTGCTGGTAGCTTTATTCCATGTCTTCCCTTTTCTCTGAGATGACCTATCCAAACAGCACCGTCCGTAGTCGCTATACACACCGCCTCGTCCCTTTTAGCTATCAATTCACCCGGTTTACCCCTGAGGTATCCTTCAGGAAAGGCATTAAAGAGATAATATTCTTTCTCCCCTATAGAGGCGAGTGCACCGGGCTGACCATCGCCTGAGTAAACCTTTTTAAGGACATCTTCTGTGCGGTCTGTCTGCCAGTTAATAGCCCTTAGCCTCTTATCCACAGTGGGTCTAAAGCGTCCACTTTCTTGCGGTTTTACTTCTACCTTTCCCCTTTCAAGGCTTTCTACTACTTGCCACAAGCACTCAACAGCACCTTCAGTTACCTCTCTCCTGTATATGCTTGATTTTTTTGCCCTTCGCATGGGAAAGGTTCTGTATGCCCATACATCTCCCGCATCGTATTCCTCCACAGCGGAAAGCATGCATACACCCCATTTCTTTTCTTCTTCAAGGATAGCCCAGTCAAGGGCATCGGGACCCCTGTCCCCTGGAGGTCCGGGATGGACAACCAAGGTTATGTAATTTTCCCAGATATCTCTTGGTATCTTTCTCTTTAAGAAGGGTGCTATAATTAGGTCAGGCTTGAAGGTGCTTACCGCTTCCACCATAAGGTTTGGGTGGACATCCAACT
>JAXSOH010000043.1:0-14587 GCA_037925805.1 Aquificaceae bacterium
ATTGAACTGAAAATTTCATAACCTAATTCAAAACTCGTGATAGTCGCTAACAGAGGGAGTTAGGTACATGCCTATAGTGGTTAGACCTGAGGATATAAGATTGTCAAAGAGGAAGCTGAAAAAGACATTCTATACAGTCTTGGGCTTGAGGAAGGGAAACAGCTGGGGCTTTAAGAGGGGAAAAAGATTGGGCGCTTTGTCCAATATACTTACAGAAAAGGTAGAAATTTCAGTCATCTGGAGAATTTTTATTGTATAAATCATTTTTGTTGAGCTGTTGTCCTTCAATAATCTTAAGGCAAGGGCTAAAAATATTAGACAAAGTAGATTGGTTTTAAGGAAGGTAAGCAAATCGGGCTTGAGGAAGAGTTTTTAAAAAGCATTGCAAGATACAGTGTTGACCCTTATAAGGGGCAAGCTTGGGCAAGTTCCTGAAGGTGTGGAAGTAAAGGTGAAGGGCATAAGAGATAGGGAATATTTAAATGCTTTGATAGAGAAGTTAATAAACTCTGGGGATGTTTTGGAGGTTTTGAGGGAAGAGAGACTTTTGAGTTGAGTTGTAATTGGCAGGAAAGCAATATAGACAGCTTATTTAGGAAAGCGGGTTTATGAGAGGTATATAACTTTATAATAAGTTGCAATTTGGGTTATTTTAACCAATATCCCTATAAGGTGCAGTGGTGAGATACTTTTCTCCTCCATCTGGAAATACTACCACTATAACTCCCTCTTCAAGCTCCTTTGCAAGCTCAAGTCCTGCATAAAGTGCAGCACCGCAGGATTGTCCTGCGAGTATGCCCTCCTCTCTTGCAAGCCTTTTTGTCATCTCGTAAGCTGGCTCAGTTTCCACGAATATGGTTCTATCCAGAAAGGTCTCGTCGAAGATACCAGGCTTTATAGAACTTTCTATGTGTTTGAGACCCTCAATTCCATGAAAGGGATAGGCGGGCTGAACGCCAACCACTTGAACCTCTGGATTATAGACCTTTAACCTTCTTCCCGTGCCCATTATAGTTCCACCCGTGCCTATGCCTGCAACAAGATGGGTTATCTTACCACCCGTTTGGTTCCATATCTCTATACCTGTAGAATAAAAATGTGCCTTCCAGTTGGCTGGATTGTTATATTGGTCAAGGTAGAGGTATTTTTCTGGCTCTTTGCTCACTTTGTCCCTCACAAAGAGTATGGCACCGTCCGTGCCCTCAAGGGGGTCTGTAAGGTATACCTTTGCACCATAAGCTCTTATTATCCTTTTCCTCTCTTCGCTCACATTGGCAGGCATGGCAAGCTCCACAGGAACTCCAAGACAAGCACCTACCATGGCAAGTGCTATACCCGTGTTTCCAGAGGTGGCATCTATAACCACCTTACCCTCCTTTAGAAGCCCTCTTTCTATAGCGTCCAAAAACATACTAAGTGCTGGTCTGTCCTTTACAGAACCACCTGGATTGAAACTTTCCAACTTGGCGTATATCTCCACCTTTGGAGAGACCTCTGGTGGAATAATTTTTCTAAGCCTCACAAGAGGCGTGTTGCCCACAAGGTTAAGTATAGAGTTTCTTATCTTCCTATAAGGCTCGTCATGTTGACCAAGAACCCACACAGAAAGATTATAAGCCAAGCTTATGCCTTACGAGCTTTATGAGTTTTTCCTGTCTTTCTTTGCCTTCTGGTACAGTCCGTCTCAAGTTTTCAAGCTCCGAAAGAAGTTCCTCAACACCCTCCGGAAGTCTATTTTCAATAAACTCTCTTATACCTGCGGACAAAGCTGGTGCCTTGCCTGATGTGGATACTCCTATAACAAGCTCACCTCTTACCACAAGGGCTGGAAATAAGAAGGTGCAAAAATCTGGACTATCCACCGCATTGCAGGGTATTCCCATTTTTACGCAAAAGCCATATATCTTTTTCTGAAGCCTCAGGTCATCCACAGCCACTACAACCATAGAAGCGTCCCTTAAATCCTTGAGCCTTACCCTTCTTTTCAAAAGCTCTATTTTTCCTTCCTTTGCAAGGTTATGGATGTAGTGTGTAATTTTGGGTGCTATAACTCTAATCCTCGGCTCAAAGGGTAGGAGCTTTTCCACCTTCCTGCTTGCCACCTTACCACCACCTACCACTACCACCCTCTTGCCTTCAAGGTTTACAAACATAGGAAAGTATGGCATATCAAACCTCCAAGAGCTTTAAAACTTTCAAGATATCCGCAATATCCCTGTCCTCCACAGTTCTCATATCCAAAAGCACCATGTCATCCCTTATCCTTGCTATGACTGGTGGGTCTGAGCTCCTGAGTTTTTTCTCCAACTCCACTGGACTTAAGCTTTTATGCCTAAGACCAAGGCAGTAGGTTTCTAAACTCAGCTCAGGCATTGCACCACCACCGCAACGAGAAATATCCTTAATTAATCTTGCCTCAAAACCTTCCACTGACCTTAGCCTTCTTAATAGTTTTAGTGCTCTCTTTCTTATATCCTCTGGTCTCTGCAAAAGCATACGAAGGGTGGGTATTTTCTCATAATCTCGTTGCATATAAAGCCTTAGGGTCATTTCAAGCCCTGCAAGGGTCAGCTTGTCAATTCTCAAAGCCCTACTCATAGGATTTTTCCTTATCCTTTCAATAAGCTCCCCTTTGCCCACTATAATACCCGCCTGTGGTCCTCCAAGGAGCTTATCACCGCTGCCAGATACCACGTGGATACCCTTTTTTATACACTCTTCAAAACTTGGTTCTTCTGTGTTTATACCAAATCTCCTCAGGTTTACAAGACTTCCGCTTCCCATGTCGTAGTAGAGAGGCAAACCTAAGGGCAAAAGCTCCTCTGGCTTTACTTCTTCTACAAAGCCCTCCATATAGAAGTTGCTCCTGTGAACCTTCATAAGGAGTGCAGTTTCTGGACTTATAGCTCTCTCGTAATCAGAAAGCCTTGTCCTGTTAGTGGTTCCCACCTCCACGAGCTTTGCACCAGAAGCTCTCATTATGTCTGGGATGCGAAAGCTTCCACCGATCTCCACAAGCTCACCCCTTGAGACTACCACTTCCCTGCAGAAGGCTAATGTGTTCAAAACAAGATATACCGCACCCGCGTTATTGTTAACCACATGAACCGCCTCTGCACCCGTGAGGTCTCTCAAAAGCCCCTCCACATGGCTCAGCCTTGAGCCTCTTCTACCCTTAGAGAGGTCGTATTCAAGGTTGGAGTAGTGGACTGCAATCTCCTTTATAAAGTCTGCGACCTCCTCAGAAAGCACTGACCTGCCGAGGTTTGTGTTTATGACCACGCCCGTAGCGTTTACCACTCTCTTTAGGCTTGTAGTGTTTAGCCCTCTTATCCTTTTCTCTATAAGCTCTCTGAGGTCATCAAGACTTTGTCTTCTACCTTCTTTTATCTCTTCTCTTACCTTTTGTAAAACCTCCCTTATTGCCCTCTTTGCTATCTCTTGTGGATAGTCCTTAAAGTCTTCAAGGAGCTTTGAGACTTGGGGGATATGTCTAAAAAGGCTCATCTCAGAAAAACTCTCCTTTCTCCTTCTCTTCTGGTTATGCCAAGCCTATCCATATGCTCTAAAAGAGGTATGAGATACTTCCTTGTGAGCCCCAAGGCTTCCTTCGCCTGTTGAAGGGTAAACTCCTTTCCCAAGGTTCTTAGCTTTTTTACATACTCTTCAAACATACCCTTTGATATATAAAGATAGTCCCCAAGGCTATAAACTTGACCCCTCCTCACCGTAAGAGAAAGATATTCCTTATAAGCCTGTAGGTCTCTTTCCTCTCTTATACCCTCCGAAAGCAAGCCCATAAGCATAATGTATCCCTCCAAGTCCTCAAGTTTTGCCTTTTTCGTATCCAAGAGATAACCCTCAACCACTTTCAAATCAACACTTTTTTCAAGTATAAGACCGAGGATATCCTGAGAAACTCTGAGCTTAGAAAGAACCTCAGAGAGAGGCATAGAACCACCCTTCATAGAAAGAAGGCTTTTTAGCTTTTCAGAAATGCTTTTTAAAATCTCAGGGTGATAGAACCTTTCTCCAACTCTTAGGTCTTTGGGTGGTTGAACCGCAAAGCCATAAAAGGAAAAAAGCTCCCCAAGGCTAAGCCCCCTCACACCTCTTTCAAGAAGTAGATACTCTTCTGGATTTTCCAAAAGAAGTCTCAAGTTCTCTCTTATAAACCTCTTTGAGCTTCTCACAGGTAGAGGGTGAACCACTTGGTATGACCCAACATACCCTCCAGAAGAGTTTAATAAAGGTCCTCTATCGCCTCTTACCGCTGGCACATGTTCTGAAAGTCTGAGCAAGTAAAGGTCTTCATGTATGTGTTTATGTAGGAAGGAAACTTCACGCATTCCAAGGAAGAGATATGCAACCCCCTTAGGCATTTGCCCATCAACCCTTACAATTAACCTGTTGGAAGGCTTTATGCCTCTTACGAGAAAATAACCCCTTTCCACCTCCCTCGGGTCAAGGTCTGGAATGTTTAAGGCAAGCCTCTCTCCAGCCCTTCCCTCTTTTACAAAAACTCCGTGGTTTTGCATCTTCCTGACCTTGCAAGGCTTGCCAACAGGCTCAAGAGTAATGGTATCTCCTTCAGAAACGCTTCCAGAGACACAACTGCCCCTTACCACCGTCCCGTAGCCCTTTACGCTAAAGGCGGAATCTACAAAAAACCTAAAAAGGTGTTTATCCCTATCCCTTAGATGTTTGCTTGCATACTCTCCTATGCCAACCCTTAGGTCTTCAAGACCTTTGCCCTTCAATACAGAAACAGGAAACACTCCAAAGGCATCAATACCCTCAGAAGAGAGCATCTGAAGGGATTCTTCCCTCGCAAGCTCAAGGGTCTCATCGTCCACCCTATCCACCTTCGTAAGGGCAAGAATGACCTCTTGTATACCAAAGCTCTTTGCAAGCCTTATATGTTCCACGGTTTGTAGCATTATGCCCTCTCCTGCATCCACCACAAGCAAGAGCCCCCATACAGGAGCAAGCCCGCATATGGCGTTTTTTATAAACCTTTCATGCCCCGGCAGGTCTATTATCTCAACTCTTAGGTTTTTATTTTGAAAATCCAAAAAGGCAAAACCTATGTCTATGCTCATCCCCCTCCTCTTTTCCTCTGGCAGTCTGTCCGTGTCTATGGAAGTGAGGGCTTTTACCAGAGAGGTCTTTCCGTGGTCTACATGTCCCGCTATACCCAAAGGAAAGTATCTCATTGCTTTATTTTTAATAATAAACTCATGCGTTCAAAATTTAAACCCGTATGGGACTGTTTCAAAATTTGTGTAAATTCTGCCATACTTCATAACATACCCTCAATAAAGAATTATTAGCTGGGACTATTTGCCCATTCAACTCCTAACACCTTACAATGGCTTGAGGCATCAGCTCTTTGAGTAGCTCACTGAACTCATTGCGGTATTGTTCTACTTTTTCCTTGCTTGGCTGTTTCATGTTAACACCTCCTTACTTTATTTTTACACAATGGATGAAACACTCCCGCTTAGTCATCACATTTTTTTGCTTTTCATGAACTTTTTAGTCATGAAGGGATAAAGGGAGACATATGAAATAAAGAATGTGATAAACATAAAACTAACGAAGGCTATGGCAGACCATTCTCTTGATAACTCTATCTTGTCCAAAAGTAGAAAGTGTATGCCTGCGGAACTCAAAAGGGAAATGGCGGTAGAATAAAGAAGGGAGAAGAGTACGATGTAGGGCTTTAGCTTTGATGCAGTTGAAGGGCTATATCCCGCATTGCTCCACTCTCTTGCTTCTAAGGGTCCAAAGCCTGCGGATTTCCATTCACCAGCCTCATAGGGTCCAAAGCCTGCGGATTTCCAGTTAGCAACCTCCAGAGGTTCAACACCTGCACTGTTCCATAGCCCACCTTCGTGAAGGGTAAAACCAGCGGACTGCCACTTTATTATTTCAGATGGATGTTTGTAGCCCATAGATTTCATCCTAAGTGCATCCTTTGGGCTGTAACGGTAGTATTTCCATCCTTTTGCCTCCGTAGCCTCAAATCCTGACATGCGCCATTCTGTGGCTTCCTGAGCCTTAAAGCCTGCAAGTTTCCATTCTTTTGCATCCTTGGGTCTAAAGCCTGCTGACGCCCAATCTTGCACTTCAGGAATTTCAAAACCTTCCATTTTCCATTCCTTTGTTTCAGAGGGAGTAAAACCTGCATCCTTCCAGTTTTTTGCAACGGAAGGGTTGAGCCATACCATCCTCCACTCAGAAGCCTCCCACATATCAAAACCTTCCCTCTTCCACTCATAAGCATCTTCAGCTTTTTTAAAGCCATAGGTTTTTGCGTCAAGAGCTTCCTGTAGACTAAAGCCTACCTTTTTCCATTCTTTTGCCTCAGAAGGTTCAAAGCCTACAGACCTCCACTCCGCAGCTTCGCAAACATTGGTAAAACCGTTCACAGCCCACTCCACCATGCCAAATTCGTTATGAAAGCCCACAGCTTCAAGTATTTTGTAATAGGGTTCACTACATATACTACGAAAGAGTGATGCAAGCTCCACTAACTCAGTTTCCTGAAATCCCCTTATCTTTGGGACACTTAAAGAGCCATATTTAACCGATAAGAAAAGGTCTTTTAGAGAGGACAGGTCGTATTTTTCCTTCTTGCTTGCTAACAGGTTATTTATACGCTCAAATATACTTTCTAAAGCTCTTATTGAAGAGGTTTCCAAATTCATTGACCTAAATCTTTCCGCATAGAAAATACTACATTTTACGCCTTTCCAATCGCTTGCCTCATGGGGTTCAAAGCCTGCCTTATCCCATTTGATATATTCCTCTGGAGTAAAGCCTGAACTTACAAGGCTATATATAGAATAGGGGTTTATTCCCATATTTAGGAAACCCTTTACCAGATCCACACTTATCCCATCAGCCAAAAGTGGAAGGACTATATCAATGTCTATGTCTTTTACATCAAGATCCTGAATGTATTGCAAAACATCTCTCATTGAAACCTTCGTTGACCTCTTACGATTAAACTTTTCCACCCTTTTTGCTATCATTTCCGCATCTTCAAGCTTTAGTTCAAGGGTGCTTAAAAAATCAAAAAGTTCCTGAGCACTTATTCCAGCGTTTACAAAGACCTTTGCCCTAACGGGCTCTAATCCCTTTTCCCTGTAAACCTTCGCATCTTCGGGTTCACCAACCCCAGCCTGTGTCCAAAAGAACACCTCTTCGGGACTTTCAAAACCAGCATCTATCCACCTCCTTGCCTCCGATGGCAAGAAGCCAGCCTCTTTAAACCGTTTTGCTTTTTGAGGGTCTCTCACATAATTAATCCAAAGTTTTAGCTCGCCAAGTTTGAAACCTTCCTTTATCCATTTTTCAACGGAAAACTCTTCTTCCCTCATACCTTACATATTTTAAGGTTTCAAGAGCATTTGACATTGACACAATATTGGATGTGAGGAACTATTTAAATTCGAAGCTTCATCAGAGATTCATTAACCTGTTAACTGACTTTTGGTTGTATAATGGAAAACATGCTTACCGTAGTTATAACTCTTCTAAGTATGCTCACCATATCCATAAGTGGAGTTGCCATAGTTCTTGGTATATTCTTAATAAAGGCTGGCAGAAGAGAAGCCCACAGAAAGGCTATGATAACCGCCTCTGTCTTTGCCCTTATATTTGTTCTTCTGTATGTGCTTAGGAACTTGCTTCAGGCTCAAGGGCTTGTGCCTATTGGAAGGTATGAGGGTCCCTACAAAGGGTTGTTTCTTTTTATCCTTTGGTCCCATACCGCCCTTGCCATAGTAAACTTCCCCCTTGCTGTTATAACCTTGAGATACGCCTTCAAAGGTGTGTTTGAAAGGCACAGAAAAATTGCTCCCATAACTGCTTTTGTCTGGATATACGTGGCTATGACTGGCTGGCTTATCTTCTACTTTATGCAGTTCCTTAACAGATGAACATAAGAATAGGGCTTGGCTTTGACTCACATGTCTTTGAAAAAGGCAAACCATTAAGGCTCGGCGGTGTAGTTATTGATTTTCCTCTTGGACTAAAGGGGCATTCAGACGCAGATGTTTTGCTCCACGCTATAACTGACGCTATACTTGGTGCACTGGGTGAACCCGACATAGGGCAGATATTCCCTGATAAGGACCCAAGGTGGAAAAACGCAGATTCAAGGGTTTTTCTCCAAGAAGCTCTAAATAGAATGAGGCAAAAGGGCTATTGCCTTATAAATCTTGACTGCGTTATAGTGGTGGACAAACCCAAGATAGCACCCTACAAAGAGGCTATAAGAGATAGCCTGTCAGGTCTTCTTGGTATAGCACGAGAAAACATTTCAATAAAGGGAAAGACCAGGGAGGGATTTTGTAAAGAAGATGGCATAGCCTGTTTTTGCACTATTCTTTTAATACATGAAGGTTGACCTTGCACTTTCTGGTGGAGCATCTCGTGGCATAGCACATATAGGCGTAATAAAGGCTCTTGAGGAGCTCGGTTTTGAGATATCTGCTGTAAGCGGTGTAAGTGCGGGTGCGTTGGTGGGTGCTTTCTACTGTGATGGATATACTCCAGAAGAAATGCTAAGGGTTGTAAAGTCAAAGGACTGGCTCAGATATCTCAGACCCACCGTGCCAAGGCTTGGGCTAATATCTCTTAGGGATGCGGAAAAGTATCTTAGGAATATGCTTTCTACAGACAGTATAGAAGGGTTAAAGAAAAGGCTCTTTATCGGTGCGGTAGACCTCAAGAGTGGTAAAACCTTGTATTTTAAAAGTGGAAACCTGTTTCCAGTTTTGTTAGGTAGCTGTGCTTTACCTGGCATATTTGAACCTATAAGGTATAAGAATTACCTTCTCGTAGATGGTGGCATAACCAACAACCTACCTGTTGAACCTCTTCTTGGAATGGAAGGATTGCTCGTGGGTGTTGATGTGAACCCAAACGCACCACTGGAGAAAGTTGGAAATATATTTCAAGTCCTCGTGAGGAGTTTCCTTCTGGCAGTCAGGTCCAACGCAGACAAGAGAAAGGAGCTGTGCAGTGTTCTAATAGAGCCAGACCTATACTCTTACTCGCCCCTTAGCCTTCTAAAAGCGGATGAATTATACAAACTTGGCTACGAAAAAACCATGCAGGTAATGAAACCCTATGCCCAGTAGTAGGATTATTATAGACCCTTCAGAAGGTAAGTTAAAGGTTGCTGGTAGAGTTCTAAAGCTTGCACTTCCCATAATTCTGTCAAACCTGCTGTATACCATAGAGAGTGCCTTTTCTATAGTTTTGGTTTCTGGACTATCCGCCTCTGCGGTCGCTGCAGTTGGATACTCCGCCAGCATGTTATGGTTTATATACTCCCTTATGGCTCTTGCCTATACAGGGACATCTGTGCTGGTAGCTCAAAGGGTTGGAGCCGGCAAAGACCCATCGCCTGCACTCCTATGGGGTGTTATTATTTCCTTCCTTATAGCCCTCCCTCTCACCTTCTGGGGTAAGGACTTGGTTTCTTACCTTATGCTTACCTTTGGAGCCTCTCAAACTGTGGCAAGCCTCGCAAGAAAATATTTAGAACCTGTATTTCTGTTCATAACCGTTGGCTTTACCACCAATGCACTTTATGCAGGGTATAACGGCTACGGAGATACAAAGACTCCCTTCAAGGTTGCCCTTCTTATGAACGTGGTCAATATAGGCTCTGCTTACCTTCTCATATATGGTAAGTTTGGCTTTCCAAGACTTGAGGTTGCAGGTGCAGGCTGGGGCATAGCCCTATCGGAGTTAGTGGGTCTTTTGTTTTATATTTACCTTTACGCAAAGCACAGAAAACCCTTTCCCATCAACTTAAGCCTTAGAAAAGACATACTCCTTCAGATGCTCCGTATAGGCACACCCACCGCCATAGAGAGAGGCTTTACGAGCCTTTCCTTTAACATTTTTGTAGGTCTTGTTGCCCAGTTTGGAGACAAAGCCCTCGCAGCTCATCAAGTAGGGCTACGAGTGGAAAGCATCTCTTTCATGATAGGTTTTGGCATGATGATTGCTTCTACCACATTAGCAGGGCAGAACTACGGTGCTAAAAACTTCAGAGGGCTTGACTATGGAGTTAGAGTAAGTGCACACACTACAGCCTTTATAATGGGACTTATAGGATTTCTGATAGCCATCTTTCCTCAGTATTTTTCCTTCATATTTACGAGAGACAAGGAAGTTATAAGCTATGCGGTTTACTACCTTGTGATAGTTGCACTCTCTCAGCCTCAGATGGCTTACGCCAGCATATTCTCAGGCTCTCTAAAAGGTATGGGCAAAACCCACATACCCCTTGTGGTAAACCTATCTTCTTTTTGGCTTTTTAGGATAATACCCTCTATGTTTGTGCTTAAGCTTATTCCCAATCCTATAGTGCCCTGGGTTTTTATGAGCTTTGAGACTACTATGAGAGCAATAATTTTATACTTGGCTTACAAAAGAGAGATAAAAAAGGGTTTATGAAACTTTGCTTCTCTTGTGCTTATACATCAGTTCATCTGCTTCCTTTATCATTTCCTCCAAACTGGAAAATCTATCTTCTGATTCCACTACTCCATAACTGAAGGAAAGCTGAACCTTATTACCTTCTATTACTATATCAATACATTCTAGTGCTCTTTTGAGCCTTTCTGCCACAATTGCAGCATGATCCTCTTTTGTCCTTGGCATAAGCACCGCAAACTCGTCACCTCCCCATCTTGCAAGTATATCCTTTGCCCTTAGGCTCTGTCGGAGGAGATAGGCTACCCTCTTGAGAACAATGTCTCCAGCAGAGTGACCGTATAAGTCATTTATCTTCTTAAAACCGTCAAGGTCAATAATAACTAAAGAAAAAGGAGTGCCCTTTTCCCTATACTCCTCAAAAACTTCCTTAAGAGCCCTCTCAAAGGAGCGTCTGTTGAAAGTGTTAGTTAAGTAATCTATGTTTGCTTCTGCTTCTGCACTCTCTAACCTTTCTCTTAGTTCTCTTATTATCTGTTGTTGTTCTTCTATCTTGCTAATAAACTTGTCATTCTGTGTTTTTATATCCCTTATATGTGTTAGAAGTTCCAGTATGAGAGGTGCCAGATTGCTTTCATTAGAAACCTCTTTCTCAATAATTGACAATTCCTCCTCTTTTTTGTTCGCATAGTCTCTGTGTTCCTTTATAAGTATGTGAAATTCTTTCACCAAATTACTTAGGATATTAAGTACCAACTCCATATCAAAGCTCACATCGCTTATTTTTTCGTTATAATACATACTATGATATATGTCCACAAGCTCAGAATCTGAGGGTAATTGTCCTTTTTCAAGCACATTACAGAATACATAAAACCACTTTTCATAGTTTTTAGGCGTGGGTAGAATGTTGTTCCTCACAAAGAACTTAAGCTCTTCCCTTATCACATCCCCAAGAAGCCTGACTTCGTGGTCTTCAAGAGGTATTCCCTTTTCTATTTTCAAATACAGCCTGCACCTATCCATGTTTCTGTATATTATATTTTATACCTATGGGCATATTTGTTGAAGATTTATTGAACTTTGGCAACCTCATAGATGCAGAACTTGAGATAAGGCTTACCGTAGAAGAGCTTGGCAGGGCTTATCCCAACGTGGATTTTGAAATAAGAGACGGAGTGCTCAAAGTGCTTCGCAAGAAAAAGGTGTTGTTTTTGAGTAAAACTCAGGAGATACGGCTCTCGGATGCAGATGGTATGGTGAGAAAGGATAGGGAAACATCAAGACAATGGGTCTTCTTTAAAATGCTTTCAAAGACTGGGCTTGAGGATACAGAGAAGTTGGAGGGCTTTAGCCAAGAAGGTGAATATTTAGGTTTGGATGTGATGCCTGCAGTGGCTCTCACAGATAGCTATGAGAAAATACCTAAGCAATTCAAAGAGAAGCTCCTTATAAGCAGATACAAGATAGGGAAGGATTACCTTTCTGTTTTCTTTAGGTTTGAAAAGTAGTATAATCTCTTAAAAGTTTTGGAGGATAAAAATGGCAAAGGTCTATTACGACCAAGATGCAAGCCTTGAACCTCTAATTGGAAAAACTGTTGCCATACTCGGTTATGGAAGCCAAGGGCATGCCCATGCACTCAACCTCAAAGACAGCGGTATAAGGGTGGTTATAGGTCTCTATGAGGGAAGCAGGTCTAAGGCAAAGGCTATAGCGGATGGCTTTTCTGTTTTACCGCCAGAGAGGGCAACCCAAGAGGCGGACATAATAATGTTCCTCACACCAGACACAGTCCAGCCACAGCTATACAAAGAGAGCGTTGAGCCATTTCTTGACAACTCAAAGAGCCTTGCCTTTGCTCATGGGTTTAACATACATTTCAGACAGATAGTCCCACCAAGGGATGTGGACGTGTTTATGGTGGCACCAAAGGGTCCAGGACACCTCGTGCGTTGGATGTATGAAGAAGGTAAGGGAGTTCCAGCTCTTATTGCGGTCTATCAAGATGCCTCTGGCATCTGCAAAGAAAAAGCCCTTGCCTATGCAAAGGGTCTTGGTGCTACAAGGGCAGGTGTTATAGAGACAACCTTCAAAGAAGAAACGGAAACAGACCTCTTTGGAGAGCAGTCAGTTTTGTGTGGTGGAGTTACCGCACTTATAAAGGCAGGCTTTGAAACCCTTATAGAAGCGGGTTATCAGCCAGAGGTTGCCTACTTTGAATGCCTTCATGAACTAAAGCTCATCGTAGACCTCATATACCAATATGGAATAGCAGGTATGAGGTATTCTATATCTGACACTGCCAAGTATGGAGATGTGACAAGAGGAGACAGGATATACAACGCAGTCAAGCCTCTCATGAAGGACATATTAGAGGAGATACAGAAGGGAGAGTTTGCCAGAGAGTGGATTTTGGAGAATCAAGCAGGAAGACCAGTCTTCAATGCCTTGCTTGAAAGGGACAGACACCATCTTATAGAGAAGGTGGGTGAAGAGCTAAGACGCATGATGCCTTGGATTACAGGAAAGGAGCTTAAATGAACCTCACAAAGAAAAGGGAAAGCCTAAAAAAGGTCTATCAGCCAGTGGGTGTTGCCCTCTATAGGCTTCACCTTCCACCGAACTTTATAACACTCTTATCAGTTGCCCTTGGCATGGCTTCCGCCTACGCCTTTTATCACGGGAAGTTTCTCACTGCTGCGAGCCTTCTTTTGCTTTCTGGTCTCTTTGACCTTGCGGATGGTATGGTGGCAAGGCTTTCAGACAGAGCGTCAAAGTTTGGAGCGGTCTTTGATTGGCTTGCGGACAAGTGGGTGGATGGCTTTGTATTGGGAACTGTGGGATACTTTTACGCAGGACCCCTTACCGCAATAACTGTGGTGACCGCATCCATGCTCCACTCCTTTATAAAACCTGTGGTATACGCAGAAATAGGCTACGAAGAAAAGGTTAAGGGTAAGATAAAAGACCCCCTTGAAGGTGTAGGCTTTTTTGGAAGACCAGAAACACACATTACGCTCATTATCTTTACGATTCTTGAAAGGTTTAATGCACCCCTCGGTCTTGAGTTTGGAATAAAGCTCATAGCTGTGCTCACTATGGCTTCTCTGCTTTTAAGAATTTTATACCTGTATAAGCACTATGGGAGGGAATACGAATGAGACCTTATGTGATAATCGTCTCTGAGATGAGCGTTGACGGAAAGCTAACCCTATACAGAGGTGCTTCCAGTAAGGAGCTTATGACCCTTATGGACCAAGAAGCCTATAGGTATCTTCACGAAATAAGGGCAAAGGTGGATGGCATAATGGTAGGGTGTGAGACGGTCAGGACGGACAATCCCAGCTTGACTGTTAGGTATGTGGAAGGACAAAACCCCACAAGAATAATACCCTGCTCCACAGCCAACGTACCACTGGATGCCAACATTTTCTCAAAGGATGCACCAACCATAATAGTTACCACAAGCAGAGCTCCAGAAGAAAGAGTGCAAAAGATAAGGTCAACGGGTGCGGAGGTGCTTGTGGTGGGTGAAGACCTTGTGGACTTTGACAGGCTCATGCCTATTCTTTATGAAAAGGGCATAAGAAGCCTTATGGTGGAAGGCGGTGCTTCTATTAACTGGGAGTTTATCAGAAGAGGCTTTGTGGATGAGATAAGGCTCATACATCTGCCAGTGATAGTGGGTGGAGAAAATGTTCCTACTCTTGTGGGTGGTGAGGGCTTTAAGAGCCTAAAGAACCTACTCCATCTTAGGCTCAGGTCTCACTTCAGAAGAGGTAGTCACCTCATAACTGAATGGGAAGTGGTCAAATAGCTACTTCTCTTCAATTATGAGGAGCACCTCGGGGCTGAGACTACCGTTTATAAAAACACCTTCTCTCACAAAAAGCCTCTTTACGACACCCCTCACAGGAGACGCTATGCTGCAATATTCTATAAGTCTTTGCGACTAGTCTCTGAAAATATTGACATTTATACCCAATAATGGTAATCTGTTGCTTGAATTGTTTCATATACAAACTCACAAACAAAAGCTATAATATCCTTATGTATAGAGCTATTGAAGTCTCATGCCCTACCACAAAGAGAAAAAGCACCCTTATAGCTCATGTCCTAA
>JAXSOH010000044.1:0-13538 GCA_037925805.1 Aquificaceae bacterium
ATTTCTCCTCTCTTAACCAGTTCCTTGTTATAGTCCCTGTCTCTCATTTCTTCCCTACCTCATTAAAGAAATTATATCTTAGACAAAGCACTTCTCAACTTTTCTGGTGGAGTATGTTTTTTTCTCACAAGGTTTAGCTTATGTTTCAATAATGGATTGTTAAGAACCTTCAACGCCATCTTTAAAATCTCCCAATTTTACTATCGTTCCCTGCTGACCCTTTATAACCTTCTTTATGGTTCTTATCTCGTATATCTGGCTATCATTTTTTATAACACCACCCCTCTCTAAGATATCCCACAAGCTTTTGAGCATATTATCTATGTCCCTTCTCCTATGGTTAGGAAGGATAAGTTCCACATAAACGGACAGTTTATCCTCTAAGGGTTCCCCTGCGTATTGCTCTCTTATCTCCCACAATGCCCTCACCTCCCAGTTTTTTACCCTCGGAGGCTTAAAGACCCTGCCACCCTTTCTCCTTATGTATCTATTACTCTTGGGGACTGGAAGCATAGAAAGCCTTAGTTCTATCATCTTCTCATAAGAAGGATACAAATAATAAGCGTAAGGAAAAGGCTAAAAAGGTTCATACCCATGGATATGCCATGCCACTTCATAAAGGCTTGGTAGTCTACCATCTTTAGATTATGAGCGGTGGGAAGCACGTAAAAGATATGAAGTGCATGGGTAAAAGCGTTTACAAAAGCCAAGCCAAAGATTAGCTTGCTGTGTTTGAAGCCGAGCATTAGGGTGATAATAGAAACCATAAAACCTATACTAAAGTACACGGGGAAAACCCTCTCCACCACCACACCCGCCTGTTCCTTTTGAAGAACCCTAAAAAGAGTGGGAGCGACAAAGAAGCTAAAGAAAGAACCAAGCCCAAGGTATATTGAGTTTATAAAGAGCAAAAACTTAAGCATTTCTCACCACTGGAAGCTCGTAGTTTTTGAGAGTTTGTATTAGCTTCTTTTCGTTTTCCGGCTTCATGGGACAAAGGGGAAGTCTGAATTCCTTTTCACACATTCCAAGAGCCCAGCAAGCGGTCTTTACTGGAATAGGGTTCGTTTCTATAAAAAGCACCTTAAAGAGGTCAAAAAGGTAATAGTGCAGTTCCCTTGCCTTTTGAAAATCACCTTTAAGGGCGTAATCCACAAGAGCCTTGACCTCTCGGGGCATTATATTGTTAGCAACGGATATCACACCCTTTGCACCCAAAGCCATCATGGGAAGCGTCAAGGAGTCATCACCCGAAAGGATAGTAAAGTTCTCTCCCAGAAGCCTTCTAAGCTCGGAAATCCTGTCCATGTTGGGCGTAGATTCCTTTGAGCCTACTATGTTGGGGCAGTCCTTGACAAGCCTGTAGACGGTCTCGGGGGCTATCTCCACACCAGTTCTTGAGGGTATGTTGTAGAGGATTATAGGAATATCCACCTCCTCCGCCACAGTTTTGAAGTGCTGGTATAGTCCTTCCTGAGTGGGCTTGTTGTAGTAGGGAACCACGAGAAGACAGGCATCTGCACCCACCCCTTTTGCATGGAATGTGAGCTCAATAGCCTCATGGGTAGCATTTGCTCCTGTGCCGGCTATAACCTTGACCCTTCCGTTAGCATACTTGACCGCATGCTCTACCACCCTATCATGCTCTTCAAAGCTAAGGGTAGGCGATTCACCGGTAGTCCCGCAGACCAATATGGCGTCCGTGCGGTTGTTGACATGAAAGTCTATTAGGCTTTCAAGGGCTTTAAAATCAACCTCTCCGTCCTTAAAGGGCGTTATGAGGGCGACGATTGAACCTTGAAACATAGGAGAAATTATAACACATTGACTTTTTATAAGGATGGCGGAGCCGACGGGACTTGAACCCGCGCCCTTCGGCTTGACAGGCCGACGTTCTGACCGGGCTGAACTACGGCTCCTTTAGAGAGATATATTATATCACCTTTTGAGTAAAAGTGAAGAGATTTTTTCTATCTCACTGGCAAGGTTAAAGTCTCTATCTGTTATGCCTTTGGCTTCGTGGGTGGTTAGCTTGACCCTCAGCTTCCTAAAACTCACTTCTACGTCAGGATGATGCCAATGGGCTTCCGCAAGACTTGCAATAGCGTTGAAGAGAAAGACCGTTTCCTTCCAGTTTTTGGTTTCAAACTCTCTTACTATATGGAGGTTTTCATAACGCCACAGAGGAAGCTCTTTGAGTTTTTCTTCAATCTCCTGTCCTGAGTAAACCCTTAGTTTTCCTTCGCCTGACATTTAGGACAAACTCCGTATATGTGAAGAGAATACTTATGAACTCTGTAGCCTTCCATGTATGCGGGTGGCGTCCAGTCTATGCAAAACTCTACATCCCTTATAGCTCCACACTGAGTGCATATAAGGTGGTGGTGGTCGCTTACATTGGCATCATATCTCACAGAGCCACCCCAATAGGCTACCTTTTTCACAAAACCAAGCTCCTCCAAGGTTTCCACAGTCCTGTATACGGTAGCAAGAGACACAAAGGGATATCTCTTCTTTATTTCATTGTATATCTCCTCAACGGTTGGATGGTCATCCCTGCTTAGCAAGACCTCATAAACTGCTACCCTCTGGGGCGTAATCTTAAGCCCCATGCTCTTACAAGCCTCTATAAACTCTTGAAGTTTTTCCTCCTTAAGCATGGTATATAATATAAACCACATGCTAATAATTTTCAATATCATCCTACTTATTGCGATTTCCTTTTCTCAAGAGCAGGTGCGTGAATGTAGGCTTCTTGTGGCAGACACGCCACAAAAGCATGAAAGGGGGCTTATGCATATAAGGTCTCTTGTAGGCTACGACGGAATGGTTTTTCTTTACAAAGATAGAGCTGTAAGGTATTTCTGGAATAGGAACACCTACCTGGAGCTTTATGTTTATTGGATTGACGGGAATAAACTGGTGGGCAAGTCTTATTTGCCTCCTGAAGAGAAGATGGGCACGGTTATAGTGTCTTCTCCAAAGCCTGTGGACACGGTGGTGGAGCTTATAAAAGGTAGAACCTGCACCTACAAAAACATATTGCTTTCACCTTAGCTTGAGAGTGGCAAGAGTAAGAATACCCAAGAGGAGAGAAACTATCCACATTCTTACCACTATCTTTGGCTCTGGAACTCCAGAGAGCTCAAGATGATGATGGAAAGGAGCCATCTTGAAGAGCCTTTTGCCTTTTGTAAGCTTAAAGTAAGCAACCTGAAGTATAACAGAAAGCGTTTCAAAGACAAAAATACCCCCCGCTATAGGAAGTAAAAGTTCGGACTTGGAGACCAAGGCTATTGCACCCAAACCTGCCCCCAAAGCCAAAGCCCCCACATCACCCATAAAAAGTTGAGCTGGAAAGGCATTAAACCACAAAAAGCCAAGCCCTGCACCTACTATAGCAAAGCATAAAACAGTAAGGTCTCCTGCGTAGGGAACGTAGGGAATATTTAGGTAGTTAGCTATACCTGCATGACCCACCACATAGGCTATTGCACCCATGCTTGCGGAGGTGGTCATTACAGGACCTATAGCAAGACCATCAAGCCCATCTGTGAGGTTAACCGCGTTAGAAGTGGCAACTATAACCAATATACCAAAGGGAATGTATAAGAGCCCAAGGTCTATCTGAAGATTTTTGAAGAGAGGAAAGTATAGCTTTGTATCAACGCCACTGTATAGGTATATAAAGATTGATGTTAGCCCTGCAACAAAAACCTGTGCTAAGAATTTTTGCTTTGCTGATATGCCCTTTTTGTTTGTCAACTTAACAAAATCATCCCAAAAGCCTATAAGGGCAAAGCTTGCTGTGCAAAAGGCAATAACCCAAAAATATATCAAATCAAGTCTCATAAGAAGTAAAGAGGTCAGAAGAACAGAGAGGACTATTATGATGCCTCCCATTGTGGGAACATATCTCTTAACAAGATGCCCCTCTGGGGTATATTCTCTTATGTATCCCTTAAAGAGTCTCTGGATGGCTTTCATCTTTTCCATTGAGATGTATGTTAGTATTAGGGTTATTGTAAAGGCAAGCATCACAGCCAAAAAGGAGCGAAAGGTTATGTATTTAAAAACATTGAAAGCAAAGAGGTAATCCCTTAAATATAAGGCTATATGGTAAAGCATCTTAGCACCTGTTCTCGCTTAATAGTCTATCAAGGATTATGGCTACTGCATTTCTTACAGAAAGATGGTTCCAGTCTCCTGCGCCATATACGGGTTCAAGGATGTAGTCAAAGGTATTCATAAGAGACGGTGGGATGCCGTAACCCGTGCCAAAAACTATGAGAAAATCCCTTTCTCTTTTGTGAATTTCCTCTGAAAGCCAGCGATAAGAAACCGTGTTAGGATAGGTTCTCGCATCCGTGCCTACTATTACGGGTCTTCTACCCCTTTGTGCCTGCAGGTCTTCAAGGACTTCGTCAAAGGTATAACATAGCTTTACCAGTTTTACCACCTCATTTCTTGTGGGATTAGTCCTTATACCCTCTTGTGAGAGCCAGTATTCAATCTGCTTTTTTATTATGTATCTTTGACCGTCCACAGGTTGAACTATATAGTAGGTATTTATCTCGTATGCCCTTGCAGGGCGAGCTATATCATGAAGATCCATGGTGGTAAAGGAAGTAATAATCGTCCTACCCTCTCTGTCCATAGCAGGATAGTGAAGAAGTGCTATAAACACGTTGTGGTTTATCATAAATTTCTTATTATAGCATGTGGCTTCTTTATAGGCGTGGTGGTCTTGGAGATACCCTTTTAACCTTTCCTATCCTTGAGCTTCTAAAAAGGTTTGAAAAAAAGGTCTGGGCGGTAGGAAACACGGACTATTTTGCTATTGCCAAAGAGGTAGGTTGGGCGGATATGGTAAGTTCAGAAATACCAAAAACTGAGTTTGAAGGAAAGATTTTGATATCCTATGAGGGAAATGTGAAGCCTTTTCCAGAGAAGAGAATGTGGATAGTGGAGCACTACTTTCAGAGCTTGTCCTTAAGAGGAGGGTTTTCAAAGGTTTTACCTCTTGAGCCTGCGGAGAAAAGCCCCATTAAAGGCTGTGCAGTGCTTCACCCCTCAAGCGGTTCATGGAAGAAGAACCCATCCCTTGAGCTTTTCTTCAAGATTGAGTATTTTCTAAAAAGGGAAGGCTACAAAACCATCTATCTCATAGGCGAAGCGGATAGCTGGCTAAAGGATTATGTGAAAGACTACTTTGAGAGCTATTCACCCCTTGAGATAGCAAAGGCTTTGAGGACAGCCAGGCTATTTGTAGGACTTGATAGCGGGCTTTCACATCTTGCCAGCTACTGTGGAATCCCTACCTTTGTTTTTTACGGACCTACAGACCCAGTGGTATGGAAACCCATAGGAGAAAGGGTCTTTCATATAAGCCTTGAGCTTTCTTGTAGCCCATGCTTTCCAGAAGTTTGCGAAGAAAGAAGCTGTTTACATGTGGAAATGCTTTTTGCTAAGTTTTTGAAAGCCTTTAGTGGTTTGGGTTGACTTCCTCTAAATTTGGCTATATGATTTATCTATGACCCTTGAGCTTGTTATAGGAATAATAACCGTAGTCGGTGCGGTAGTGGGAGTGGGTGTTTTTCTCATGATGCACATAGATAAGAGGCTTGATGACTTTGCGTTAAAACTTTCAGAGGTCAAGGAAGATGTAAAACTTTTAAGACAGGAGCTAAATGACCATAAGATAGATACTGCGAGAAGGCTTGAGGAGGTAAAAGGGGACATAAGACTTTTAAGACAAGAACTGAACGAACATAAGCTGGAAACCGCAAGAAGGTTTGAAGAAGTAAAAGAAGACATAAAACTTCTAAGACAAGAACTTAATGACCATAAAACTGATACCGCAAGAAGGTTTGAAGAGGTAAAAGAAGAACTAAGGGACTTGAGGCAGGAAACAAGGTCGCTCAGAAATGAGTTTTCCTTCAAGATTGAAGAGCAAAGGCAAGAAGTAAGAGAGCTCAAAGCGGATATAAGAGAAGTAAGGCAGGTTCTCTTTAGAGTCCTTGAGATTCCTTACGCTGGAGGTAAAGAGGAAGGACATCAATAAAGCTCCACACCCTTTATATGTTCAATTTCTCCATTCCTTATAACTATCACATCAAGCCTGTAGTCTTCCAATGGATATTTATGGAGGTAATGTTCTATGCATCTAAGCAGTCTCTCCATCTTTTTTCTATCCACTCTCTCCGCTGGGTCTCCAAAGTCTGTAGTTTTGCCTCCTTTTACCTCTACAAAGACTACCGTACCACCATCAAGGGCGATAATGTCTATTTCACCAACCCTGCAATGGTAGTTTCTGTGAATAACCTTGTAGCCTATGCCTTCAAGGTATTTTACCGCAAGCTCTTCAAACTCTGCACCCTTCCTCAAGGCTTTGGAGTATCTCCTCTGGCTTTACTACCGCAGTGCCGAGCTTTCCTACCACTATACCAGCACAGAGATTTGCAAGCTCGCAAGCACTATCCCAGTCCACACCTGCAAGGGAGCAGGCACTAAGCACCGCAATCACAGTATCACCCGCACCAGAAACATCATACACCTGCTTAGCCTTTGCAGGAAAAACCTTAAACTCATTTCCAAAAAGAGCCATACCCTTTGCACCAAGAGTTATCACAAGGGTCTCAAGCCTTAGCTCCCTCTTTAGACCCCAGCCAAGTCTCTGAAGGCTTTCCTCAGAAAACATACTCCTCGCTTCCTTTTCGTTGGGTGTCATTAAATTTGCTCCTATGTATAGCCTCTTGTTTTGAGGTCTTGGGTCAACAGAGAAGAATACCCCTTTCTCTTTGACTCTATCCATAACATCCTTGCAAACCACCCCTTTAGCGTAATCGGATACCACTATGCCATCCACGGTTAAGTCCATTCTTTGAAGAACTTCCTCAAGAGGTTTGCCTTCAAGAGGCTTTCTGCTTTCGCTATCTATCCTCAAAAGTTGTTGAGAAAGAGCTACTATGCGTGCCTTTTCTGTTGTAGGTCTTTGCGGGTCTTCCACAAGTAAGTCCTCTATGCCCGCTTCTTTTAGCAGTCCTTTTATTATGTGCTTTCCGTAGTCTTGTCCCACCACGCCAAGTAGGTAAGTTTTTACACCCAGACTTGCCAAGTTGTTTGCTACGTTTCCTGCACCACCCAGCCTAAATTCTTCCCTCTGGACTTCTACCACTGGCACTGGAGCTTCTGGAGATATCCTTTCCACCTTTCCGAACACATACCTGTCAAGTATCACATCCCCCACCACAAGTATCTTTACACTCTTAAACCTCTCAAGAATCTCTCTGACCCTTTCAGGGCTCATTGACCACCTTTACTTCTTCGCCTTCTTCTATAAATGCCTGATGTAGCTCCCTAACTGCCAACTCTCCGTATTTGTCCTCTATAAGGCAGGATATTTTTATCTCAGAGGTAGATATAGCCATTATGTTTATACCATTTTTGTATAGAACCTCAAACATCTTTGCAGCGGTCCCATATGAACTCCTCATGCCTATGCCTACCACAGAGACCTTTGCTATTCTGTCATCTCTGACCACTTCCTTTGCTCCTATACTCTGAGCGACCCTCTTGACTATCTCTTCTGCCTTCGGTGCATCTGACTTGTTTACCGTAAAGGACATATCCGTATAACCTTCATGAGATACATTCTGCACTATCATATCCACCACAATGTGGGCATCGCCAAGGGCTTTAAAGATGCTGTAGGCTATGCCTGGTTTGTCTGGCACTCGCACCACGGTTATCCTTGACTCGTTCCTTTCAAGGGTTATGGCTCTTACTACACTTTTTTCCATCACTTCCTCCTCTGGGACTATCCATGTCCCTTCGCTTTGGCTAAAAGAACTCCTTACATGTATCCTCACACCATACTTCATGGCAAATTCTATGCTCCTTGCCTGCATCACCTTTGCACCCAAAGATGCCATCTCAAGCATCTCTTCGTAGGATATAACGGGTATCTTTTTGGCATTGGGCACTATCCTTGGGTCTGCAGTGAATACCCCTTCCACATCCGTGTATATTTCACAGTCCGCACCAAGGGCGTAGGCAAGGGCGACCGCAGAAAGGTCTGAGCCACCTCTACCAAGAGTGGTTATCTCCCAATCTTCCGTCACACCTTGAAAGCCAGCTACCACAGGCGTGTAGCCTTCTTGAAGTAGGTTTTTGAGCCTCTGGACGCCTATCTTTTGTATCCTCGCCTTTGTGTGAATCTTGTCGGTGATTATCGGCACCTGCCAACCACAAAGGCTTACCGCAGGGACGCCTAATTTCTGCAAGGTCATGGCAAAGAGGGCTATAGCCTGCTGTTCGCCTGTGGATATTAGCATATCAAGTTCACGCTCAGAAGGTAGAGGTTCTATCTGTTTTGCAAGGTTTATGAGCCTGTCTGTCTCTCCTGCCATAGCAGAGGAGACCACCACCACCTTGTAGCCTTCCCTTAACTTTTCAACCACCCTTTTTGCTGAGTTGTATATCCTTTCCAGGCTTCCTACAGAAGTTCCGCCGAATTTGACTACCAAAAGTCTCATCTATACTATTTTACTATGAAGGCAATAACGGAACTTTCTCACATGGTAAGAGCTATAGGGGTTGTGTTTGGGGACATAGGCACAAGCCCTCTCTATACATTGTCTGCAATAATTCTTATAGCAAAGCCAAGCAAAGAGGATATTATAGGGATAGTTTCATTGATAATATGGTCTCTGATACTTATACCAACCATTCAATATGCATGGTTTGCTATGAAGGTTTCTACCAAAGGAGAAGGTGGAATAATTGTTCTGGGTGAGTATGCATCAAGCATCTCAAAATCACTTAAATTGAGAAGGGTTATAAGAATCCTCACCATATTAGGTATTGGTTTCCTATTAGGAGATGGCATAATTACACCAGCTATAACAATACTCAGTTCTGTAGAAGGTCTAAGGCTTATAAAGGGTTTGGAAAGTCTATCTCAGGATATGGTAATAGTCATCGCCTTTATTATTGCCTTGTTTCTGTTCGCAGTCCAGCGATATGGAACAGGTAATATAGGAATTGCCTTTGGACCGATAATGGTTATTTACTTTTCTACCATAGCTGTTATAGGTTTATACTACATATATGAGAATCCTAATGCGCTTAGGGTTATAAACCTAGCGGAAGCTATAAGTTTCATTCTGAAACACCCCTTCATTGCAATACTTTCCCTTTCGGAAATCATACTTGCAGTAACAGGTAGCGAGGCAATGTATGCGGACATGGGTCATGTTGGTAAAAACGCTATAAGAATTGCCTGGGGCTTTGTTTTTATATCTGTATCACTAAGCTACATCGGGCAATGCGGGTTTATTTTAGAAAAAAGCTTAGAAGGCCACATAAATCCCTTTTTCTATAGTGCAAATGAATTGCTTGGAAACAACATATACATACTATTTCTAATCTTGGTTACAGTTGCTGGTATAATAGCCTCTCAAGCCTTAATAAGTGGGGTATTCTCTCTTGTATTTCAGTCAATAAATTCGGGGCTCATGCCATTGTTATATGTGAAGCATACATCAACCCACTTCAGCACTCAAATATACATACCTGTGGTAAATTTTCTACTTTTTGTTGGTGCATCTACTATGTTTCTTGTGTTTAAACAATCAGAAAGGATGGCTTCCGCATATGGCTTTGCGGTAAATATGAACATGGTTATAACTGCAATGTTGCTTATGTATATCTTTCTAATACTTAGAAAAATCCCATTTTTTCTTGGGTCTATAGGTCTTTTTATTGTGGACACACTATTTCTATTCTCTGGCATCTTTAAAATTCCCCATGGGGCTTATTGGGCAATAATTTTTGCGATACCCCCTATACTTTTAATATTCTTATATACCTCTGGTCAAAGAAGAATTTATGAGAAATCTAAATTTATGGATTTGGAAAAATTTCTGGAGGTTTTCAACAAGGTTTACTCAAAAGGGAGAGTGTTGAAAGGTACAGCAGTTTTTCTTATAAAGGACATAAGAAAAATACCACCCTATGTGGTCACTTCCGTGATAAATCATGGCATATTATACGAACAAGATGTGTTTCTGTCCCTTAAAAAATTAGAAAAGCCCTTTGGAATAAATGTCACTTTCTACGAAGACTTAGATTTGCATATAAAGCACGTGGTTATAGAATATGGCTATCAGGAGATAGTAAATTTAGATGAGGAGCTAAAAAAGTTAAACATAAATGAAAGAGTAATCTTTTATGGTGTAGACAACATTTACTCACACAGCCTTGTATGGAAACTGTTTGGGCTTATAAAAAAGGTGTCTCCAAACTTTGCAGATTTCTATAGCCTACCACCCCAGAAGGTTCATGGAGTTGTAGTAAGGATAGAGATTTAGGTTTTTAATTACCCCCTTGACAAAGGAAAAATTTTTTATATACTATAAAGTGTAATAGATAAAAAAAAGTTAGGGGAAGTTAGAAACTCCCTCCCCCTCCCTCCCCTAATTGTTTTGCCCCACCGCCCGGTGGGGCCTTTCTAAAAATGAGGTTTCCAGAGCTTAAGAAGGCAAAGTTTATAAAAAGGCTTAACAGGTTTGTGGGTCTTGTGTCTCTTGAAGATAAGGTCCACAGTGCCTATATAAGAAACACGGGAAGACTAAGGGAGCTTCTGTCAGAAGGCAGGGAGGTTTACGTGGCAAAACGAGAGGGTGGAAAACATCCCTTTGAGATAGTGCTTGCAAGAAGAGGTCAAAACCTTGTATGCATAGATTCTCATATAACTCCCAAGCTGTATGCGGAGTATGTAAACCTGCCCTTGTCCTTTGAGCCTCGCTTTGACAATAAGAGGTTTGACCTCTTAGTGGAGGGAAGACCTGTTGAGGTAAAGTCGGTAAACCTTGTAGAAGGAGAAACCGCACTTTTCCCTGACGCTCCTACAAAAAGAGGAAAAGAGCACATAGAAAAACTCATAGAACTATCAAAGGAAGGCTACAAGCCCCTTGTGGTCTTTGTAGTCCAAAGAGAAGACGCAAAAGTCTTCTCCCCAAACTGGAGGGTGGACCCAGAGTTCTCTAAAGCACTACTGGACTACTTTCAACTTGGACTTGAAATAAGAGCCTACAAGTGCACAGTAAGCCTTGAAGAGATTAAATTAAAAGAGGAGATACCTGTGGAGGTTTTGCCATGAGGATAAGGCTGACTGTCAAGGATGCCCTTATTGTGGTAGATATGCAAAGAGATTTTATGCCAGGCGGTGCTCTGCCAGTGCAGGAAGGAGACAAGATAGTGCCAAGACTTAACCAATACATAAGGCTGTTTTTTGAAAAGGGTCTGCCCGTGTTTTTCACAAGGGATTGGCATCCTCCAGACCATATATCCTTTAAAGACCAAGGAGGAGTTTGGCCCCCACATTGCGTCCAAGACACAGAAGGTGCAAAGTTTCACCCAGACCTATACATACCTCCAGACAATCGCTTTATAATCTCAAAGGGAACGAGTAGAGACTTTGACGCTTACTCTGGCTTTCAGGGAACAATGCTGGACCAACTTTTAAAGGAAAGAGGTATAAAGAGGGTCTTTGTGGGTGGCGTTGCCACAGACTATTGTGTGAAAAACACGGTGCTTGGTGCCATAAACCTGGGATATGAGGCATTTTTGCTACTTGACGGTATAAAGGGTGTGGATGTAAAACAGGGAGACTCCCAAAGGGCTATAGAAGATATGCTTGGTGCGGGTGCGGTAGGCGTAGAGTACGAGGAAGTGGGATGATAAGATGAAAAAAGATGGGACTTTTAATATTCACAAGCCTTTCCTGTGTTCCCGCCATAGACTATGAAAAGGCACAACAATACCCAGTATACATAAGGGAAACGAAGATAGAGAACGTGGTTTTCAAATCTGGAGATATCTAGAAGAAGGCTACTTTTGTGGTTATAAATGGCACAAGGCATAACTGTCAGCTTATATGTGTTGAGTATGGAGCTGGTGGAAGAAAAAATAGAAAAAACCTGCACCAAAATGGGAAACTACCCTCCTTCCGAATCGTTAATTATTACAGTATTGGCACCTAATATAAACCCTCAATATTCAGCGTCGTGCCATACCGACTTGGTTCCCTTGAATAAGTAAAACTACTCCACCGCATATATGCCTCTTAGGTTTCTTCCCTCTTCGTCCCAATCAAGCCCATAACCCACAAGGAAGAGGTTTGGCACTTCAAAACCCACAAAGTCTGCGTTGAAGTTTACTTTTCTTCTTTCCCTCTTATCAAGCAAAACACAGGTTTTTATCTCCCTTGCTCCTTTTAGTTCCAAAAGCCTGTAGACCTCCGCAAGGGTATAGCCCGTGTCTAATATATCATCCACAAGTAAAACCCTTAGACCCTCTATATTTCTGTCTAAGTCCTTGACCACCTTTACATGACCTTGACTTTCTTGCATAGAGCCATAGCTGGAGACCCACATAAAGTCCACCTGCACAGGAATATCAAAAGCTCTAATGAGGTCTGCGGTGAAGACAAAAGCACCCTTCAAAAGACCTACTACCAAAAAGGGTTCACCAAAATAGTCTTGTATCTCCTTGGCAAGCTCTTTTATCCTATTTGCTATCTCCTCTTCACTTACCAACAGCCTCAGAGGTCTTCCCTTTATTTTCATCTTCTACCTCCAACTCAAGCACCATCTGAAGGGCGTTTTCACCGTCAGAGTAATACTTTTTCCTTTCTGAAACTATTTTAAAGCCCAAAGACTGATAAAGTCTGATAGCTCTTATGTTAGACCACCTCACATCCAGCAAAAAACGCTCCGCTTTTCCCCTAAGGTAGTCTATAAGAAAACCCATAAGCCTTTTGCCATAACCTCTGCCCCATCGGTCTTTCCTTATAGCTATGGACATTAGAGTGGCGTCCTCAAAGATTTTCCACACAACCGCATAGCCTATTATTTCTTCATCCTCCTCCAACACAAACTTATAGGAGTGTTCAAGCTCAAACTCCCTCTCAAAGGCTTTTCCGCTCCATGCGTCAGAATTAAAACACTCTTCACTTATCTTAAGCACTTCCTCTATGTCTTCTGGCTTCATCTCCCTTATCATCTTGGATATTCTTTTGTACCCTCCGTTATAAGACTCCATATAAGGTAGGCAACAGGTTCTGGAACCATAACTGTCTTTTTGTTTCCAGTTTTTACCAGTATTTCATGAAGGTCGCTTCTTAATACTGCATCACCTGTAAGCTCAAAAAGCACATCAATGCTATCTTCAAGGGACTCTAACATACTCCTTGCATCTCTGAAGTAGGCTATGCCCTTTTCCTTGGCAAGTTTTACGCTCTGTAGGTCTTCTCTTGGCTCCGCCACCGCTATAACCCTTACATTGTCTGACTGCACACTCAAAAGGGCATCAAGAAACTGACTTCCTACCCTTCCAAGACCTGCTATGGCTACACTTATCCTCCGCATATTTTACCTCCACAAAGGTCTTATTGGGACTGTTTCAAAACTTGTGTAAATTCTACCATACCTCGTAGCCTACCCTCAAAAAGAATTATCAACTGGATATATATC
>JAXSOH010000045.1:0-12742 GCA_037925805.1 Aquificaceae bacterium
TAGCATTTCTCCTCTCTTAACCAGTTCCTTGTTATAATCCCTGTCTCTCATTTCTTCCCTACCTCATTAAAGAAATTATATCTTAGACAAAGCAATAAAATCCGCCTTATGCAGTGAAAAAGTCCAAGAGGAAAAAAGGGAAGTATTGAAAGAAGAAGGGACATACTCTACCTCTTCAGAGAGCACACCTCATATAGAGTCCAAAGTCCAAAGCTATACCACTTCTGCAATTCAAAGAGAAGAATACGTCGGCTTGTTCCTTAAAGTTCCTGTTCCCTTTGGCAGACTCTCCGATATGTATAACCTGCTTAGAAATCTTAATTCCAACTTCGCTGACCTGCGTTTGGTAATAGAGGTTCATGCAAAGGGTGGTAAGATAAGTAAAGAAGACTACGAAAATAGGGTGGAAGAGACCATTAAACAGATGGGTATAGACATGCATGAGGTTCAGATAAAGCCAATAAAACCTACAGACAATTAACGCCTATCTGCTTAACATTTCCCTTAGTAAGCTGTTTACCATCTGCGGGTTTGCCTTGCCTTTTGCCTTTTTCATGACCTGACCCACAAGAAAGCCAAAGACCTTTTCCTCTCCTGCTTTGAACCTTTCCACTTCCTTTGAATTTTCCTTTAAAACCTCTTCTATCATAGACCTTATCTGTCCCTCGTCGCTTACTTGCTTTAGACCCTTTTCTTCTACTATCTGAGAGGGGCTCTTGCCAGTTGCGGTCATCTCCTTTATAACTTCCTTTGCGAGCTTTGAAGAGAGCACATTTTCTTTTATGAGTTTTACAAGCTCTGCGAGGCTCTGGGGACTAACAGGAGAGCTTTCTATGTCTTTACCAGCCTCTGAAAGGTTTCCAAGAAGGTCGTTAAGTAGCCAATTGGCTGTGAGCTTGGGGTCTTGTCCGTAATACCTAAGGGATTCTTCAAAGAAGTCTCCAAGCTCTTTGTTATCGGTTAGCACCTTTGCGGAGTATTGGTCAAGACAAAGCTCTTTTATAAACCTTTCAAGCCTTTCTTCGGGTAGCTCTGGCATGTTGTTCTTTATATCTCTTATCCATTCTTCTGGTATTACGAGAGGCAGGAGGTCTGGGTCTGGGAAATACCTGTAGTCCTCTGCTTCTTCTTTTGTCCTCATGGTGTGCGTTAGACCTGTGGAGGGGTCAAAGGTGCGTGTCTCTTGCACTATCTTCTCTCCAGAAAGGAGGAGTTTTATCTGCCTTTCTATTTCGGACTCTATCGCCTTTTGGACAAAGCGAAAGGAATTGACGTTCTTTATTTCCACTCTCGTGCCAAGCTCCTTTGAACCCTTCGGTCTTATAGATAGGTTTATATCACAACGAAGCTGTCCCTTTTCCATGTCCGCACGGGACACGCCAGTGTATCTCATTATGTTCCTTAGCTTTTCAAGAAACTCCCTTGCCATTTGTGGAGAGTCTATGTCTGGCTCTGTCACTATTTCCATAAGAGGTGTGCCAGCCCTGTTTAAGTCCACATAGGTTTTTGAACCTTCATGAATGTTTTTACCCGCATCCTCTTCTATGTGTAGTCTTCTTATTCTTACCCTTTTGCCACCTACTTCAAGCCAGCCATTGACCGCAATAGGCTCTTCATACTGAGATATCTGATATCCCTTTGGAAGGTCTGGATAAAAGTAGTTTTTCCTTGCAAAGACGGAACGCATGTTTATCTGGCAGTTAAGAGCAAGCCCAGCCCTTATGGCAAACTCCACAGCCCTTTTGTTTATAACGGGTAAGCTCCCAGGCAGTCCAAGGCAGACAGGGCAAACATTACTATTTGGCTCCGCACCAAACTCCACAGGGCAGGAGCAAAAGAGCTTGGTTTTTGTATCCATCTGCACGTGTATCTCAAGACCTATGACTGGTTCAAACTCCATGCTTATAATTGTAGCATGGCGAGGAACATTCTTGTAGCAACCACAAACTTGGGAAAAAGGAGAGAAATTCTCTCCATACTTAAGGAATACGAGGTTGAGGTTTTATTTCCAGAGGAAGACCTAAAAGTAGAAGAGGGAAGCTGTGGCTTTTTAGATAATGCCTATCTAAAGGCAAAGGCATACTACGAGGCTTACAAAATACCAACCCTTGCAGAGGATTCTGGGCTCGTAGTTCCAAGCCTTGAAGGGTATCCAGGTATTTATTCCAGCAGGTTTTATAACTTAGAGTGGGGAGGAAGGGAAGAGCCAAAGGAGGGCAAAGACAGGGCAAACATAAACAAACTTCTAAGGCTTATGGAAGGCAAGCAGGATAGAAGAGCATACTATGTAGCCTTTGCGGTGCTTTTTGTAGAAGATGGTGGTTTTTGGTCAGAAGGGAGATGCTATGGCACTATACTCCAAGAGCCAGTTGGAGAAGGAGGCTTTGGCTATGACCCAATCTTTCAGCCAGAGGGTTTCCAAAAGAGTATGGCACAGCTGAGCATGGAGGAGAAAAACCTCATATCCCACAGAGGCAAAGCACTAAGAAGGATAATGCAAATGCTAAAATAGAAGTCCCATGAAGATAGCCTTTATATCCACAAAAAACGCAGTGAGGAGCATAATGGCAGAGGCGGTTGCAAGAAAGCTATCAAGGCTCGCCCTTCTTACTTCAGAAATATACTCTGCGGGGGTAGAGCCAGCACAGGAGGTGTGGGAAGAGGTCATAGCCCTTCTCAAAGAAAAGGGTTATCCCACGGAGAACCTCCGCCCAAAGGGTGTGGACAGCATACCCTACGACCAAGTGGATGTGCTTATAACCTTATCGTCCGAAGCGAGAGACAGATGTCCCTATTCGGAGAAGCATATGAGAAGGGAGCATTGGGTATTGGAAGAACCCTCAAGCATGACAAGAGAAGAGCTCTCAAAGCTCTTAGAACAGTTAGAAAATCTCATAAAAACCCTATTTAGGATAAGTTAACCTTACACTTGCCATAAGAAAGTTTTATAATTTTAAACTGTAATGATAGACATTAGCAAGCTCAAGACCTTTGTGGCGGTTGCAGACCTTGGGAGCTTTTCAAAGGCTTCCGAGATACTCTATATAACCCAGCCTGCGGTAACCCAGCAGATAAAAGCCCTTGAGAGGATAGTAGGTGCAAAGCTTTTTCAAAGACAGGGTGGTAGGATAGTGCTAACAGATGAAGGAAAGAGAATATACGAGATTGCCAAGAGTCTTCTTTCTAACTACGAAAACCTCATGGAGGAAATGGCAAAGATAAAGAAGGACTTCAAAGATACCCTCCTTTTGGGCATAAGCACCACTCTAAGCGAATACAAGATTCCAGAGCTTCTCGTGGAATTTCACCAACAACTTCCCAATATTTCCATAAGGGTGCTTGTAGATAATTCCCAGCACATAGAGGAAGCCCTGTCCTCTGGTGTGCTTAACATAGGAGTTATAGAGAGAGAGCCATCAGAAAGGTTTAGCTCCATAAAGTGGTTCATGGATGAAGTGGTTTTTTTTACCTATCCCTCCCATCCCTTTGCCAAGAGGGGAGAGATAGAGCCTGAAGAGCTCTACGGAGTAGACCTCATATTTAGAGAGGTGAGCTCTGGCACAAGGAAGGTGGTAAAGGAAGAGTTGGAAAGACTTGGAATAATCTTTGAGAGGCTCAACATAAGGATAGAGATAAACTGCGGAAGGTCAATCCTTAGCATGGTTAAAAAGGGCTATGGCTGTAGCTTTCTCTCAAAGGGTATAGTGGAGAAAGCCATAAAGAAGGGCAGTGTAGTTCCTGTAAAGATAAAGGGCTTTAACGCAGTAAGATGGTATTACATAATCTACCCAGAACATGAAAAACTTACCTTTCTGGCAAGCAGGTTTATGAAATTCTTGCTTTCTAAGGCAAGCTCTGAGTTGGTCGCAGGATGAAAAAGGGTGTCATTTTTGATGTGGACGGGGTTATAGTGGATGTGAGCCAGTCCTATCACTATGCCATAAAGCACACAGCGGAGTATTTTCTCAAAAGAGAAGTTCCCATAGAAGAGGTGAGAAGGATAAAGTTTTCCAAAGGTATAAACAACGACTGGCTTGCGACCCTTGAGGTAATAAAGGAATATGGGGGAACTGCAGACTTTGAGGAGCTTGTAAAGGTCTTTAACGAGTTTTATACCACTTTGAGAGATAAGGAGAAGCTAATACTTGGAAAAGAGTTTTTTATGAGCCTCAAAGAAATGGGATACCCCCTTGGCATAGTTACAGGAAGACCAAGAGAAGACCTTTTGTATCTCTTTGAGAAGTATGGGCTTTCAGATTGCTTTGACTTTGTAGTAGATGAGGACACCATAGAAGAGGAGGAGCTCAGAAAACCCCATCCTTACGCTTTACACCTATGCGTAGAGGGTCTTGGTATAGATACGGGTGTTTATGTGGGTGATAGCCTTGCGGACTGGCAGATGCTAAGGGACTACATGAAGATGTATGGTAAGCCTTTTGAATACATTCATGTGGGTGACAGAATTATACCAGAGGGTGTTAGGACTTCTCAGCCCGAGGGTCTTCTTTTAGCTCTTCAAGAGGTCTTGCGGACTCTATAAGAAGAATAGGGATATCATCCTCTATGGGATAGTAAACCTTACAGTTCAAGCATATTAGCACCTTTCTCTTTTCATCGTAGGTTAGGTCTCCCTTACATTTTGGACATGCAAGTATCTCAAGAAGCTCTTTGCTTAACATATTAGCCTCCTACCCTAAACATCTCAAACTTTTTTGGCATTATACCACCTTTTAGAAGCTCAAGTCTTTGCTCTGAGTATCTATCAGACCTCCAAGCCCAAATCTTCCTAACGAACTCCCTTATCTCCTCATCACTTGCACCAGCTCTTATAAGACTCTTTACATGGTAGCCATCCTGAGCAAAAAGACATGTAAGCAGTCTGCCGTCTGCGGTAAGCCTTAGCCTATTGCAGTCTCCACAAAAGGGTTGAGTTATAGAGGATATAAAGCCCACCTCTACACCGTCATCCTTATACCTGTATCTGTCCGCCACCTCTCCCCTATAGGATTTTCCCACGGGTTCAAGTTCAAAGTGCTGGCTAAGAAGTTCCAACATCTCTTTTACGGAGTAGACCTTTTCCAAAGACCAACCATTTACATTACCCACATCCATAAACTCTATAAACCTCACCACCACACCCATACCCTTAAAAAACCTTGCTATGTCCAGTATCTCTCCATCATTAACACCCCTTATGACACAAACATTCACCTTCACAGGCTTTAGCCCAACCTTTAGAGCTTCCTCAATGCCTTCAATTATCTGAGAGACCTTTACATTTCTTCCCACAAGCCTTGAGAAGACCTCATCCTTAAGAGAATGAAGACTTACGGTAACTCTTCCGAGCCCAGCCTCTTTTAAGACCCTTACCTTTTCTTTAAGAAAAAAGCCGTTGGTGGTGAGGCTTATGTCCTCAAGAGGAAGCTCCGAAAGGTATCCTACAAGGTTTTCAAGATGTCTTCTCAAAAGAGGTTCACCGCCGGTGAGCCTTACCTTTTTGATACCAAGGGGAATAACTGCTCTTACAAAGGTGGCAATTTCCTCAAAGGAGAGTAGCTCTTCACGGCTAAAAAATTCGTATTGCTCTCCCTCTGGCATGCAGAAACTACACCGGAAGTTGCACCTGTCTGTCACAGATATTCTAAGGTCATGAAGCTCTCTTCCAAGGGTGTCCTTTATCATGCTCCAAGCACCCACTTACTCCTGCCATCTTTGAAAACTTCCTTCTTCCATATGGGCACTCTCTTTTTAACCTCGTCCACAGCATACCTGCAAGCTCTAAAAGTTTCATCCCTGTGCCCACCAAAGACCACCACCATAAAAGAAGGTTCTCCTACCTTTACCACGTCAAGCCTGTGGTGGATAAATACCTCTTTGACAGGGAAGTTTTTTAGTGTTTCTTCTCTTATCTCCTCCATAACCTTGAGAGCCATCTCAGGGAAGGCTTCATAGTGAAGCTCTTTTATATCTCCATCTTCTGGAGCAGACCTGGCTATACCCAGAAAAACAAGGCTTGCACCACAATCCTGTGTAGGTTGGTATTGCGAAAGAAGCCTCTCTGCACCTATCCATTCCACTCCAAGGTAAACTTTGGGGATCATGTGTATAATTATAAGATTATCTCTTCTGTTTATTGATGACATAACTCAAAAAAATCTTAAACTATTATACATGCCTGAGATTAAGAGTAAACTGAGCAAGGCTCAGAAAGCGGCCATACTTTTGATGGCTATGCCTCCACAGGTTGCGGTGGAGGTAATGAAGGAGCTTTCCGACGACGAAATACAAGAGATACTCCTTCATGCTACAAACGTTGAGGGTATAACCCTAAAGGACATAGAAGATATAGCTAAGGAGTTCATAGAAGAATATAAGGCAACATCCTTTATAAGCCCTGACATGGATGCTCTTCTTGAATTTGCAAGAAAGGCTCTACCGCCAGATAAGTTTGCTAAAATATACGAGTTTCTAAGCAGTTCAAACCTTATTAAGAGCTTTCAGGAGCTTGAGAGGGTTGACAGCAAAATACTTGCCAACATACTGGTAGGTGAACACCCCCAGACCATAGCAGTAGTTCTGTCTCAGTTAAACCCAGCCAAGTCTTCAGAAATACTCAAACTTCTTCCAGATACAATAAGCATAGAAGTGGTAAAGAGGCTTGCGACCCTTGAAAATATATCTCCTGAATTTTTTGGAGAGCTTATACAAGTTCTTGCAGAAGAGATAAAAAGCATGGGCGTAAGCGGTATAATGCAGAAAATGGAAGGTATAACCCTTACCGCAGAGCTTTTAAACATGCTTGATAGAGACACTACAAATAAAATACTGGCAAAGCTGGACGAAGAAGACCCATACCTTTCAGAAAAGATAAAGGAAAAGATGTTTACCTTTGAAGATATTAGAAAGCTTGACAATAGGGCAATCGTAGAGATATTAAAGATAGCAGACAAGAGCACTCTCATAATAGCCCTCAAGGGAGCACCCGAAGATATAAAGGAAAAGTTCCTATCCAACATGTCTAAGAAGGCAGCGGATATAATGAAGGAGGATATGGAGGCTATGGGTCCTGTGAGAGCCTCCGAAGTAGAAAAGGCTCAGAAACAGATAATACAAGTAATAAAGAACCTTGCAGACCAGGGAATAATAGACCTAACGGGTGGGGAATCTTATGTATAGAGAAGATTTTAAACCCCTTCACTATCTCCATGATGTAAAAATTGAAAAAGAGGAAGAGCCTCAAGAGGTTCCACAAGTTCCTGAGGTTGTAGAAGAAACGGTTGACCCTTGTGAGGAGATAAAACTGCTATGGCAGGCAGAGGTAGATAACCTAAAGGAGCAGATAAAAAAGCTAAATACGCAGATAGAAAGCCTTCAAACAGAAAGGGAAAGGGCTTTAGAAGAAAAAAGCAGAATATCAAAAGAACTGGAAGAAAGAAAATTTTTAGAAAATCTTATTGAAAACCTTTCAAACAAAATAATCGAGACCTTCATGGGCGTAAAAGCTAACGTAAGAAAGGACATAATTGAACTTACAATAGAGCTTTTGAAAAAACTTATCCTTACAGAAACCTTGCCTAAGGAGGATCTAATTATAAGACTTCTATCAAAAGTTCTTGAGTCTGGAGTTGAGCTTAAGGGTCAAATAACCATATATCTCAATCCAAAAGACCTTCATAGGCTTTCTCCCTACACAAAAAACTTGAAGGAAAGTATTGGTGATGAGGTGGAGCTCAGTATTGTCCCAAAGGGAGACCTAAAAGAAGGAGAGTTTTCCATAGAAACGCCAAAGCTATGGATAGAAAGGCACTACGACGATATACTGCAAGACCTATTGGAAGACTTAGAAAATGAAGGGGTTGTTTAAAGTATACCACAAGGTTTACAGAGCGAGTGGTGTTTACCTTGAAGCCTATAACACAGAAGGAGCAGTAGGAGACCATGTAATAATATACCCACAGAGAAACAAGCCTGTTGAAGGCGAGATAATAGGATTTAATGAAGATAGATGCATAATAATGCCCTTTAGCCATTCTTCTGGAGTAAAAGCAGGCGATAGGGTATGGATAAAGAACGAACCCGTTTCCACCATAGTGGGAAAAAACCTTCTGGGAGAGCTCCTTGACCCCTTTGGGAGGAGACTTTCAGATGAATCTTTACCCCATGGAGAAAAAAGACCAATTCTACTCGAGGATATAAACCCCATAGATAGAGAGAGGATAAGGGAGATTTTTGACTGTGGTATAAGACCCATAAATTCAATGTTTACTTTGGCTAAAGGACAGAAGGTCGGCATATTTGCAGGGGCTGGGGTAGGTAAAAGCACCCTTTTGGGTATGATAGTGAGAAACAGTAAGGCGGATGCGGTTGTTCTTGCCCTTATAGGAGAGAGAGGTAGGGAGGTGAGAGAATTTATAGAAGATGTATTAGGAAAAGAGGGGGTAGGTAGAAGCATAACCATAGTCACCACCTCAGACCAGACACCCATACTGAAGGTAAAAGGTGCTCTCAGTGCACTTGTGCATGCTAAATACCTTGCAGAGCAGGGCATGGATGTGCTTTTGGTTATGGACTCTATTACAAGACTTGCTATGGCTCAGAGAGAGGTTGGGCTTTCTGCGGGAGAACCTCCTACCATGAAGGGTTATACGCCCTCAGTTTTTTATCTACTTTCAAAGGTTGTGGAAAATTGTGGAAAATTTAAGAAGGGTAGTATAACTGGTATTTTCAGCGTGTTGGTGGAAGGCGACGACATAAGTCTTGACCCAGTTTCAGACTCTCTTATGGGTGTTCTTGATGGGCATATAATCCTTTCAAGAAAGAGGGCAAACGCAGGCATTTACCCAGCCATAGACTCTGTAAGGAGCCTTAGCAGGTTGATGCCCCAGGTTGTGAGCAGGGAGCATATGCGTATGGCAATGTATTTGAGGGAAATAATGAGTGCTTATGAGTCAATGGAAGATATGGTGAACCTCGGTCTTTACAACCCAGGAAGCAATCCTCTGGTAGACAAAGCGGTAAAACATCAGGAGGAAATTAAAGAGTTTTTAAAACAAAGGGTAGAAGAAAAGATAAGCTATGAAGAAAGCCTGGAAGCACTAAAGACCTTATACGAGAAACTGGTATAATTTTAAACACTATGGTGGATATAAAAAGCTACGCAGAAGAAAAGGTAGACCTCGCAAGGTCAGTGCTTAGAAGGCTCATATCAATAAACACAGAGACTAAAAACAAAACCCTTTTAAGGGCTGGAGAACTTCTTGATGCAAAAAGGAACTACATAAAGGAGGAAAACTCAAAGGATATAGAATACGGAAAATCTCAAGGGCTTTCCTCTGCACTAATTGATAGGCTTTTAATTAATGACAAACGCATAGATGGTATGATAAAGGTGCTAAGAGATGTTGCATCTCTTCCTGACCCTGTGGGTGAGATAACGCGCATGTGGACTCTTCCTAATGGACTTCAGGTGGGTAGGATGAGGGTTCCTCTGGGTCTTATCTTTATCGTTTACGAAGCAAGACCTAATGTTACGATAGAAGCTGCGTCTTTGTGTATGAAGTCCTCAAACGCGGTAATACTGAGGGGTGGAAAGGAAGCTATAAATTCAAACAGGGCTCTTGTTGAAATCCTGCGTCAGGCATGCAAAGAGACTGGCTTTCCAGAAGAGGCGGTGCAGTTCATAGACAGACCAGAGAGGGAGATAGTATGGGAGATCCTAAAGATGGAAGGGAAGGTAGACGTAGCCATACCTAGGGGTGGGGAAGGTCTTATAAGGGCTGTAGCGGAAAACTCAAGAGTCCCCGTAATAAAGCACTACAAAGGCGTTTGCAATATATATGTGGATGAGGAGGCGGACCTTACAAAGGCTTACCATATTGTCTATAATGCAAAGGTGCAAAGACCTTCAGTTTGTAATGCGGTGGAAAACTTAATAATCCACAAAAGTCTCTTAAATACCTTCTGGGTAAAAATGGCAGATATCTTAGGAAAGGCAGGCGTGGAGCTAAGGTGCGACCCAGAGAGCCTTGAAGTGATAAAGTCCAGACCTGAGCTTTCTCATGTAAAGGCTGTCCCTGCCACAGAAGAGGACTACTATGAGGAGTTTCTTGACCTTATCCTTGCAGTTAAAACGGTAGAAAGCCTTGAGGAAGCCATAGAGTTTATAGAAAAATACGGCTCAAAGCACTCAGATGCCATAATAACGGAAAACTACACAAAGGCTATGAAGTTCATAAAGGAGGTGGACTCTGCAGCAGTTTATGTAAACGCCTCCACACGCTTCACTGACGGCAATGAGTTTGGTCTTGGTGCGGAGATGGGCATATCTACAGACAAGATACATGCAAGGGGTCCCATGGCTCTGGAGGAGTTAACTATTCAAAAGTTCATAATTTTTGGAGATGGACAACTAAGAGACAACGTGGGGGTGCCTCCTGAATGGATGCTATAGACACTCAGGAGCTTATAGATTTTCTAACCAAGGGAGAAGTTTCAGAGCGTTTAGAGAGCTACTTTAAAGAGGTAGAAAGAAAAAAGGGGAAGATTTTCCTCTCCAACTACACCCTTATTGAGCTTGCATACCTTCTTGAATACAACTTTGGCGTGAGTAGAGACCTTGTGGCTAAGAGCCTTAGAACCATAATTGAGGATAGACTTTTCAAGGTAGAGGGTAAAAGGGAGCTTGAGGAAGCCCTAAAGCTATACGCAGAGGGTATGGATTTACTTAGTGCTTTAAAGGAGGTTCAGCTAACAAAAGCTGACGCAAAGAGGATAAGTATTAGAAAATAATCACTGAATACTGTAGAAAGAGATGTCCCTATGCGGTTTTCAGAGAGTGTTGAACGGTAAAGGAAGAGAGCTTTAAGCCAGCAGAGAGCTTAACATAGTTTATTCGTATAGACCTCTTGCCAATATGTATTCTTCTACCTTCTCTGGCACAAGCCATTTTATGCTCTTGCCTTTTTTGACCCTTTCCCTTATCTCAGTTGAGGAAATATCCACTCGCCTAACTGAAACAAAGTGGAAGTCCTTTTCTTCTCTTAGCTTTGAGAAATGCTCTTTTATGTAGCTTTTAACCTCTTGCCATTTACCCTCCCTGTCTATCACCACAAAACGGGCAAGAGATATAAGTTCGTTTGGGTTTTTCCATAGGTGCAAACTCAAAAAGCTGTCCGCCCCCACAAGAAAATAGGGCTTCTCTCCAAGGCTTTTGTAGAGTTCTCTTGCGGTATCCACCGTGTAAGAGACTCCACCCCTTTCTATTTCCATCTTGTTTATCTCAAAACCTTGAAAACTTTCTATTGCGAGGCTTACCATGTTATATCTATCTTCAGCACTTGCCTTATGTGGCTCTTTTAAAGGTGCTTGATGAGCTGGTAAAAAAAACACCTTTTCAAAGCCTAGAGCTTCAAGCACATCCCTTGCTACTATTAGATGACCTATATGTATAGGGTCAAAGCTACCGCCAAAGAATAACTTCATGCTATGATAGAATTATATTCCCAATAACGGGTTTGTTTAAACATATAAAGCACTCGCAGTTGGGTTATAGACAAGTTTTACGAACATCTCCACTTAAAAACTTCTCAAGAATTTTTAAAACTTCTGCCTTCTTATTTCTGTAGCTTGCCCTGTTGCAAACGAGCATGGCGGTAGAGGTGGTTATCTCCTCTATTACCACGAGGTTATTTTCTTTTAAGGTTCTTCCTGTTTGCACCAAGTCCACAATAAAGTCAGAAAGTCCAATAAGAGGTGCAAGCTCTACAGAGCCACTTAGAAGTATGACCTTACACTTTACACCCTTTTCTGAGAAAAACTCTTGAGTTATGCGAGGGTATTTGGTGGCAACCTTTAGGTATGAGCTTTTTAGGTATTTTTCTCTATTTTCCTCTTTACCCGCAACCACTATTCTGCAAAAGCCTATTCCGAGGTCGAAAAGCACATAAAGGTCTGGCTTCTTTTCAAGAAGTATATCTTTTCCTACAATTCCAAGGTCTGCCACGCCGTTTTCTACATAAACGGGCACATCGGAGGGCTTTACAAGAAGAAACTCATAATTATCAACTCTTATGTTGAGTTTTCTTCCTTCCTCAAAACCCTCTTCTATTATCCCTTTTCTAAGAAACAGTTCAATACTTTCTTCAAATAGCCTGCCCTTTGGTAGAGCTATCTTCAACATGGCTTAAAGTATAACACTCAATTGCCTTCTAAATGTGCCTATTCCTTATCCATTCCCCTTTGTTTGTTACCTTTAGTCCTGTAGAGTTAAGCACTATAACAAAGTCCTGTGGCAGGTCCTTCACTTGTGGTAGGTCTTGAAGGTTAATCTCTTCTTTTGTAAACCTATAATGTAGTGTTCTGAAGTTTGGGACTTTAACTCCCAGAAATGAGAAGAGCTTTCTGGCTACACCTTTTGTTTGTCTATATGGTAGTCTTGGCGACTAGTCTCTGAAAATATTGACATTTATACCTAATAATGGTAATTTGTTGCTTGAATTGTTTCACATACGAACTCACAAACAAAAGCTATAATATCCCTATGTATAGGGCTATTGAAGTCTCATGCCCTACCACAAAGAGAAAAAGCACTCTTATAGCTCATGTCCTAAAGCTATACAGACAAACCGCTGAAATAATAGCAAACTTCCAGTGGTTTCTTTTCTTTAAAACTGGCTCTTTTAACAGAAAAGCTAACATAAAACACTTAAACTGCCCACTTTCAGAAAGGTTCAAGTCCACTATC
>JAXSOH010000046.1:0-12422 GCA_037925805.1 Aquificaceae bacterium
AGGGACTACCACATGGTATTGGATAGTGGACTTGAACCTTTCTGAAAGTGGGCAGTTTAAGTGTTTTATGTTAGCTTTTCTGTTAAAAGAGCCAGTTTTGAAAAAGAGAAACCACTGGAAGTTTGCTATTATTTCAGCGGTTTTTCTGTATAGCTTTAGGACATGAGCTATAAGAGTGCTTTTTCTCTTTGTGGTAGGGCATGAGACTTCAATAGCTCTATACATAGGGATATTATAGCTTTTGTTTGTGAGTTCGTATATGAAACAATTCAGGCAACAAATTACCATTATTAGGTATAAATGTCAATATTTTCAGAGACTAGTCGCCAAGACCTCCTTTCCAAAGCTCAATCGCAAGGCTCGGTGCGTGTGATAGTTAAACTAAAAACGTCCTTTACTCCAGAGGGAGAGTTATCATCACCATCCCAGGTTGCTTCTCAGAGGGCACAAATAAAAAGTGCACAAACGGAGCTACTCAACTCACTATCAAACTACAACATAAAAGGGGTAAAACGATTTGAGACTATACCCTACATTTCAATGGAAGTAGATGCACAAACTCTTTCTGCACTTAGTTCTCATCCTCTTGTAGAGCACATATACGAAGATGCTTTGAATTTTCCAAAGCTACAGGATAGTGTCCCACTTATAAAGGCTGACCAGGCTTGGAATCTTGGCTATACAGGTGATGGTTGGGTTGTTGCAGTGCTTGATACTGGTGTAGACAAAAACCATCCCTTTTTAAGTGGCAAAGTTGTAGCGGAGGCATGCTTTTCAACAACCTCTAGCCAATATAATACTCAAACACTATGTCCTAATGGTCAGAATGAACAAAGAGGACCGGGGGCCGGTGTTAACTGTCCTATTACGATTAATGGTTGTGAACATGGCACTCACGTAGCAGGTATAGTCGCTGGTAAATCTACGAACAGAAACGGTGTTGCAAAAGATGCAAAGATTATATCGGTTCAGGTGTTTTCAAAGTATAATAACAGTGTATTTGCTTTCACCTCAGACGTAGTTAAAGGTCTTGAGTATGTGTATTCTTTAAGAACGACTTACAACATAGCCTCTGTAAATATGAGTCTCGGAGGTAGAGCATATTCTTCTCATTGTGATAACGATATGCCTTTTTACAAAGACATCATTGACAATCTTCGCTCTGTTGGTATTGCGGCAATAGCTGCTTCTGGAAATGAAAGTCATTGCGATAGCATCACTGCTCCTGCATGCATTTCCAGTGCCATAAGTGTGGGTGCCACAACAAAGCAGGATCAAGAAGCTACCTTTAGCAACTATGCTCCCATTTTGTCTCTTTTTGCACCGGGGGTTGACATAACTTCCTCTGTGCCCGGAAGTGGATACCAAGCATTAGATGGCACATCTATGGCTACTCCTCACGTTGCTGGAGCGTGGGCTCTCATAAAGCAACTTTTTCCTGAAGCTTCTGTGGATGATATATTGAATGCTTTTAAATCTACAGGAAAAACTATCTCTCCGAAAAGTGGATGCAGCATAAGCGGAAATTATCCACAGAAGAGGATAGATGTGTTGGCTGCTATGAACTATTTAGCTGAACAAAAACAACTCACAATAACCAAAACGGGCAATGGCAGTGGTGAGATTAGTGCTGAAGGATGCACTTTAAGCTGGCAAGGAAATACTGGCACTTGCAAAGCCCCTAAAGATACTCAAATAACACTTACAGCAACGCCATCTCAAGGCTCTGTTTTTGCAGGTTGGAGTAATGGTACTGGTTCAGTAAACTGCACAGGAACAGACCCCTGCACCTTTACAATAACACAAGACTCAACAATAACCGCCACATTTAAATTGCCTGAGAGACAGCTCACAATAACAAAGGCAGGCAATGGTAGTGGTGATATTACTATAGCTGGATGTATCTTGATTTGGCAAGGAAACACTGGCACTTGCAAAGCTCTTCATGACAAGTCTATAACTCTTATGGCTACACCCAGTCAAGGTTCTGTTTTTGTAGGTTGGAGCAATGGTACTGGCTCAGCAAACTGCACAGGAGCTGATCCATGCATCTTTACAATAACACAAGACTCAAGCATAACTGCTAACTTTAACAAGCAGGCACAAGAAAGTAGCAGTGGTGGTTAGTTCGGGAGTGTTTCATCCGTTGTGTAAAAATAAAGTAAGGAGGTGTTAATATGAAACAGCCAAGCAAGGAGAAAGTAGAACAATACCGCAGAGAGTTCAGTAAGCTACTCAAAGACCTTATGCCTCAAGCCATTGTAAGGCGTTAGGAGTTGAATGGGCAAGAGGATATAGTCCCAGCTAATAATTCTTTTTGAGGGTATGTTATGAAGTATGGCAGAATTTACACAAATTTTGAAACAGTCTCGGATAAAGCAATTCATTTTTACACAACAATTGATAAAATACCCTCTTGCGTTATAATTAAACCTATGAGGTCTTTGGTTTATATCCTTTTACTGGGTTTCCTGCTTTCTTACCCCTTAGCCAAGGAAATTCCCTTCACTCTTGAAGATAGGGATAGGATTATAAGGCTTGAAGAAAACCAAAGAGAAGGTTTCAGAGCCATCATGCAAAGGATAGATGATACAAACAAAAGGATAGACGACACAAACAAAAGGATAGAGGACACAAACAAGAGGATAGAGGACACGAACAAAAGGATAGACGATATGATAAACATTATGCTTTGGGGTTTTGGGGTTTTGTTTGCTGGGATGATGAGCCTTATAGGTTTTGTGATATGGGATAGGAGAAGTGCACTTGCTCCAGCTATTAGGAAAACAAAGGAGCTTGAGGAAAGGGAGGAAAGGATTGAAAAGGCTCTCAAGAAACTCGCAGAAAAAACCCAGAAGTAAAAGAAGCCCTAAAAGAAGCCGGTATCCTTTAGATCTAACTTTGTCTAATATACACGCGGGAAAGCGAACATTTAAGCTATTCTTTAAATGCTATGATATAAATTACTTTATGACTTGCAACTCGGGTTATAATTACAGGATTATGCATCACTTAACCCCAGAACAGATAGCAGAGCTAAGGGAAGACCTACTGAGGATGAGGGAAAGGATAATAAAGTATGCGGAAGAGCAGATAAGAGACCCTTCAAACGTTTCCTTTGAGGGCGGTGATGAAATAGACAGGGCAAACATAGAGACTGAAAGGTATATAAGCCTACAAAGAATAAAGACAAGGGAGCTAAAGCTATTGCGTAAGATAGACTATGCACTTATGAAGATGGAGCAGGGCACTTATGGTATATGTGAAAGCTGTGGTGCCCTTATACCCTTTGAAAGGCTAAAGGCAAGACCAGTAACCACTATGTGTATAAACTGCAAAGAACTTGAAGAGGAAGGAGAGCATGAGTGAAAGCTGGATGTTTCCAAGGGTAAGCAGGCTTCCTAAGTATGTCTTTGCAATGGTCAATGAGCTAAAGTATAAGCTAAGGCGTGAGGGAGAGGACATAGTAGACCTTGGCATGGGCAACCCAGACCTTCCACCCGCAAACCATATAGTGGAAAAGCTCTGCGAGGTAGCAAGAAGAGACAACGTGCATGGCTATTCCGCCTCAAAGGGTATTCCAAGGCTCAGAAAAGCCATATGTGACTTTTACCGTAGAAGGTATGGTGTGGAGCTTGACCCAGAGAGAGAAGCCATACTTACCATCGGCGCAAAAGAAGGCTACTCGCACCTTATGTTGGCAATGCTTGAACCAGGTGATACGGTGCTCGTTTCTAACCCTACTTATCCTATACACTACTACGCACCCATCATAGCAGGTGGTGACGCCATATCTGTTCCCATAATACCCGACGAAGGAGAGGACTTTGAAGAGAGCTTTCTAAGAAGAATTCAAGACACGCTTAAGGCTTCTTTTAGAAAGCCCAAGGCTATAGTGCTTAGCTTTCCTCACAACCCCACCACCCTTTGCGTAAGCCTTGACTTTTTTAAGGAGATGGTAAAGTTAGCAAAAAGAGAAGAAGTTTGGCTTATTCATGACTTTGCCTACGCAGACCTTGGCTTTGACGAATATGAGCCTCCCAGCATACTTCAGGTAGAAGGTGCAAAAGAGGTGGCGGTGGAGCTCTACTCCATGTCAAAGGGTTTTTCTATGGCAGGGTGGCGCGTTGCCTTTATGGTGGGTAATGAAACTCTTATCAAGAATCTTGCACACCTAAAGAGCTACCTTGACTATGGTGTCTTTACCCCCATACAAGTCGCCTCTATAATAGCCCTTGATAGCCCATACGAGATAGTGGAAAAAGGCAGAGAGGTATATAGAAAAAGGAGGGACGTGCTTGTGGAAGGTCTTAACCGTATAGGTTGGACTGTGGAAAAACCAAAGGGAAGCATGTTTCTTTGGGCTAAAATTCCCTCTTGGGTCGGTATGAATTCCTTAGACTTTTCTCTATTTCTTCTGAAAGAAGCCAAGGTGGCGGTATCCCCCGGAATTGGTTTTGGTGAATACGGCGAAGGTTATGTTAGATTTGCACTCGTGGAAAACGAGCATAGAATAAGACAGGCGGTAAGAGGTATAAAGAAGGCATTTGAGAAGTTCACGCAGAGGGTATGAAATACAAGGCAAAGGATATAACGCAGAGGGTTGTTGACCTTCTGAAGCAGGAACTGAACCCCGAAAGGATAATTCTCTTTGGCTCAAGAGCAAAGGGCAATGCAAAGCCTTACTCAGATATTGACATAGCTGTGGAAGGTGGTAAAATCCTTGACTACAGAGAAAGGAGAAAGCTAAAGGAAAAGATAGAAGAGATAAGTGGTATATACAGTTTGGACCTGGTCTTTCTTGATAGTGTAGAGGATGACTTCGCGGAGATAATTAGAAAAACAGGTAGGGTTTTGTATGAAAAAGGAAGAAGTGCTTAAATCTTACGATAAATTGAGAAGGTCTTTTGAAACCCTAAGAGAAGCAGTCTTGACAGCGGAGACTCCCCTTGAAATAGACGGAACATTGCAGAGATTTGAATACACCTTTGATACTTTTTGGAAATTTTTGAAAATTCTATTAGAATACCACGGCTTTGAGTGTAGAAGTCCAAGAAGCTGTATTAAAACAGCTTTTAGAGTAGGCTTTCTCGGAGAAGAGGAGATATTTTTGGACATGCTTGAAGATAGAAACCTCACATCTCATATATACAGCGAAGAAGAAAGTAGGAAAATGTTTGAGAGGATAAAAAATCTCTACACAAGAGTTCTTGAGGAATTTATAAAAAACATACAAAACTCCTTTTAAGCCTTTGCGATAAAGTAGGCATGCACCTCCTGTGCACCAACAGACATTAAAAGATAAGCAAGCCTTTGTATGGTAGAGCCAGTGGTTAGCAGGTCATCTACTACCAGCACCTTCTTGTCTTCAAGAAAGTCAATGAGCTCCTCTTTTAGCCTATGCCCCAAGACTGCCTTTTGTCTTTTTTCCGCATTCAGAAAAGCCATAGGCTTGTGCATATCCCTTCTTTTAAAAACCTTCATGTATGGCACGCCCGCACCCCTAAGTATATATTCCACGTGGTTAAAACCCCTTATCCATAGTCTTCTAAGGTTCAAGGAAGGGAAAGTGATTATGTCTGGCTTTGTTTCCTCCATATACTCCCATAGATGCTCCCTTATAACTTTGCCAAGGAGTAGTGCAAGGTTTTTGGAGCTTTTAAACTTCATATTGTGAACTATTTCCTTTAGGACACCTTCATACCTGCCAAAAACCCTGTATGAGACCACATACTCAAGCCTATTTGAATAATCTATTGGATGGAAAGGCTTTATAGACCCAAGACACTCATTACATAGGTAGCCTTGAGAAAAACCCACAAAGACCTTTCCACAAGAGATGCACCTATCTGAAGATAGACCAAGCCTCTGCAAAAACCCTATCACATATAACCCTCCCTTCTAAGAGAGATGTAGCCCTTCTTGCTTATTATAAGGTGGTCAAGGAGCTCAAAACCCATAAGTTGACAGGCATCTTTGAGCCTTTTTGTAAACTCTATGTCTTCTCTTGAAGGCTTTAGTTCACCCTTTGGATGATTGTGGGCTATGAGTATAGAGTAGCAGGCGGTGTTTATGGCATGGTAAAGAATCTCCTTTGGCTCTGCGTGCAGAGCGTTCATCCTGCCTATGGCTATAACCTCGTGGGCTATCAGCTTGTTTGTGGGTGTAAGATATAGGGCTATAAGGTGTTCTCTACGCTCATCCACCATGTTTTTCAAAAACCTATAAGCGTCCTCTGGGTTGTTTATAAAGATACTCTCATATGGGTCGCTTATTCTTCTTGCAAGCTCTATTATTGCTTTTATCTGACATGCCTTTGCATCACCTATACCCTTAAAGCTCTTCATAATCTCACCTGTAGTCATCTTGCTCAGCTTTTGCCATCCAACCTTTACTATCTCACTGGATAGACTAAGCACATCCCTTTCCCTTGTGCCAGAGCCAAGTATAATAGCCAATAGCTCCTCTTCTGTAAGACTGTCCGCTCCCATTCTGAGCATCTTCTCTCTTGGCTTTAGGTCTTCTGGAAGCTCCTTTAGACTTTTGACCTTCTTATACATGCTTTTCTATCCTTACCTTTGTTATCCTCCTTTCATCCCTCTGGAGCACCTTAAAGCGATAACCTTCATATTCTACAACTTGGCCCTTTTCGGGAAAACCCTTAAGCATAAAGGAAAGAAAGCCTCCCAAGGTTGTGTAGGGTCCCTCTGGAAGTTTTATACTTAGAAGCCTTTCTGTTCTTTCTTTTTCAATACCACCCTCTGCTATCCATATATCCTTTTCTATTTCCACTATATCCTCGTCCTCCTCTATTTTTCCCTCATAAAGACCACCTATTAGATAACTTTGTAAGTCATCCCATGTAATAATTCCTAAGAGGTTTCCCCTCTCGTCTACTACAACACCCATCTGTTCCTTGCTACTTTTAAAGGATTCAAAAACCTTATCAAGGATTGTAAACTCTGAAAAGTAATGGACAGGTCTTATGAGCTCCCTTATGGACTTTGCATGCTTGCTCTGGATAAGGTCAAAGAGGTCTACATAACCCACTATCTGGTCAACCCTTTTTCTGTAAACTGGGAGCCTCCTGTATTGACTTTCCTTCATGAGGGACATAACCTGCTCAATGCTGGCGTTTTCCTCTACCATGACCACCTCTTTTATGGGTTTTATCTCCTCTGTTGCAAAGAGGTCTTTCATAGTTATGCTTTGCAGGGCTATACGCAGGCTTTCCTCCTTGCTTGTAATCTGTTCCATGAGCTTTATGAGGTCTTCCCTTTCAAGTTTTTCTTGGTATCTACCTTTGAAGTTGTTAGTGATAAGCCTACTTACAACTCTTGAAAGGGTAAGGATTGGTTTTGTAAAAATCTTTAGCTTACTCAAGACCCAAAGTGAGGGTAGCACGAGCCTTTCCGCATGTTTCTGAAATAGGCTTTTAGGGAGCAGTTCCCCAAGGAGCAATGTAAAGACCACGAGGCTCGCAGAAAAAACCACCTCAAAGCCTCTTATAAAGGTCAGATAGTCAGATATTTTTATAACCGCCAAGGTGTAAAAGGTAGAAGCAAAAACTATACTGACCGTATATCCAAGCATGGTGAGGGTTATGTATTCCTCTGGGTTTTCATAAAAGTCCTTCAGAAACTCCTGCTTTGTCTTTCTGTATAGGTTCATTACCCTTCCCCTATCCACGCTCACAAGGGCTATTTCAGAGCCAGCAAAAAAAGCCTCAAGAAGCACAAAGAAAAATGCACCAAGAAGAAAGCCTAAGACTTCCATCCTAACACTACCCTCTCTTGTCCTGAATAGTCTTTAAATATATTTACCTTAAACCCCTTTTCCTCAAAAAGTTTTTTGACCACCTCTCCTTGGTCATGACCTATCTCAAAGGCTATAAGTCCTTTGGGCTTAAGGTAGTTGTCTATGGCTTTGGCTATCCTCTCGTAGAATTCCCAGCCTTTTCCCCCGCCTATGAGGGAGGTATAACCCTCAAGCTTGACACCTACTGGAAGACTTTCCCAATGCTCCTTTGGAATGTAAGGTGGATTTGAAAGGATTAAGTCAAAGGGATAAGGCTTTAGAGGACCAAAGAGGTCTCCCCCAACGAGAAAAAACCTATCTAAAACACCGTGCTTAAGGGCATTTTTCTTTGAAAGCTTCAATGCTTCCAAGTTTATATCCACTCCTATTATACGGAGGTTTGACCTCTCACATAGTAGGCTTACGCTTATGCATCCAGTGCCTACACCCAGCTCAAGACCAACCATAGGCTCATCTTTGGGAAGTCTTTTGAGAACTTCTTCTACAAGCACCTCTGTCTCTGGTCTGGGTATGAGGACACCCTCTTTTACAAAAAAGCTCCTCCCATAGAAATCCCATTCTCTCAAAATATACTGAAGAGGATAACCCTCCTCAATCCTTTCTAAGTCTCTAAGAAAGTTCTCTACGACCTGCAAGGGGACTTCAAGGTCTTCCATAAAATAGATATCTTTATGGCTTACTTTCAGATGGTGTGCCAGAAGGAGTTGTTTGTCCCTGAGTGGTGTTCTGCTGGGTTTGGACAGGAGGTTTTTTATCTTCATCCCCTATAAGCGAGCCTCTCTTTGAAGGATGAGTTAGGGCAAGGAGTATGGCTAAAACCATAAGGGAAAAGCCAAGCCAGTAGGTTATTTTTGTTAGGATTGTATCCACTCCGCCTGGTCCAAACACGCCTTGCCCCATTCCACCAAAAGCAGTGCCCACATCCCCTCTGCTTCTTTGCATAAGCACTATCCCAATTAGCAAAAGGGCAACGACTATAAAAACTGTAAGGAGCAGGTAATACATAGCTACTATTATACAAGTTCTCCATCCTTTAGTCTGTAGATTCTGTCAAAGTAGGGCTTTAGTTCCTCGTTATGGGTTGCCACAAGCATGGTAAGACCTCTTTCTTCTCTTAGTTTAAGGAAAAGGTCAAAGATCCTCTTGCCCTCTGCAAGGTCAAGGTTGCCCGTGGGTTCGTCCGCAAGCAGAATCTTTGGGTCAAGCATGAGAGCCCTCCCAATAGCTACCCTTTGCTGTTCGCCACCTGAGAGTTGGCTTGGTCTGTGTTTTAGCCTGTGAGAAAGTCTTAGATATTCAAGTATCTGCAGTGCTTTCTCTTCTGGTCTTTCAACGCCAGCCAACTGTCCTATGAGGGTTAGGTTCTCTAACACGTTGAAGTCTTCTAAAAGGTAGTAAAACTGGAAGACAAAGCCCAAATGCCTTTGCCTAAAGGAAGCAAGCTGGTCCTCATCCATAAGATGTATGCTTTGACCCATGACATGAACTTCTCCTTCTGTAGGTTTTTCAATTCCTGCGATTATGTGAAGCAGAGTGCTTTTGCCAGACCCTGAGGGGCCCATAAGACCTACCACTTCACCTTCAAAAACCTCCAAACTAACCCCCCTTAGGGCTTCCACTTGACCAAGATATACCTTAGAAAGGTTTTTTACTTGTATTATTCTATTCATTTCTCAAAACCCTTACTATGCTTTCCTTACTCGCCCTATAGGCAGGCAGAAGACTTGCCAAAAGAGAAAGAATCACTGCACCAATAAGAGTAAAAAGGATGTCAGAGAACTCAAAATGCACCGGCACGTGATCCATCAAGTATACGTCCGCTGGGACTCTAATAAGTCTATACTTGTTTATGAGATAACCACCCACCAAAGAAAGTAAAAAGCCCACGAGCGTCCCTAAAGCACCCAGCATAAGACCCTGAAGAAGAAAAAGAGAAACCACGTGTTTTTTTCTCAAACCGAAGGTTCTCAAAACTGCTATGTCTTTCACCTTTTCCTTTACCTTCATAAAAAGAAGACTTGTTATGTTAAAAGAAGCCACAACTATCATGAGCATAAGAACGAAGAATATTCCCACCTTCTCAAGCTGTAGTGCATTGAAAAGAGGTTTATTTAGGTCTATCCACGAACGAACTATGGAAACACCACCAAGGCTCTTTTCCAGCTCCTCCTTTACCTCCTGAGCCTTGTAGGGGTCTTTTATGTATATCTCATAGCCAGCAAGCTGGTAGCTATCACCGAAAAAGTCTATGGCGGTTTGTGTGTTCATAACAATAGTGGCATAGTCTTGGTCAAAGACTCCCTTCTGGAATATTCCTTCCACTACAAAGGTTCTTGCTCTTGGAACTATGCCAAAGGGAGTGCGTGTTCCCATAGGAGAAAGCACCATAACCTCATCTCCCACATTGAGCCCAAGTATATCCGCAAGCCCTCTGCCCACAAGAATGCCTTCCCTTAAATTCAGCCCGTATATTTTATATGCGTCTTCTGGCTCTAAGGCTTTTACGCCAACGCTGTTTAATCTGCCTTCTTTTGATATAAGCCCATTGTAGAGCAGGACTGAATAGGACCTTTCTATACCCTTAGTCTGGGCTATCGTCTTATTGTATTCTTTGCTCTTTTCGTAGCTAAGAAAACTTACTATTATATGAGGTGATGCGGAGAGTATTTTCTCTCTGAGAGCCTGCTGAAAGCCTGCAAAGACTCCCATAGTAAGCAAGAGTGCACTGACGCTTAGAACAACTCCCAAAAAAGCTATCAGAGAAACAAGCAGGGTTGAACCCTTACCGGAGAGTAAATATCTTAGGGACAGCCTAAAAAGGGGTATCATATTGACTTTAATTGCTCCAATATTTCCCTTTGCCTTCGCATTATGTATTGTCTTATCTTTCTGGTTTGGTCCTCTTCAAGGTTTAGTTTAAATCCGAGTCTTACATATACATTGTCCTCTTTGCTTATTATGTTTTTCAACTCCCCTTTTGCCCTCACTATTCCTTCTCTTGGAAGTTCTATCTCAAGCTCAAAGGGCATATGCATACTTTCTATGTTGGTTGAAGCTTGGGATAATATATCCATTAGCTCGTCTGTATGTTCTTTTTTAAGCACAACACCAACACCAGATTCACTTATGTCCACAGCTTTTACCCTTACTATGCATTTATCTTCACTACAGAAGGATACATAAACAGGCTCTTTTTCTAAGGGTTCAACCCTTATAAACTCCCTCATTACCACGGGTGGAGCAGGCACCGGTGACTCCACTTCAAGAACCAACTCATCCCTTATATTACTGAATACCTTGCATGCAAAGAATATCTCCCTAACCTTTATATAAACAGGAACACTCTCTGAGAATACATGCCTAAACTTACAATCCTTGAAATCAAAACTCACAAATCTCTCCTGAGGCGAGACCCACCTTACTGAGAGCTTTATTCTTATAGGCACCTCCCTCCAAGATGTGATTACCTCGCAGAATTTTCCTTTTTCCAAATCTTTAAGTATTTCAGCAGTCATCATATTTTTATTATACTCTCCTCTGTTATTATTGCAGTTATGTTCTCTGGTGGAGTTATATCAAAGGCGAGGTGGAGAGCAGGAGAATCTTCAGGGGCTATGGGAATGCCTCTTATAAACTTTATCTCTTTCTCACTTCTTTCCTCTATAACTATACTATCTCCTGCAGTGTATGGGTCAAAGGTAGACTTTGGTGCTACCACATAAAAGGGTATCCCATGAGCTTTTGCGAGCACTGAGAGGGTGTATGTGCCTATTTTGTTTGCCACATGGTAGTCCTTTGTTATTCTGTCCGCACCAACTAAAACGCAGTCCACTAAGCCCTTTTTCATGAGAAAGCCAGCGGTAGAATCGGTTATGAGCTTATGGGGAATACCTTCCTTTAAAAGCTCCCATGCGGTTAGCCTTGAGCCCTGAAGGTATGGTCTTGTCTCGTCAATCCATACGAAGATGTTTTTCCCCGAGTAGTGTGCTGACCTTATAACCCCAAGGGCTGTGCCCCAGCCTGCAGTTGCTAAAGCACCCGTATTGCAGTGAGTTAGCACCCTTGCACCAGAGGGAATGAGAGCCTGACCTATTTCTCCCATCCTTTTGTTATATTTGTAGTCCTCTTCTTCTATAGCCTTTGCCTCTGCCTCAATGTCTTTTCCTTCCTCAAGAGCCTTTTTCATTCTATCCAATGCCCAAAAGAGGTTGTAGGCTGTGGGTCTTGTGTTTTTGAGAGTTTCGTAGACTTTCTCTGGGTCTTCACCAGCCTTTACCCCGAGGACAAAGCCATAAGCAGCAACGCATCCAATAGCGGGTGCTCCCCTTACAGCCATATCCCTTATAGCCTGAGCGACTTCTCCGTAGTCCCTTAAGCTCAGCCATATTTCTTTGTTGGGAAGCTCTCTCTGGTCTAATAGTTGAAGAACATGTCCTTTCCAGTAAAAAGCTTTAACCTCCATAGCCTACACAAAAAAATACTTGCAAATTTAGCATGGTGGATTATAATTATATATGAGCTCGGATTTGAGGGGGGAAAATGAAAACGCAAGGCTTAGAAGGTTTGCTTCAAGGAGCTGGATTGGTTCAAGGCACATCTCCACA
>JAXSOH010000047.1:0-11987 GCA_037925805.1 Aquificaceae bacterium
TATTTACGAAGACAAAAGAGAAAGTCTCAAAAGGTTAAAGAAGACCCTGATAGAAAACCAGTGGCTCTATAGATATCTTGCTATAGAAAACGATGAAAGACACTATACGGTAAGAGACCTTTTAGATGCGGAGTTGGATTTACCTATAGTTTTTGACTACTACCATAACCGTCTAAATCCTTCAGAGTTTGAGGTAAGTGAAATATTGCAGACTTGGTCTGGTCGTGTGCCAGAGTTTCATCTATCCTCTGAGCCAGAGGGAAAGCATCGCTTTGGTGAACATGGAAACTGGATAAGGTTGGAAGATTTTCTGGATTTCCTTAAGCGCTTTGGTGGAAACAGAATAGACCTTATTCTTGAGGCAAAGCAAAAAGAGAAAGCGGTGGAAAAGCTCCTTTTGGAGTTATATATTTACCTTGATGCTAAGCCTTGAAAAATAGCTGGAAAGGGCTTAGAGATGAAGAAATCTCCGCATGATATAATTTGAATCTGATGATGCTAAGCGATGAAGAGATTAGGAGTATATATGAACTTGTAAGGGTCTATTGAGAGAAGCACTTAAAAGACAGGGGTGTATAACTACCACATCTTATAAAAAATGGTAAGTATACTAAAGATGGACTTGTTCTAGTATATCTCTCAAAAGATTACCCCAAAACCAGACCAGTTTCTAAGGTTGAGCTAACCCAGTTTATCAGGAGTTTGTATCCTGATACCAATGATGTTCAACAAGCAAGACATCTTGCAAGACAAAAGGGTTGGTATATAATATCATCCACGAGAGGAAATCATTTGGAAATAAAAATTCCAAAAGATAGCTACCTTTTGGTATCTCTTGAAGAGCCTTATCCCGGCTGGACTCCACATAGAAAAGTTGGAATTAGTGATAAGGATTTTGAAAGGCTCAAAGAAATTTACAATTATAGATGTGCTACTTGTGGTTCAGAGGAAGGAAAACCAAATCTAAAAAATCCAAGACGCATAACAAAGCTCCAAAGGGCTCACATAGACCCTAAGGACGAATCTAAGGGATACATACCCCAGTGTGATGAGTGTAATCGTGCATACAGAGATTGGTTCGTATTTGATAAACTTGGAAGAGTGATAACCATATCAAACCCAAGGGTAGTGTTGAGGGCATCTGAAGAAGTTCAGAAGCAGGTTTACAAAATATTAAAGCTAAAATACGAGGGGAAAGAACTATGAAAGATATAGAACTTATACTTGGCGATGCACTTGTTTGGTTGGAAAAAATCCCAGAGAATACTGTGGACTTAGTCCTTACAGACCCACCTTATTTTCTTGATAAACTTGACAATAAATGGTCTCATGAAGAGGTTTTGAGAGCAAAAAGCAGTGTAGGAACTGTTAAATACTTACCTGTAGGTATGAAATTTTCTCCAGAGCAGGCTGTTGAGTTTGGAAAATGGTTCTCTTTTGTAGCTCATAAGGTTTTCAAGATTTTAAAGCCGGGTGGCTGGTTTCTCTCTTTTTCCCATCCAAGATTGTTCCATAGGCTTGTATGTTCTACAGAGGATGCTGGGTTCTGGGTTAGAGATATATTTCTTTGGATATATACACAAAATCAGCCAAAGGCTTTTAGTCTTGAACATTTTCTTGATAGAACTGCTTTTCCTCCCGAGGTGAAAGAAAAACTAAGAGAAGAGCTAAGAGCATACAAAGTCCCGAAGGTAAAAAGCAACTACGAGCCTATAATGGTAGCTCAAAAGCCTCCAGAAGGCACATTATTGGAAAATTTTGTAAAGTATGGAGTTGGGCTGTTTAATGTCAAAATAAAGCAAGGAAAGGGGATGTTCCCATCTAACATAATAACCACAGATAGCATAGATGAGGTTATGGATAGATATTTTCTAATTGAAAAACCAGACAGGAAAGAAAAAGGTGCTTTCAACGACCACCCAAGCGTAAAACCTATAAAACTCTTGAGGTTTCTGATTGAACTTACCACAAAAGAAAAAGCCTTGGTGGTTGACCCTTTTATGGGTAGTGGCTCTACTGCTATAGCTTGTAAAGAGACAGGTAGAAGGTTTATTGGCATTGAGATAAATAAGCACTACTATGAGATAGCGACAAGAAGGCTCAAAGAAAAGGTTAGTTTATTTGAATAGCACATATTATATAAGTATGCTAAGTCTTGAAGAACTTCAAAAGGCACCAGAAAAGCCTGGTGTATACCTTTTCAAAAGGGGCAACAAACCCATATACGTAGGCAAAGCGAAGAACCTTAGGGATAGGCTACTTCAACACTACAAGCTGGCGGAAAAGGACAGCAAGGAAAAATCTATTATAGAAAACTCCACTTCCGTGGAGTGGGTTATAACACGCAATACCTTTGAAGCCTTAACGCTGGAAGTAGACCTTATTCAACTCCACAAGCCTCGTTATAATGTGCTCCACAAGTATGGCGGTGGGTATCCTCTACTTTTATTGACCGATGAGCCATATCCTACTGTAAGAGTGGTAAGAGGCACAGAACACAGAGGACAGCTTTTTGGACCTTTCTTTAGCACCTCAAAGGCTAAAAAGGTTAAAAGACTTATCCACCGAGTGTTTAAACTCAGAACCTGTGACCCAATGCCTGAAAGAAAAGAACCCTGTATGGATTATCATCTTGGACTTTGCTCTGGACCTTGCTGTGGTCTTATAGACAAGGAATCTTATAGACTGTCGGTGAAATCCGCTATTGCTTTGCTCTCCGGAGAGGTGAGCGGAGTTTTAGAGGAGCTATACCAAAAGATAGAAGAGGAAATGCAAAGACTTAACTTTGAAAGATGTGCCATGCTAAGAGACCAAATACAGGCTTTGGAAAACCTCTCTAAGGGTCAAAGGGTCTCTGGGCTTGAATATGGTAATGCGGATATTCTTTACGCTATGGGTAGGGTTTTGGGTGTTTTTCTCATTAGGTCTGGAAGGCTTGTGGACAAGCAAGTTTTTGTCCTTGAGAGGGAAGAAGACCTTGAGGAGTTTTTGCTGGGATTTTACTACACAAACCCTCTGCCTCAAAACCTGCTTGTGAACTTTGAGCTTTCGGAGGAAACCCTGTGGTGGCTCTCTCAAAGAGGAAACTTTGAGCTAAGAAGGGATATAAGCCCAGAGCTTGAGGAACTCATAAGGGAAAACCTCGGACACCATCTTGACCCTGTGGTTCTTAGGGAGGAATTTCATAAGGTGCTACGCATTCCAATGCCAGAAAAGATAGAGGGTTTTGATATTTCTCACTTTTATGGTGAATACACTGTTGGCTCTTGCGTAGTGTGGGAAATGGGAAGCATGAACAAAAGAGCTTATAGAAGATACAGAATAAAGAGCTTTGAAGGGATAGATGACTATAGAGCTTTGGAAGAAGTCCTCTCACGGAGAGCAAGAAGGCTAAAGGAAGGTGAGGAAAAAATGCCAGACCTTTGGCTAATAGACGGCGGTTATGGACAGCTCAATGTTGCTATAAGAGTGAGAGACAAATTTTCCTTACCAATAAAGGTCTATGCCCTTGCAAAGGAGGAGGAAATTCTTATCTCAGAGGAAAGAAAAGAAGTAAGGCTGACCCAACATCCTATTTTATACAGGGTTTTTGGGCTAATTAGGGACGAGGCACACAGGTTTGCACTTACCTACAACAGGAAATTAAGACTAAAGGAGGGTCTAAAGGACACCTTGGATAAAGTGAAAGGTATAGGAGAAGTAAAGAAAAGGCTCATATACAGGAATTTTGAAAACCTCTACGAGTTTCTAAAAGCGGACGAGGGAACTTTAAGAAGGCTGGGTATAAGCCCTACCCTCAAGCAGGAAGTAGAAAGGTATCTCAAAGATTAAAAAGTTATAATATAAATCATTACCTTTTGAAAGGAGGCATGCATGGCAAAGGGAACAGTCGCTTACAAAATACTAAAGGAGCACCTTGTGAGCGGAAAGCTAATACCCGGTGAGGAGATAGCCATAAGGATAGACCAAACCCTCACGCAGGACGCAACCGGAACTATGGCTTATCTCCAGTTTGAAGCAATGGGAGTGGATAGGGTCAAGACGGAGCTTTCTGTTAGCTACATAGACCACAACATGCTACAAACAGACTTTAGAAACCCAGATGACCATAAATATCTTATGAGCATTGCCAAAAGGTATGGCATATGGCTTTCCAAACCCGGTAATGGTATATGTCATCAAGTTCATGTGGAAAGGTTTGCAAAGCCTGGAAAAACACTTCTCGGCTCAGACTCTCACACACCTACCTCTGGCGGTGTGGGTATGATAGCCATAGGTGCGGGTGGTCTTGATGTGGCTGCGGCGATGGCTGGTGAACCCTTTTATCTAAAAATGCCAAAGATAGTAGGTGTAAAGCTAACTGGTAAGATGCCAGAGTGGGTCAGTGCAAAGGATATAATTCTTGAGCTTTTAAAAAGGTTAACGGTAAAGGGTGGTGTAGGAAAGATTTTTGAATACTTTGGAGAGGGTATAAAAGAGCTTTCTGTCCCAGAGAGGGCGACCATAACCAACATGGGAGCGGAGCTTGGTGCAACCACTTCTATATTCCCATCTGATGAGATAACAAGGGCGTATCTTAAAGCTCAAGGCAGGGAGCAGGACTGGATAGAGCTTTTGCCAGACCCAGATGCGGAGTATGACGAAGTAATTGAGATAAACCTTTCTGAACTTGAACCACTAATAGCCTGCCCTCATTCACCCGACAATGTGGTGCCTGTGAGAGAAGTAGAAGGTATAAAGGTAGACCAGGTAGTAATAGGCTCTTGCACAAACTCCTCCTTTGTAGACCTTACAAGAGCGGGCAAGATGCTTGAGGGAAGAAGGGTTCATCCAGATGTCATATTTGCGGTAGCCCCTGGCTCAAAGCAAGCCCTTGAGCTTATAACTCAAAACGGTATTCTCCTTAACTTTCTAAAGGCAGGAGCGAGGATATTGGAAAGTGCCTGTGGTCCATGCATAGGTATGGGATACGCGCCACCAAGCGGTGGAGTGTCCATTAGGAGCTTTAACAGAAACTTTGAAGGAAGGTCTGGCACGCCCGATGCGAAAGTATACCTTGCATCTCCAGAGGTCTGTGTAGCCTGTGCCATAGCGGGAGAGATAATAGACCCAAGAAAATTAGCAGAGAAAGAGGGTATAAAGTGGATAAGAGTGGAGCTACTAGAAAGATTTCCATACGGCGATGAAGCCTTTATACCACCACTGCTCGAAGAAGAGGCGAGAGAGGTGGAAATATACAGAGGTCCGAACATAAAGCCTCTACCTGAGTTTGACGAAATGCCAGAGCTCATAGAGGGACAAGTAAGCCTTATAGTGGGAGACAACATAACCACAGACCACATAATGCCCGCAGGTGCAAAAATACTGCCCCTTAGGTCTAACATCTACGCCATAAGCGAGTATGTTTACCACTACGTAGACCCAGAGTTCGTCTCAAGAGCCAAGAAGATAAGGGATGAGAAAGGAAAAGCCAACATAATAATAGGTGGTGAAAACTACGGTCAAGGCTCATCCAGAGAACATGCAGCACTTGCCCCCAGATTTCTTGGAGTGCATGCGGTTATAGCAAAGTCTTTTGCAAGGATACACCATGCAAACCTTGTAAACTTTGGCATAGTGCCCTTGGAATTCGTAAACAAAGAGGACTACAGCAAGTTCTCTCTGGGTGATGAGATAGAAATACCAGAGCTCACTCAAAGACTACAGGCTGGACAGGAGGTGGTGGTTATAAACAAAACCACGGGAGAGCAAGTAGTATGCAAATACAACCTTACACCTAAGCAAGTTTCTGTGCTATTGGCAGGTGGACTGCTTAATTGGATAAAGAAAAAACAAAAGGTGGAAGTATGAGCAAGTGGCTTTTAGCCCTGGTTTTGTGCCTTAGCGTAGTGCAGGCAAAGGAAGTGCCTTTTACCTTAGAGGATAGAGATAGGCTTATTAGAATGGAAGCAGAGCTAAAGGCACTAAGTAAAAGTGTGGATGCTCGTTTTGAAGAGATTAATAAGCGTGTGGATACTCGCTTTGAGGAAACGAATAAGCGTATGGATGCTCGCTTTGAGGAGGTAAACCGCAAGATAGACATGCTTTTCAACTTTTTGTGGATAATTACTGGCATATTTACTACCATAACGGTGGCTACTATAGGCTTTGCCATATGGGACAGAAGGACTACACTAAAGCCTTTTGAAGATAAGATAAAGAAGCTGGAAGATAAGGACAAAGCCTTTCTTGAGGCACTGAGAAGCCTTGCAGAGGAAGACAAGAAGGTGTATGAAATCCTAAGGAAGTATAACATGCTGTAAAGGAGGGTTAACATGAAGCTACGCAAGGTTGTGTCTGTAATAGGTGCAGGTAATGTAGGTGAGCATACCGCAAGCCTTTTGGCTTTGAGAGGTCTTGTGGATGTGCGTATGTTTGACCTGCCAAAGAAGGATGGAGACAGAATGATTGAGCCCGTTAAAGGCAAAGCCCTTGACATTCAGCAAATGCTCTCCGCATTGAACATTGACGGAAGAGTAGAAGGCTATACAGTATCACCAGAAGGTGAAGGCTACGAAGCCTTAAAGGACAGCGACCTTATTGTTATAACCGCTGGCTTTCCAAGAAGACCTGGCATGTCAAGAGAAGACCTATTGGAAAAAAACATCTCCATCCTTTCGGTTATAGCAGGCAAAATAAAGGAATACGCACCTGGGGCTATAGTTATAGTGGTTACCAACCCAGTAGACCTTATGACCTATGCGGTATATAAAATTCTTGGGTTTGAGAAAAACAGGGTTATGGGTATGGCTGGTGTGCTTGATTCTGCTCGCTTTAAAACCTTTATATCAAGAGAAATACGCATATCTCCACAGGATATAAACGCTTATGTGATAGGTGGTCATGGTGATGAAATGGTCCCTCTCATATCTATTTCTAACGTGGGAGGCATACCTTTAAAGGATATGCTACCAAAGGAGAAAATCCAAGAGCTTATAAAGAGAACTCAGTTTGGTGGTGGTGAGATAGTAGACCTTATGGGAACTTCTGCTTATCACGCACCTGCTGCGTCCATAGTGGAAATGGTGGAAGCTATTGTGACAGACAACAAGAGAATCCTACCATGTTCTGTTTATTTGGATGGAGAAGTGGGCAAGTATTACGAGGCGGAAGGCTTGTGCGTGGGCGTGCCAGTAAAATTGGGCAACAACGGGGCAGAAGAAGTGATTAAAATACCTATGATAGAGGAAGAGCGTCAGATGTGGAAGAGGTCTGTGGAGTCTGTAAGGAAAAACATAGCCATAGTGGAGGAGCTGTTAAATGCGAGAAGTTCACTATGACCAAATAGTAGAGGCGGTAAGGGAAATTGCCATAAAGGCAAACTATGAAATTCCAGAGGATGTGGAGCTTGCCTATCAAAGTGCCATAAGGAGAGAAGAATCTGAAATAGGAAGAGAGGTCCTCAGCCAGATACTCCTTAACATAAAGTCCGCAAGAGAGGAGCAGATGGCATACTGTCAAGACACGGGCGTGGCAGTGGTTTTTGTGGAAGTAGGTCAAGATGTCCATGTGGTGGGTGGGTCTCTTGAAGATGCTATAAACGAAGGAGTAAGAAGGGCTTACACAGAGGGCTATCTTAGGGCTTCTATGGTCTACGACCCTGTTTTTGAAAGAAAAAACACAAAGGACAACACTCCTGCAGTGATACACTATAGGGTAGTTCCCGGAGATAGGTTAAAGCTCACCTTTGCACCAAAGGGTGCAGGCTCAGAAAACACCTCACGCCTTGCCATGCTAAAACCTGCGGATGGTTGGGAGGGTGTAAAAAGGTTTGTCCTTGAGACAGTAAAACTTGCTGGTCCAAATGCCTGTCCACCCTTCACCGTTGGCGTAGGAATAGGTGGCACCTTTGAATACTGTGCCTTGCTTGCCAAGAAGGCACTCCTTAGACCAGTGGGAGAAAGAAGTAAAGACCCTGTAGCCAAGAGAATAGAGGAGGAGCTTATAGAGGAAATAAACAAGATAGGTTGGGGTCCTATGGGCTTTGGTGGAACTGTGACTGCAGTGGATGTAAAGGTGGAGCTTTACCCTTGCCACATAGCCTCTCTCCCGGTGGCGGTAAACATCCAATGCCATGCCAGCAGGCATGCGGAGATAGAGCTGTGAAATACATCCTAATCTTGGCTTTTATAGGACTTATAACGGTCATATTTCTAAGCGGGTTTGCTATCAGACTTTTAAGAAAGTAATGGTTAATTTTGTGTTAATGTTTCTGGATTATAAGTTTATATAACAACATTGGAAAGGAGGTTATGCCATGAAAAAAGGTGTTTTGGTTACAGCTTTAGCTATAGGGACAGTTTTTTCTTGTGGTGGAGGCGGTAGTGGTGGAAGCGGTAGTTATAGTGCTGGTGGCAGCACAAGTTTATCAAGTTTATCTCTATACCTTACAGATGATGCGAGCCTTTACCCTTCCATTACAGTTACCCTCTATGAGGTCAATCTGTGTTCTGATGCCCAATGTGTGCAGAAGGTTAACCTCTTCTCAAGCCAGCAAGGAGTTGAGGTAGACCTTGCAAAGCTAAATGGTGTCCTGCAGTATATTGGAAATGTAAGCATTCCACAAGGCACATACAACAGGTTGGAGCTTATCTTTGATAAAAGCCTTACTATAACCGACCAATCGGGAATTACCCATGATGCGGAATTTACACCCATGCAGGAAAAACCCAATAAACCTAATACAGTTCAATGTGCTACAAATACAAATAAGTGTTATATAAGGTTTAACGGTGCTGTTAACCCCTTTGCTGATGGAAGGCTTGTGGTTGATTTTGACCTGAAGGAGTTTGAGGTAAATACCAGCTCTAATCCTTGGCAGGTGACCGAGGTCAAAGTAAAACCACTAACGACAAGCGAAATGTCAGGCACATCATACACACATGAAATTTATATGACCGTTCAAGGTGTAAGTGGTAATACAATCACTGGTCAATGGATGGGGAAGACATACACTGTAAATGTAAACCAAAACACGCTATGCGAGATAAACCATGTGCATACTACCAATTGTGTGGGTCAAATCCAAACAGGTATGTGTATTGAGGTGAAAGTTCAAGGAGACCCTGCGGTGTCAACAACCCTCGATGCTATAAAGATAGAGAATGAGAACAGCAAAAAGTGTATGACTTCTTCTGGAAGCAATCCTCCTACTGGTGGTTATATAAAGTTAAAGGGTAGCGTAACAGGAAAAGGAAGCGATGATTTTACCATCAACACCTATAGTAATCCCATAAAAGTTACACAAGGAACTTACTGCGAATACCAAAAGCATGTTTATATGACAGGTAGCGCATGCCTTACTAACCTTCAAACTGGTTGGTTTGTGGAGGTTAAGGTTAATGCCAATGGTGAAGCTATAAAGATAGAGAAGGAGGACTGAGGGCTTTCTGCCCTCTTTTTGTTTTCACTGTGCTTATGTTTTGCTCGCCAAGAAGGCACTCCTTAGACCAGTGGGAGAAAGAAGTAAAGACTCGGTAGCTAAAAGGATAGAAGCTGTGAAATACATCCTAATCTTGGCTTTTATAGGGCTTATAACGGTCATATTTCTAAGCGGGTTTGCCTTTAAGGAAGAACCTGCCTATTAAATTATTGCCTTCTTCATATTCCTTTTGAAACACTATGCCTTCCTTATCTAACAAACCTTCCTCTATAAGCCTTTTTAGACATTCATTAGCTTGTTTTGGACCTATATCTAAGTTCCACCTTGGTAACCAGTTAGTAATTATTAATCCAGTTGTTGCATAATCGTTTTTCTTTAGCCAATTTTTCAATCCTTCTATAGTTTTTTGTATAAATTTATCACAAGAAGATTCCTGTTGCGTGGAAAATTCTATATTCTCACCTTGCGTTTTAAGTATGGCTTGATTGTCTTGAGAAGACTCAAGATGTCTGCATTTGTAGTATGTATGTCTAAAAAGCTCATCTATATACAGCACTTTAACAAAATTACCTAAATTTTGGTATATGGAATTAATTCTCTTAGAGTAAGATACAATATAAACATCCCTTCCAAAATGTTCTTTTATCCAAGAAGCTACAGGATACATATCGATATCGCCAGAGAATATTGCTATACCGTCAAGGTCTAACCTTTTTATACTAAGGTCAGTGGCAACTTCAAGGGCAAGCTGTATATCAGAAGCATTTTTATTTTTTCTTTTCCCAGCCTTTACATAAAAGGGAGTTATTAGTTTAATACCAACAGATGACAAGATTTGTTGTATGTTTATGGTCTTGGAAAAAGGAAGGTTCTCAAACTCTGCAAAGGCTTTTACAAAACGTATATTTATGTCATTCCTATCTAGGCTATCAACCATAAGGCTACGAATAAGGTATAAACTGTATAGAAATTGCTCTATTATACACCTCTCGTATTCTAAAAATTTAGAATTTCCGACCTTTATTCCGAAATGGTCAAGGCACGCACCATATATGTTATCAAGGTCTATGTATAAACCGAGCTGATACATTTTCAGTTAGTTTTAATTCGGGAGGGGGAGCCTCCCAAAATAATTCTACGGGAGGGGGAGCCTCCCAAAATAATTAGTAATTAGTCGTATATTTATATTTTATTATAACCTTCTATCCGTTTTTGTCAAGTAGTTGGGGAGTGTTTCATCCACTGTGTAAAAATAAAGTAAGGAGGTGTTAACACGAAACAGCCAAGCGAGGAGAAAGTAGAACAATACCGCAGGGAGTTCAGTGGGCTACTCAAAGACCTTATGCCTCAAGCCGTTGTAAGGTGTTAGGAGTTGAATGGGCAAGAGAATATAGTCCCAGCTAATAATTCTTTTTGAGGGTAGGTTATCAAGTATGGCAGAATTTACACAAATTTTGAAGCAGTCCCCAAAAAGTTAGTTTTGACTATAATTAGTTTTTATGGAGAAGGTTATGGAATTGTTGAAAGAAGTTTATCCTTTGGTGTTTTCAAAGGCGTATGGTTTAGTGGAGTTTTTTAGAGAGTGGTATGCTTGGGTTTTGCTTGTGCTTTTTCTTTTGTATCTTATCTCTACCTACAACAGGCTTATAGGTTTAAAGAACAGGGTATCCGAGTCAAGGGCTGGGATGGATGTTTATTTAAAGCAGAGGGTTGATTTAGTGCCTAATCTGGTAGCTTCTGTAAAAAGGTATATGGAACATGAGAGGGAACTTCTAGAGAGGATAACCTTTTTAAGGTCAAGGCTGTTAGAGGCTAAAGATGACAAGGAGAAGTTTTCCTTAGAGGGCGAGCTTGGTAGCCTTTTAGGAAGGTTATTGATGGTAGCAGAAAACTATCCTACGCTTAGGGCTAATGAGAACTTTTTGGAACTTCAAAGGTCTCTTTTTGAGATAGAGGATAGAATATCTGCCTCAAGAAGGATATACAATGTAGCTGTTACTGACTATAACAATGCATTGGAGATGATACCTTCTAACTTTGTTGCATCTTTAATGAGACTTCAAAAGGCTGAGTGGTTTGAAGTTTCAGAAAAAGATAGGCAAGCTCCTAATGTTGGGGAGATGTTTAAGTGATAGATTGGAAGGCTATAGAGAGAAATAGGAAGAAACTTAGGTTTCTTTTTATTCTTTATGATGTTTTGTATGGGGTTTTTCATTTTCTTGCTCTTCTTAGTCTTCTTTTGTTTGTTTTGTCTGCTGGAAAAGGTTATTTTAAAGAGTTGTATTGGTATTATTTGCCTTTGTTTGCAGCTTTTTTCTTTGTTTTTCCTGCTGCTTTATTTACATCCTTAAGGGATAGAATTCCTTCGCAGTGGTGGAATTATTACTATAGCAATGCTTTACTTCCTTTTGTTAGGGAGAATTTAAAAGGTTTTGAATATGAGTATTACCGATTTTTTCCTAGAGAGGAGTTTATTGTTTCTTATCTTTTTTATGACTATCCTCATCCTGCAGTTTATACAGGGCAGGATTACTTGAAAGGTTCTTACAAGGGTAAATCCTTAGAG
>JAXSOH010000048.1:0-11775 GCA_037925805.1 Aquificaceae bacterium
GGTCAATAAGAAGTTCACCTCTTTTGACCAGTTCTTTGTTATAGTCTTTTTTGACTTTCATACCTAATTATTTTATCAGTGGTGTTATTGGACAGAGCACATTTCTATTGTTTCAGTGATTAGTTTCTAATACCTCTTTATCTCAATTTGATACTTTTTTATCCTGTAGTCAAGCTGACGCAAGGTGTATCCCAAAAGCCTTGCCGCTCTGGACTTTACATATCCTGCCTTTTCAAGAGCCTTTATTATTTCATCCCTTTCTGTGCTTTGTATGACCTGAGGCATGTTTTTAGGACCCGTGTCATAAAGCCTTGCAAAAAAGTAAGGTGGTAGGTCTGCTTCCCTTATTAGACCATCTCTGAGTATCACAAGACGCTCTATAGAGTTTTCCAACTCTCTTACATTGCCAGGCCAAGGATACTCCATAAAAACTTCAATAACCCTTGGGTCAAGCCTGACCCTTTTGCCATACCTTTGATTGAAAACTTCCAAAAAGTGGTCTACCAGTATGGGTATATCCTCTTTTCTTTCCCTTAGGGGTGGTATATGAATAGGAAGGACGTTTAATCTGTAGTATAGGTCTTCTCTAAACTGTCCCTGCGAGACAAGCTCAGATAGGTTCTTATTTGTGGCAGAGATAATACGCACGTCCACCTTTACGGTTTTTTCACTACCAAGCCTCTCTATCTCCTTGTCCTGTATTACTCTAAGTATCTTGGGTTGAAGGGAGAGGGGCAGGTCTCCTATCTCATCAAGGAAAACCGTTCCACCGCTTGCCAGTTCAAACTTTCCCTTTTTTGAAGTGTATGCACCTGTAAATGCACCCTTTTCGTATCCAAAAAGCTCCGCCTCAAGTAGTGTCTCGGGTATAGCACTACAGTTTATGGTTATAAAGGGCTTTTCCTTACGCTTACTCATAAAGTGTATGGCTTTAGCCACAAGACTTTTGCCAGTTCCACTTTCGCCGGTTATAAGCACGTTAACATCAGTCGGAGCTATTCTCTCTATAAGGTCAAGAAGGTTCCTTATAACTGGACTTTTCCCTACCACGCCCTCTACGCTGTATCTTTCGCTCAAAGCCTTTGTAAGAAGCCTTTTTTCCTCTTCCCACTCTTGTCTTTCCTGACTTATCCTCTCATCCAATTTGTAGAGCATGCCAATCATTGTCCCCATTATGAGCAAAAGCTCCACACCTCTTTCTACGCTTTCCTCTCCAAAGTCCTTAAAGATGGCAAGCACACCTATTATCTCGCCACCCACCCTAACGGGCACTGCCACAAAGTTCTCACCAGGCTCAAGCCTCTCTCTGAGACCAGTCTTGTTAAGATAGGCGTTTATCTTTGTATCTGACAAAAAGACTGGCACGCCATCCTTGTAGACCTTCCCTACTATACCCTCACCCTTTTTAAAGATACCCCTTTCTGCTTCTTCTTCTGTTAACCCAAAGGCTTTGACTATTTTTAGAGCTTTTATCTCAGGGCTATAAAGTGCTACATAGCTATGTCTCACATCCCAATAAGAATAGAGAACCTTAAGGAGCTCCTCAAGACTCTTAGTGAACTCAAAACCCTTACTTAGTATCTTGGCAACCTCATTAACTATGGTAAGCTCCCTGAGGTCTAAACTCTTCTCCATCAATGTTCTTCTTTCACTTTGTAATAAAAGATAAGCACACCCACCACTATGGCAATAGATATACCAAAAAGAAGTGTCTCAAGAGGCTCTTTCCACTTTACCACATGTTTAGTAAAGGTTATAGAAAGTATAAGGATTATTACGCTTGCCAGTTTTGCCTTAAGCTGGTCTATGCTTTCAACCTTTAGCCAGTCTGGCACGTTTAAATTTCCCACAAAGAGCTCATAAAGACCTACCGCAAAGATGTAGAGGATAACAGAAAGCAAGTGTATGTCCATAACTGCTATAAACTTTGTAGAAAGTATGGCACTGTCTAAATACTCTGGGTCTGTAAAAACCTTGTAGAGGGTTTCAAAGGAAAGATAGACACCATAAAATCCGAGAAAGACCGCACTTATAAAAAGGCTCAGGGCTGGAAACACCGCAATTGCCTTGCCTCTCTCCACAAAAGCCTTCACAAACCTGTCCATCATTCCACCTCAGAGTTTATTTCTATTATTACACCTCTTGTCCCAACCTGTGCGTTGGCAAAACCAACAAGGTCTCCCTTTTTAGCCTCAGCGTTGTCGGAGCTACTCAACCTTGCAGTTATTATAACCTGCCCTTCCATAATTCTATCATGGCTTAGCTTGTGTTTACCAGTTATTTTAAACTTGTAGGGTAGTTTTGGGTTCTTTACCCTCAAGACTGCCAAGGGCATGGGATTTTCAAGGTCTCTGACGGAGATTATAAGAAAGGTATCTGCTTTTGGAACTTTGTCCTTTAGGCTTTTTTCAAGAACTACCTCACCCTCTATAAACTGATTTCTATACTTTTCAAGAGGCACTTCCTTTGGCAAAGGTTGGCAAGCAAAGAGCAAAGAGACAAAGAGCAGGAAGAATTTTAACATAAAGCTCTATTATAAGGCAAGATGGCAGGCTTTCGCCTGCAAAAGATTTATAGAGATCTACGCAGAAAGTTTTGGTTAAGGGTGCAATCTGTAAAGGTCTCCTACCAAGTCTTGAAACTCCTCAGGCTTTATAACCCTGCAGAAAGGCATACCAATACATAGAATTCTTTTTGCGTTTCTAAGCACAAAACCCACGTCATGAGATACCACTATCACTGTTCTATCCTTTGCCACTTCCTTTAGGATATGCTCTATATGTTCTTGAGCGTGTATGTCAAGACCTGTCATAGGCTCATCAAGGACTAAAAGGTCTGGGTTTGTGGTAAGGGCAAGTGCGAGCAAAACCTTTTGTTGTTCTCCGCCAGAAAGCCTTACAAAGGGTCTTTTTAGTAGGTTTTCAAGGTGCAAAAAGGCTATAACCCAGCCAATTTTCTCCTTGGGTGCAACAGCTCTAAGAAGCTCACCCACACTGCCTGCAAAAGACTTCTCTACAGAAAACCTCTGAGGCACATAGCCTATCCTTCTCCAATGCATAAAGCCCTTAAGACTCTCGCCAAAGAGCCTGACCTCTCCTTTTTGAGGCTTTATAAAGCCAAGTAAAATTTTCAGAAGGGTGCTTTTGCCTGCACCGTTGGGTCCGAGAATGCCAAAAAACTCACCCTTTTCTACATAAAAGCTCAGGTTATCTATAAGAGGTTCATCCTCTCTATATCTAAAGTATAAGTCTTTAACTTCTACTATTTTCCCTGACACTCAAGCCCCTCTGAGAGCCTTTGTAAGTTTCTTCTCATTATGGAAAAATAGTCATCTTCCTCTTTTTCTGGAAAGAGAGAGGTGTTCAAAGGCAGAACCCTTGCACCCACTTCTTGTGCCACTCTTTTTGCAAGTTTTTCATCATGCCCTACCTCTGCAAAGATTACACTAACCTTAGCCCTTTTTGCCCTTTCTACCATACGCCTCACTTCTGAAGGCTTTGGCTCTTCTTCTGCGTGAACGCCTCTCAGACCCACGGTTTCAAGTCCATAATCCCTTCCCAAGTATGCAGTAGAAAGGTGGGTAATTACCAAAGTCCTCCTCTTGCATGTAGAGAGCGCGTTTTTGTATTCGCTATCTAAAGCCTTGAGCTGCTCCATATATTCGCTTGCCCGCTTCTTGTAATACTCAGAGCCATCTGGGTCTATTTGAGACAAAACCTTTTGTATGTTTTCCACTATGCCCATGTATGCCTTAGGAGAGAGCCAAAGATGTGGGTCATAACCTTTTCCTACCCTAATAAGCTCCATCCCTTTCCCAAGGGGGTAAGATTTTATCTCTGGCACTCTTTGGGCTATTTTTAGTTCCCACCCTTCTAATCCTAAATATAAAAAGGCTTTTGCCCTTTGTAGACTTCTTAGGTCACCAGGCTTTAATTCATAGTGATGGGGGTCAGCCTGAGACTTTATAAGCACATTCATTTCAAACCTTCCTTCCGCTAAGTATTTCAATGGATAGTATAGGGGGTATGAAGATGCAAGCACCAGGTCTTTGGCATATACTTGTGCAAAGGAAAGCAAGAAAAGTATAAATAGAACTAACATGGACTTGTATTTTAACACATTTTTAATTAAATGCTTTCAAAGGATGACTACAAGAACTGAACTTTCATGAACATAGTAGTGGAACTTTTGTTTAAAGGTTAACTTTTTCTTCCACCACGAAAGGTTTATCTTCCTTTGTCCTGTAGTATATTCTTACCAGGAGCTCTGCTAATATTCCTGTAGATATAAACTGTATACCTGCAAGAATGAAAAGAACACTAAGAATTAGGAGAGGTCTCCTTCCTATATCTTGGTCGAGAAAGAGTTTGAGAAAGACAAGATAAAAGAGTGCAACAAGACCTAAGCTAAGCAGGATAAAGCCAAAGGTCCCAAAAATATACATGGGCTTGTTTATGTATTCGTTAAGAAATTTAACCAAGAAGATATCAAGGATAACCCTCACAGTCCTACCGATACCATATTTTGACTTTCCATAGACTCTCGGATGATGTTTTACTGGAATCTCTGTTATCTTCGCTCCAAGTCTTTTTGTAAGTGCTGGCAGGAACCTGTGCATGTCTCCATATAGCTCAAGTTTTTTTATTATGCCCGACCTATAAGCCTTTAGGGTGCAACCGTAATCATGAAGCTCTACGCCTGTCACCTTAGAAATTATCCAGTTAGCTATCATAGAAGGAACTTTCCTTGAAAGGAATGGGTCTTTTCTGTCCTTTCTCCACCCGCTCACTATGTCGTAACCCTCTTCTAATTTCTGCAAGAGGTTGGGTATATCCTCTGGGTCGTTTTGAAGGTCAGCATCCAAGGTTATGACAACCTCCCCACTGGCATGCTGAAAACCTGCATACATGGCAGCAGTCTGCCCGTAGTTCTTCCTAAAGCGTATTAGCTTTACTCTTTGGTCTTTTTCTGCTATTTCCTTTAGCACTTCCCAAGTCCTGTCTACAGAACCATCATCCACAAAAATAACTTCATACTCTCTTCCAAGCCTTTCAAGAACCCCTTTTAGTTTTTCATACAGTATGGGTATGTTATCCTCTTCGTTGTAGGCAGGTATGACTACAGAAAGGTAATTGCTTTTCATGTGTCCAAGCTCTCTACTATTTTAACATAGTTTTTATTCCTTACAAAGTCCGCTTCTCTAATCATTTCCTTTGGTGGTTCTATAATTCCCTCTATAGCAGGAAGAACTATTTGGACACCATTATCCTTAGCGAGAAGAATTGCAGGCAAAAGGTCAGTGTCATAAGAAAAGAGGATTATCCTATCGACAAGCCTTTTATACGAGAGCGTTGCCACATCCAAACCTATTAGCATATCCACCTGCTTTTGTTCAAATCTTAGGCTTTTGGCTATGTCTTTATCTTCCTCGCGAGGGCTGAGATGTCCAAGCCTAACCTGAACATTGTCCATTTTAGCTATACTGTTAACTAAGCTTTTACTAAGCTCATAATTCCTTACATATTTAGGATATAGAGCTTCAATTCTTTTACGGTCTTCATCTTTGTGTATATTTAGTTTCTCCCTTTTCAATTTTATTGTTTCTGGATACAAGCAAGTGTAAAAATATATTCTAAAAATATCCTCTTGCTGTAGGTCTACGAAAGATTTCAAAAAGTTTATAGCTTTCTGCGGATTTTTATTGTAGTTTATGATTAGGTCGTTAGGTATTCCATGTTTTTTAAGAATATTCTCATCAAATATTCTGTATCTTACATTTTCCCAATCTACCAGTATGGCAACTTTATAAATGGACTTGAGGGGTCCGCTCAACTTCTTGGACCCCCCTCATTCAGGAGTGGGTTCTGAGAACCATCCACTATATTATATAGCTTGGTACATGATTTGTCAAGTTTAAATTTCATACCTACCCTCCGACCTCATAAACACTACAGTTTTATTATCCACGCTCCTTATACTTTCCACCTTGTAGTCATAGAAGTTTATCTTCTCAAGCTCAGAAGGGCTCAGGTTCTTCTCAGCTATGTATCTTAGCGTATAGGCATAGTGTTTATAGGGTAATTTTACCTTCTGTTCTTTTCTATAATACTCAAAGCTCAAAAAGCCTTTGGCATATTTTAGGTCAAAGAGTTTTTCATAAGGCTTGCCAAGAAAGGAAACTACCACCTTTTCAGAAAGTAGCTTTTTTGAGAGGTTTCTTATATGTTCTTTCCAAAAATCCATAAGAGTTTTTTCTCCATAGCTTTCCTTCCAAGATACAGGTGCAAAGGGAATGCAAGCGGTAGGTTTAACAAGACCATATAAAGGAGATAAGACCCACGAATTTTCCTCTATGTATCTAACCACAAGAGGAGGCAAGACCCACAACTCAATACTTTCCCAAAAAACATCGCCAAATCTTCTATACAGAGGTGCAAGAGATTGCTCTTTGACGAACTCCTTTTCAATAGACCTTGCTAGAGGTTCAAACTCCTCAAGGGAAAACCTCTTCTCATCACAGTTCTTAAAGACCAACTTCCTCTGAATCCTGCTATAGGGCAAAAGGAAAAGAAACATGTCTAAAATTATAAAGCATGAAACTCAAAAAACATCTCGGTCAGCACCTTCTTGTGGCAAAGGGTGTCCTTGAAGGCATAGTGGAGTTTTTGAAGCTCCAAGAGGAGGACATAGTGGTTGAAATAGGTCCAGGCACTGGAAACCTAACTAGAGAGATACTAAAAAAGAACTTCAAAGAGCTTCATCTTTTGGAAATAGACCCGCAGATGGTAGAGATTCTTCAAAAAAACATACAAGAGGACAGGGTGTTTATTCACAGGGAGGATGCCACTAAGTTTAACCTATGCTCTCTGGGGGAAAACCTCAAAGTGGTGGGAAATCTACCCTATAATGTGGCAAGTCTTATATTGGAAAACACAGTTTTTTACCATTCCTGCATTCCGATGGCAGTTTACATGCTACAGAAGGAAGTGGCAGAGAAAATTCAAAAGGGAGCTTCTTGGCTTTCTACCTTTGTGAGGACTTTTTACAGAGTTGAGTATCTCATGAGCTTGCCCGCACGCTTTTTTGTGCCACCCCCAAAGGTGCAGTCTGGACTTATTAGGCTAAGCAGAAGGGAAGAGCTTCCAAAGTTAGACCTTGAGGACTATAAGAGTTTTTTGGTAGGTATATACTTTATGAAAAGAAAAGCTCTAAAGAACAAAGTTCCAGAAAAAATACTCCTTCAGGTAGGTATTGACCCCATGTGCAGAGTTGAAACTCTTGAACCAGACAGGGTTTTTATGCTTTATAATATGCTTCAAAAAATGAGAGGTGAAGAGCGATGATGGATACCTTCTTTATGGAAAGAGACCCCTACGCACCCATAAGACACTGCTATCCTATTAGCAATGTGCTTTATCATGGCAAAAGCGAGTATCAGGAAATAATGGTGGTGGAGTCGCCACACTTCGGAAGAATCTTGGTGCTTGACGGTGTTGCCCAGTGCGATGAGCGGTATGAGTTCATATACCATGAATTTATGGCACATGTGCCCCTATATGCTCATCCAAACCCAGAAAATGTTCTTATAGTGGGGGGAGGAGATGGTGGAGTTCTTAGAGAGGTTCTCAAGCATCCAGAGGTCAAAAGGGCTGTCCTTGTGGATATAGACAAGGAAGTTATAGAGGTATCCAAAAGATTCTTACCCACCATGGCGGTAGCCTTTGAAGACCCAAGGGCTATAATCCTTAACGAGGATGGCTACAAATACATTCAAGACTACGAGAATGAGTTTGATGTGATAATAGTAGATTCCACAGACCCGGTGGGATTTGCCCATGTGCTAACCACAGAGGAGTTCTTCAAGTATGTATACAGAGCCTTAAAGGAAGATGGCATATATGTGGGTCAGACAGAGTCCATACATTACCACATTGAAATAGTCAGAAGAATACAAAAGGCTCTTAAGAAAGTTTTCCCAATAGTAGACCTATACACCGCAGTAATACCTGGATACGCAGGATACTGGTGGACTATGTCCATAGGTTCTAAGAAACACCAAGTAAGAGAGCCTTCAAGGGAGGTAAAGGTTCAAACGAAGCTATACTCTGCGGACATGCACCGTCATGCCTTCTTGCCAGAGAGCTTTTACAACAAGCTAGTGGTAGGTGAGTATTAGGAGTGAAGGTCAGAATAAAAAGGTATCCTAAAGGCGTTGAGGAGTTTGAAATTGAGGTCTCTCAGAAGACAACACTTCTTGAGCTTTTGTATAAGGTCAAGGAGGAGCATGACCCAACTCTTACCTTTAGGAGCATGTGCAGGGCAGGTATATGTGGCACATGTGCGGTAAAATTGAATGGAAAACCAGTCCTTGCGTGCTCCACATGGATATCGGAAGAGGAAGTCCTTGTTGAACCTATTGATAGATTTTCTGTGGTAAAAGACTTGGTGGTAGACCACGAAGGCATAGGCAAAAGGCTAAGGGACTACAAAGTGTGGCTACAGAGTGGAGAAGGGAGTATAAGCCTACAAGAAGATATAAACCGTAAAACTTCAAGGAGCTGGGAGTGTATACTCTGCGGTGTGTGTGATAGCGTATGTCCCGTTTTATCAGAAAGCGAACTTTTTGGTGGTCCCCTAACCCTCACAAGGCTATACAAACACCTTTATGATCCAAGAAACGCAGACCAAGAAACCGCTTTGAAAGCTTTGCAAACTCTTAAGCCAGAGCTTTGCACTCACTGTATGAATTGCTCTTACGCCTGCCCCAAAAGACTTATGCCAGAGGCTCTAATAAGAGATCAAGAGAGCATACTCGTAGAGAATGGTTTACTGCAAAGACATACAAGTAGCTTTGACTTCTTGAGTTTTTAAGATTATTATGATACTAATATGACCAAGAGCTGTGAGATAATAAAATAACTGTATGTCAAGAGCTAAGCTGACTATTAAGGTTAAGGGTCTGGAAGAGAATATAAAAAACCTTTACCACTTTTCCCAAAAGCCTATAATAGCGGTGGTGAAAGCTAACGCTTATGGTGTTGGTGTTTTGCAAATAGTTCCAATGCTTGAGAAATTAGAGGAGGTTTCCGCTTTCGCGGTAGCCTGTATAGAAGAGGGTATAGAACTAAGAAAAGCTGGCATAAGAAAAAAGATACTCGTGCTTGGAGGGGTGCTAAAGGGTGAGGAAAAAGCCTTTGGCGAGTATGACTTAACCCCTGTAGTGTCCCATAAGGAGCATCTAAAAGCCTTGGCTGGGTTGAACATACCTATACAGATAAAATACGACACAGGCATGGGGAGATTGGGTTTTCTGGAAGAGGTTATAAAAGATAACAGAGTTGAAGGAATCCTTAGCCACCTTTCAAGCCCACTTGACGAAGAATACTCAAAACTCCAAATTGAAAGGTTTGTCAAGATATTAAACCACTACAGAGGTCTTAAGTATGTGCATATGGAAAGCTCAGCAGGAGTGGTATATCGCATCCCATTTACCACTCATATACGCGTAGGACTTGCCCTCTATGGAGAAAAGCCCATGCCAAACTACCCAGTTTCTTTAACTCCTGCTCTTGAGCTTAGAGCAAAGATATTATCCGTAAAGACCTTACCTGCAGGCTTTTCTGTTTCTTACTCAAGGACATATATAACAGAAAAACCCACAAGGGTAGGTGTGGTCGCCTTTGGCTATGCGGACGGTCTTATGAAGAGCCTATCCAACAAAGCCTATCTTTTCTACAAAGGCAAGCCTGTAAGGATTATAGGAAACATAACTATGGACATGACCATGATAGACCTTACCAATACGGACGCTCAGGTGGGAGACTGGATAGAAATAGTGGGACAAAATCAGAGCTTTACAGACCTCGCAAAACTTGCAGGAACTATACCCTATGAGCTTATGACTAACCTATCAAGTAGAATAAGGAGGGTAGTGTTATAATACTAACAAAGGAGGCTTATTATGCAAAAAGCCCGTGTATGGCTTTCTTACGATTTGGGTGTAGGTGGTGATTATGAAGGCTTGTATACTTTTTTGGACACGCTTGGAGCAAAGGAATGTGGAGATTCTCTTGCCTTTTTTGAGTATGAGTATAAATCGGACTTAGGAAGGGAGTTGAAAGATGAAATAAGAGAAAAAGTAAACTTAAATAAGAATGACAGGGTATACATTATAGCCACATATTACACTCAAGAAGGCAACAAAAAGTTCTTGGCGAAGTTTTTATATGGAAAAAGAAAGAGACCACCTTGGCAAGGTTATGCAAAGGTTGAATACGATGAAGTGTTTGACATACAAGAATGAAATATGCGCTTTTGGACAGTGATTTCTTAATTGCCTACTTTGACGAAAAAGATGCTTATCATAAAAATGCTATGAAGCACAGTAATCTGATTACTCAGGATAAAGAATATTATCTTATAATACCTTGTGCTGTGTTGTTTGAGGTGCTAAATACGAGATTTATGAAAAACCTTAATACCTTAAAGAAGTTTGAAAAGGAAATCTTAAATAGAAAAAATACGAATTTTTACCAGCATCCAGAGTGTAAAAATTTAGCAACAGAACAGTTAAAAGAGAGACAGCATGGAAAACGCATAAGTTTAGTGGACGGTGTTCTAAGGTATATACTCAAAACGGAGCAAAAAATTGACGTGTTTGCAACCAGCAATCCTAAGGACTTTTTTGATTTATTAGGAGAAACTATACAAATAATAGACATGGGAGAGCGTAAACATTGAAGAGTAAGTCCATGCTTATAACCTTTGAAGGTATAGACGGCTCTGGCAAGAGCACTCAGGCAAAAAGACTTTATGAATATCTTAAGGCAAAGGGTTATAAGGTTTCCCTATACAGAGACCCAGGGTCTACGCCTCTTGCTGAAAAGATAAGGGAGCTTTTGATAAGTTTTGAAATGGACCCAACCACGGAGCTTTTGCTTTTTGAATCCGCAAGGTCAAGCCTTGTGTGGGAAAGAATATTTCCAGACCTAAAAGAGGGCAAAATAGTAATTCTTGACCGCTTTATAGACTCCACAACCGCCTATCAGGGCTATGGCAGAGAGATAAACCTTGGCACGGTAAGTATTCTAAACCATATAGCTATCAGAGGTAGAAAGCCTGATATAACCTTCTTGCTAAATGTTCCTCTTGAGGTAGCCTTAGAGAGGATTAAGGGCAAAAAAACTCGCTTTGAAGATAGAGATTATCTCAGAAAAGTAAGGGATGCCTACATACTTATGGCAAACCAAGAGAGGGAAAGGATAGTGCTAATTGATGGAAACAGAGATGTGGAAGAAGTTTTTGAGGATGTTCTAAGGGTTCTCAGGGAAAGGCTTGGGCTTGATATATAATTTTTGAGAGGAGGCTCTGCCATGCAAGACTGTATATTCTGCAAGATAGTGAGGAAGGAAATTCCCTCAAAGGGTGTTTATGAGGATGAGCTGGTTTATGCCTTTCATGATATCAATCCCGTTGCACCCACGCACATTTTAATAATTCCCAAAAAGCACATAGTTGGTATTCAAAGCCTTGAGCCTGAGGATGTGCCTTTGGTGGGTCATATGTTCTATGTGGCAAGAAAACTTGGAGAAGAGCTGGGTTATGCACCCGATGAGGACTTAAACAAGGGCTATAGGTTGGTTTTTAACGTGGGAAAGGATGCAGGGCAAAGCGTCTTTCATCTTCATCTTCACTTCATCGCAGGGAGGAGCATGTCCTGGCCACCAGGTTGATATCCTTCCGAGATTGGATGTCTCAAAGAGTAAAGGAGTATTA
>JAXSOH010000049.1:0-11632 GCA_037925805.1 Aquificaceae bacterium
TAAGGTAGAGTCCGCACGCATGACAGTGGAAAAGCTAAACCCAGACGTGAAGGTCATAACCTACAACACTATGATAAATAAGTCTAACATTATGGATATCATAAAGGACTACGATGTGGTGCTTGATGGGACTGATAACTTCCCTACGAGGTTTCTCATTAACGATGCTTGCTACTTTCTTGGAAAGCCTCTTGTCTCTGCAGCGATGCTAAGGTTTGAGGGTCAGATATCTGTTTTTGACTACAGAGACAAGGAAAACTCGCCCTGCTATAGATGTTTGTATCCAGAACCACCACCACCGGGGCTTGTGCCTTCTTGCCAAGAGGCAGGAATATTGGGGTCCATAGGTGGTATAATGGGCTGTATTCAGGCAACAGAGTCCATAAAGGTTTTGCTTGGTATAGGTGAGCCTCTTGTGGGTAAACTTCTTATAATGGATGCCTTGTCTATGGACTTCAGAAAGGTAAAGCTCCGCAAAGACCCACAATGCCCCCTCTGTGGCAAAGAGCCAAAGATAAAGGAACTAATAGAATACGAGCAGGTCTGTGAGGCGAGGTTTTAGTCAGAAAAACTAACTTTTTGGCGTTAAGTATTTTATGCGAGAGATATGAAAGACTTAACCATTCTTGAAGGTTTTGTCTTTGAGGGGGCTTTTAAGGTAGGATTCCTGCAAAGGGTAGCACCTAAGTATCTCAAAGGCTTTCAAAGAATTTTCTTTGACCTTTTGAGGACCGAGGGGCTAAAGGAAAAGCTTATAGAAGAGCTTCAAAAGCCTATACAAGAGTGGGGCAAGATTGGAACAACTATAACACCTGAAAATGCGGAGAGGGTATATACACTTACCACTTACCTACTTGGATATTATGGTGGTCTTTTGTATGCGGAAGATGGCAAAAACATACATCTTGAGAAGTTTGAAATGGGGGAGGAGTCCTCAGATATTGTTTGGAAAAACGCAGACCTTGTCTACATAAAAGGTAAGACTTTATACATAGTGGACTTTAAGCTCTCTGGACTTCTCTCCTGGCTAAAGGAAGTCTTTGATAGGGGAAGAAGTGAAGACTTTAGAGACTTGCCAAGACTTCCAGTGGTTAACCCCGGAGTGCCAGTTAACATTTCCTTGGGAGAATTGGACTTTTCTAAGTTTGTTAAAAACTTCCTATCTCTTAAGCAAACGCTTATGGACCTAAAAGATGTCTTTGTGGAAATAAAAGGCTTTTCTCAATTGGTTTGTTATGCGGTGGACTATCTTACAGAAAAGGGAAATCAAGGACTAAGGGAGCTATGCCTTGAGCTGTTGTATCCTGCTGCGGAGTCCTATGGGATAAGGTTTGTGCTTTCTAAGGATGTATCCGAACTTTCCAGATATAGGGAGGAAGTAAAGGAGATATACAAGAGCTTAAAGAGCAAGGAATGGGCTTATAGTGAGATTGACGAAACTGTGGAAAAGAGAGTAGGAAAGAGAAGAAGGTTAGAAGAGAAACTAAAGGAAGAAATACAAAAGTATCTACAAGAGATAGAGCAAAGAGAAAATAGTCCTGTTGTTGTAAACACAAATCCTATACAAGAAGCAAGGAGAGATGTTAAGGAAAGACTGGAAAAATTCCTCACCTCTCAAGGAGACTGCAAAGCTATTGCACTACTTCATTCCGCAGGTAGTGGAAAAACTTCTACTTTGAGAAACCTCATACTTAACTCTCAAGGAAAACACATAGTGCTATACATGGCAACGAGGGTAAGCCTTGTAGAAAAGGAAAAGTATAGTGTGGAGAAGAGTGGCAAGCCTGTAAAGGTTATATACGAAAGAAGAATAGCACAAGAAGGTAAATTTGTAAGACATATAGGTGAAGGCTTTAAGGATGTGGAAAATAGGGAGGGTGTAATCAAAAGAATTGTAGACGCAATCTTGAAGTCAGTAAGAGAAAACCATTCACAGATATGGGGCTTTGCCACTATACAGGCTATTGTAGACACGCCTGCTTTAAACACTGCAAGGCATCTTGACAAACTCTTAAGGTCAGGCATACATACCCAAAATTACTACATTCATATTATTCTTGACGAGTTTTTGGGCTACAGAAACGGTCTTGATGCGGTGCATAGAATGTTTGAATTTCTTTCAAAGGTGAAGAAAATGGGAGGGAAGGCTTATTTGTATCTTTTTGATGCCAATGGATACTCTCCCGAGCTTTTGGAAAGGCTTATGCATGAGTTTAAGTCTTATGAAGTTGTCCCAGATTCTCTTGTCCTTTGTAGTCATAAACAGACTTTGGAAACTCAATATGAGGATATTCCCTTTGATATATACGCAAAACATGGATATCCTGCAAGCGGTTTGCATATAAACAGGAAGTTTATAGTTGATGTAGATACAAAAAAACAGGAGGACTTAACAAAGTTTATAGGAGATTATGTAATACAAAACCTGCAAAAAGAAAGCACAGCCTTTTTGTATGTGCAAGATAAGGAAATAATAGCAAAGCTTTCTGAATACTTTAACAGCAAGGGTGTTTCTAATCTTTATATAACCGCAAGTTCCAGAAAAAGTCAAAGGGACATAAACGAGGGAAGCCAGGATATTATTATGGGCACTTCCGCAGTTTCAAGGGGTCTTGATTTTAGCAGACCTCACAAACCTGTGGAAAAAATATTCATAGTTATAACAGACTGGGGTATAGAGCAAAACCTTGTTGAAGTTATACAAGCTATTTCAAGGGCAAGAGGTGACGAAATCACAGAACAAAAACCCAAGCATATCCATCTTATTCATGTAATTCAAAAAGAAAATCCATACACTGTTGAAAAGATAACCCAGCTTGTGGAATATCAGGACAAGGACTTGGTAAGTCTTTTTTACAAAAGAGAGCAGTTAAAACAAAAGCTATTGCTTGACTTAGTGGTTCAAAGGATTATAGAGGACTTTCTTAGAACTCCAGAAAGGTATGTTATAGTGCCTATTCCTTCACAGCATACCACTATTTATAAAATGCATCGCTTTTCTGAGCTTGAAAATATAATAAAGTTTCTTGATGATGTCTATATGATGGAGTCAAAGGATCAAGAGGTATCAAAGTATATATATCTGTTGGAAAAAGAGATTCTGTCTGGCATGTTTATGTATACAAACGATGTGCCAAGAAAACTTGAAAACGTGGAATATTATCATCCATACATACTCATGAGAGGCAGACTGCATATGGGCTTTGATAATGAAAAGAGAAAGAAGACAAAGTTTTATTTAGAAAAGGTCAAATCTAAACTTATGGAGCATAATGAAGAAAAAACAAGAGAGATAGAAGAATTTCTAAACGTTATTGCACCAAGGGAGGTATACGAGACTATCTTTTTGATACCGGTTTATTCTTGGGTCTTTACACAGTATGTTTTGGGCGAACCAAAGGACGAGTATCTTAGGTTTAATATCTCAGGCAGGGTGGGCAGAGGTGGTGCAGTGGTGCTTGGTGCAAGCATGGATGTAAGCACAAGCTGTAAGAACATACAAGGGCAAAAGGAATATGCGGTTATTCCTCTTGGAGAAGACTATCCTTACAAAGAAGTTTTAAGTGGACGCTTTGCAAAGTTTCCTATAGAATTTATTTATAGACTTTTTATGGAGGGGTAATCTATGGAAAAGGAGTTGCCTGCAAGACAATGGGATGATAGGATGGATGCCTTTTCTAAGGGTGAGCCTTTTAGCAGAAACTTTGTCTGCGCTGGACTTTTCCACAATAGAAACTCACAATACTTAGACAATATGGCAAAGATAGCAAAGAAGTTTATAGATAGGCAGAAAGTGGACGGAGAGCTTAGAGGGCTTTTGGAAAATCTAAACTACAGGGTTTCTGGGGATGCTATATATAGTAGGCAGGCGGTAAATAGATGGATAAGCCTATTTAAGGTTATGAAGTCAGAGCAAAAGGTAGGTTTTTATAGGAAGGATGAAAATGAAAGGTTTAATGTTGCAGAGCTGGACTTGGGAAACCCTTCTGATATTCAACACTATGCGGGTATTATCTTTTTGAGGATAAGAGGGCACGAAGACGAAGAGCTTTCTGAGGAGCTAAAGTATGACCTAAGGCAGGAACTTTTAGAAGACCTGCTTGAGGTAGCAGAAGACCAATGGGTAAGAGAGTATCTTGAAAAGGTTAGGGAAATCTTAGAGGACATTAAGCGTGGAGTGTATGGTTCGCACTATCACTTTCCCTTCTCTACTTTAGCTTACTACCTTTTCCCTGTAAACTTTGACCGTTTTGAGAACGTTATACTCGTTTCAAGCGTTAGTATGTATAGCAGGAGACCAGATACCAAGCAAAATCTCTGGCAAGAGCTACAAAAAGCAAAAGACTTTGAAGACTTAAAAGGACACTTAGAGAGCACAGGTAAGAGCCTAAAGGACTTGGAGGAGCTTTTGGACCAAGCTTTTAAAGGGGAGAATCTCACCAAGCTTCGCAAGGAGTGGCTAAGGTTTATTAAAAAGGTGCTAAGTGGAGGAATAAAAAGTAAAAAACTTGTGGGTGCTTTCCTTAAGAAAAGGGATACAGGCAAGAAAACCTCTGTAAGCTACGGTTATTATCAAGTGTCAGCAAGGAACTTGGAGCTTTTTGTATTTTATGAAGATGGAATAGACAACAGGCAGATAGAAGCCTTAAAGAACAGATTGGCTAAATTTAGATATGCTGGAGATGTGAAGATTAGTGTGAAGGATGTGAGACCAATACATTTACTTTTTGGAGGAAAGGAGTATTTTGAGATTTTAAAGGGTTTGGAAAGCAACTCAAGAGAGCTAAAACACGAGGAATCTTTGAAACTTCTGCATGCCCTTATGTATTTTACCGCAAGATTGAACGGATTTTTGAGACTTAGTTTGGAGCAAAAGGAGAACGTCTCAGGAGCACTTTTGCTTTTGAATACAGACCTTGAAAAAGACCAGAGGTATGACTTTTGGGATAGTATAAGTTCTCTGTATGATTACTATGGCTTGCCATTCCAGACTGCAACAAAACGTTTTCTTTCCACGATTACAAGCAGTGCGGTGATTAAAAATATGCTTATAAGCCTCTATAAGGACTCCAAGATACTACACTTTAACTTTGATGGCTTTAAACTTCCAGAAGAAGTTGTAGTCTACGTTATACTTGAAAAGCCATCACCGCGTTTCTTTTATGAGAAAAGTGAAATATCTTTGGTTTCTGCAAGTAGACACTACATGTATGAGGTTTACACTATTGAATCAAAAGGTAATACCGCAAGCATCGGGCTTGAGGATAAGTTCTTTGTGATGTGTGATTATTTTGGAGAGGATGTGGATAGATTGAAGGAATACATAAGGCAGAGGATGGAGGACAAAAGGAGCAGGTTCTGTTTTATTAGTGCGTTAAAGGACGGGTATGCAAAGGTCCTCTATGAGGATATGTGTAGCTACAGCGATTTTGAAAGAAAAGCCCTCTTTGTGAGATACAAGGAACTAAAGACCGCATATGTTTCTCAAAAGGCGGACAATGACTGTCTTGTTATATACACTCAACAGTTTAATGAACTTGCAAAGAGCTTGGGTATTAGGCTTGAAGAAGACGCAGCGGCCATAGCCATAAAACCTGCAAGACCTTCAAGGGAATTTGAAGACATACATCATCCTGCCCTGCAGGTCTTTTATACAGAGAAGATAGGATGGTCTTCTGATGAGGTTTACTCTCAACAGCACAATCTTTTCCTCTTTACCCTTATCGCCCTTTCTATGTATGAAAGCGAAGCCTTTCAAGTGCCTTACAGCAAACTAAGCCTATACTCAAAGGAAAGGAATATTTACTTAACTATAAATCGTCAAGCCAATGATGGAGTTAAAAGTTCCTACGTGTTTCCTCTAAGAACTATCTTGTATGAACTGGTGGAGTTTTTCAGACATCTTCCTGGTGATAAAGAAGTGAGTTAAAATATATATTCCTATGGAACTTATAGGCATAGAGGACTTTCTAAAATTGGACATAAGGCTTGCGAAGGTGCTGTCTGCAGAGAGGGTAGAAGGTTCAGAAAAACTTTTAAAGTTGAGGGTTTCTCTTGGAGAAGAGGAGAGGACCTTTATGGCTGGTATAGCAAAGCATTATAGCCCAGAGGAGTTGGTGGGTAAGAAGGTGCTAATGCTGGCAAACCTAAAGCCGAGGAAGATATTCGGTGTGGAGTCTCAAGGTATGGTGCTGGCACTTTCTGACGGAGAAAACCTCTCTGTTATTGTCCCAGACAAGGATATAAAAGAGGGTGCAAAGGCAAGTTAAGGCATGAGGTTTATAGAGCCTATAAAAGAGCTTGAGCTTGAGTTTGCCATGATACCTTCTGAGAAGATACTTATACCCTCTATTCAGCGTGAGCTTTCGGATATGCATATAAAGAGGCTTATGGAATCTATGGAAAAAGTTGGCTTTGTAGAGCCTATATCTGTAGTTCCTACAGAGGATGGTTATTATGAGGTTATAAATGGACAACACAGGGTTGAGGCTGGTAGACAGCTTGGTATTAAGGAGTTCCCAGCCATAATATTGCCACCCTCTGCCAAGGACTACATAATAGCCTTAAATATAGAGAAGGTCCCTTCCTTAAAGGACAGAGCACATCAGGCTTATGAGATATTCATGTCCTATCTCCAAAGGGACCCAAATCTTCCCGAATACCGTTTAGAAAGGTTCATAGAGGATGCTTATTTAATTACTGTAGGCTTTGTAGTAGACAGGCACGAAGACAAGAAGTTCCCTGGCTATGCCTTTGAAAAGGTGCTCAAGAAGGTGGATGCCTTTCTGGAAAAGCCCTTGAGTGAAGCAGAGAAGGAAAGAGAAGAAAGGGTTAAGGTTCTCCTCAAGGCAAAAGAGGTTCTAAACAAAAGATACGAAGAGCTTGGACTAAAGAACGCACTCCAAAAGGAAGCCATAGTATCAAAAGCCTTTCAGAATGTTTATGGAAAGTATGTAAGAATGCTAAGCGAAGACTTTTATCAGGTTTTTGACAAACTTATTCCTGCTATAGAAAGCGTTAGCTTTGAAGAGGGAGAGCTTGAGGAGTTTTAGTTTGGTGGAGGCGGCGGGAATTGAACCCGCGTCCGAGAACCTTCAGAACCCAGAGCCTCTACAGGCTTAGCCAGTGCTTTGCTTCTGACCCCGTGGGCGTCCCCTGGCAAACTCCCAAGAGGCGAGCAGGGAAGCCTTTCGGCTCAGGTCAGCCCTGCACCAACCTGTGCCTACACCCCTGTCTCTAAGCCCTGTCAACCACCCAGAGGCACAGCGGTTGCAGAGCCACTGCCTTCAGTTAGGCAGCGAGAGCGAGTTCCCTTTCGGGAAGTGTTTTTAGTGGCTCTTTAGGTTGCCACCCTGCCTGCAACCCTGTCCTACGGTTCCCGTCGAACCCATTCGCCCCCTAAGGGAACTATGTAAAATATAAATACACATGCCAAAACTGTCAAGATTAAAGGAGATAAAGAAAAAGCTCAGGCTCAAAAAGAAGAAAGAAAAGCAATTGATATACATCTATCAAAGTAGACTCATAGAGTCTCTAAAGGAGCTGAGAATACCCCTTCTTTTACTCCATTTTTCTCTTAGCGTAGGCACGCTGGGATACATGGTCCTCTCTGGTGGCAACTTTATAGACTCCATATATATGACCGTTATAACCATAGGAACTATAGGCTTTGGAGAAATAGCCAAGGGGACAGACACTCCAGCAGGCAGAATATTCACCACCTTTCTTGCCCTAATGGGTATAGGCGTATTTACCACTTCTGTGACGGTAATTGTTAGGCTTTTTCTTGTAAGCGATGTGCTAAACATAATAAAATATATAAAGATGCTCACAGATATTGAAAAGTTAAAAGACCACGCCATAGTGTGTGGATATAACAAAACATCTGCATGGCTTGCGGAGGCTCTGCGTAAAAGGAAAATTGACTTTGTAGTCATAGACGCAAGGGAAGAAGCCTTAAAGTATTTACAGCTACACAACATAAGGTATTTCATAACAGAAGAGCCTTATAAAAAAACCGCTCTTAACTCTGCAGGAATACATAGGGCAAGGTATCTCATAGCCAATATGGAAGATGAAGCAAAAAACATAGCGGTTATTGCAACTGCAAGACTGCTTGTGCCAGATAGGAATAAGCTATTTATATACTCCACTGCACCCACTGACGGCACAGCTCAAAAGTTGGAAGAGCTTGGTGCCAACAAGGTTATAGTCCCTGATAAGTTAATAGCTAATAGAGTATTCTCCTACATGCTACATGAAGCAGGAGGCTATGTTTCTGACCTCTTTGATAGGATAGCTTATGGCGAGGAGGCGGATCTTGAGATAGTAGAACTACTTGTCCAAAGTGGTAGCTCCCTTGTGGGTAAAAAACTTAAAGAGATAGATATAAGGAGGGTCTATGGCGTTACCGTTATAGGCATAAGAAGGTCCGATGGAAGCCTTGACCTTACAGTGTCTGGAGACACGCAGATAGAAGAAGGGGACACACTTTTATTGCTTGGTAAGCCTTCAAACATAAGAAAGGCTATGGATTTCTACAAGGAGGTTTTAATATGAGGCTCAAAAAGATAATGACAGACTTTTTCCTCCTTATGGCTCTCACCACAAACATTAGCTTTATTTTTAATCCAAATCCCTACGAACTTGTGATAACGGTTATAGCAAACCTAACCGCCACCATACTAAAGCTTGGCGAGGGTAAGATATTGGCGACAGAAATGACCGCAGCAAGCCTTGTGGCAGACCTTCACCTTATACCTGCTACCTTTATATACTTCTTGGGAGATATTCCAGAAGCGGTTAGCCTTGCGGTTGGTGCCCTTGCGGCAAACATCATATCCATACTCCTCTCCATCATAGAAGCCATATTTGGCTACCTGTCAGAGGAGTAGAGTATCCATCAGCCTTAGCTTTTCTCTCTCCATAGCCTTCCCAAGCTCTTTACCCTCAAGCCCTTTAAACCTTTCTGCTTCAACCTTTATATGACGGAGCTTTTCTAAATATAGCTTTACCTTGTCTCTCTGGTAGACCATAAGGATTAGAAGAAAAGCTATAGGCTTTCCCTTGAGGATTAAGTAAACCTCTGAGTTTTTCTCCGAAGTTTTTAGGTTCTGTATGACCTTGTGTAGGCTCTCTTTTAACAGCTTGTAGCTTTCCCTTACCCAAGAGGGTGCACTAATGTCTCTCAGGATAAGCTCTCCTGTCTCCTCCTTGAGGTTCTTTATAAGCAGTAGAAAATATACCCAGCCATAGTCTATTTTCTCTTGAGGAAACTCTATTCTGTGCCAGCTTATTATCTCTCTTAGCTTTTCTAAGTCCGTTTCTATGTCGTGCCTGAACTCAAAGTCCTCTATTACCTGCTCAAGAACCCTATACTTTTTGTAGAGCCTGAGAACCTCCAAGAGCTTTTCCTCTCTGAGAGCAAGCCTTAGCTCGTTTAGTATCCTTCCCTTCGGAGCTTTTTTTATTAGACCCATTTCCACTGCACTCCTCAGGAGCTTTTCTGTGCTTTTTGAAAGTTTAAAGTCAAACCTGCCTGCAAATCTCAAGGCTCTAAGGATTCTCACTGGGTCTTCCACAAAGCTCATAGGATGTAAAACCCTTATTACTCTGTCTTTGAGGTCTTTAAGTCCTCCAAAATAGTCTATAAGTGTGCCAAAGTCTTCTGGGTTTATAGAAAGTGCCATAGCGTTTATGGTAAAGTCTCTACGGAGCAGGTCTTCTCTTAAGGTTGTCCACTCCACCACTGGGTATGACCCAGGATGAGGGTAGGTTTCTCTTCTTGTGGTGGCAAACTCTAACTTGTAGCCTTCTACCTTCATGTGTGCGGTTCCAAACTCAGGGAAAGTATGGCAATCCACATTCCATTCCTCCGCCAGCCTTTGTGCCAACCTTACCGCATCACCCTCCACCACAAGGTCAAGGTCCCATATGCTTTTTTTCATAAGCAAGTCCCTTACCACACCTCCCACAAGATAAACTTTATAGTCAAGCTCCTGTGCGTTATTTCCTATCTTCTCCAACATAGGCTTTAATCCTTCTGGCACGGAGAGCTTTCTCTCGTAGGCTTTTGTTTGTTCTATATGTTTCCTGTAGGCATGAAGTAAGTCTAACCTTGTTATCACACCTACCACTCTTCCCTCAGAAAGGACTGGTATGAGCTTTTCTCCGTATTTTGAAAGGATATTCTCCGCATCCCACACAAAGTCCTCTGGAGCAAGCCTATGAAACTCTTCCACCATAAAGTCTCTAACCTTTCCACTCAAGCCATGCTTTTGAGCCCTAAGAAGGCTCTTTTTGTATACAACTCCCACAATCCTACCCTCGTCATTTACCACTGGTGCACCTGCAAAGTTCCTTTGAGTTAGCTCAAGAAGCGCGAGGCTTATATCCATATCCTCATGAAGAACAAAAGGTGGATAGCTCATGACATCACCCACCCTTAGCAGAACTCTCTCTCCCCTTAACACAGCCTCTAATACAGCCTTGAGCCTCTCTCCAGAGACCTCTTCAAACTTACCCGCACTTGCAAACTCATGCCCTCCACCACCCAGCCTTTCAAGCACCTCAGACACATCAAACTCATCCCTAAGAGAGCGTCCAAAAAGGTAAGTTTTCCCACCTGCTTCCACAATAACAAAAAAGGCATAGGATTCTCTTATCTCCCTAAGCTCATACACAAGGCTCAGAAGGTCTGGCTTGTATTCTTCCATTCTCAAAACCACAAGACTTACCTTTTTACCATCCACAAACAGATTTTCGAGGCTAATCAAATGCTTTGAAAGAAGGTCTATATGCTCCTTGCTTATATCACTACTTAAGAAGTTTCTAAGAAGTTTAAGGTTTAAGCCTTTTTGCAATAGCCACTCTACCGCCCTTGCATCTCTGTGCGTGGTTCCCTCATAGGTAAGCATGCCTGTATCTTCGTATATACCAAGAGCCAATATGGTGGCAGACTCGCTGTCTATATCCTTTCCCTTTTCCATGAGCTCCTCTACAATAAGAGTTGTGCAACTTCCCACCGCATCCACTTTCCCCCCAAAGCCTTTAGGTGCAGAGGGATGGTGGTCAAATATGTATATCTTGCCTATTCTTTCACCAAACCTTTGCAAGTATTCCTCATAGTCATGGCTATCTACAAGCACAAGGTCAAAGCTCTCAGGCAAGTTATCTAAAACCCTAAACCTTTCTTTGAAATGGCTAAGCACTTCGCTGGCTCTCTTAGAGAGGTAAGAGGGTTTGAAAAGAAAAGCATCCTCATACAGAAGAATAATGCCGTAGGCAGAAGAAAGGGCGTCTAAATCTGCTCCTTCTTGTAGAACTATTAGTTTAGGCATAGATTTAAATCTGCTCTGTCTAACGATGCAAATTTTAAACTTCTGTCAAAATTCCACTTCCTGTTTATACTATACCACATACACCTCACCTTAAGCATAACCTCCTTCCTAATGTTCTCAATTTTCATATGACTTACATATTCCCCAAACCATCGCTTGAATACAGAAAAAAGCTCTCTACAAGCCATCGCTTGCCATAACCACTTGCTTCTTTCCACGCCCTCTTACCCCTCCTTATTAGCCTTATAACCTTATCCCTCGCTATATTCCCACTTATCTTCGCAGATGACCTT